>JAAZBL010000397.1 GCA_012513825.1 Limnobacter sp. | reverse complement strand
GAACTCGACGGACCGCGCGGACGCATCTACCTGATGAAACAGGTCGTCGAAGGGCAGGCCGCAACGACGTCGACGCTGACGCACCTGGATCGCTGCCTGACCTGCCGGAACTGCGAAACGACCTGTCCGTCGGGCGTGCGCTACGGCCATCTGGTCGACATCGGCCGCAAGCTGGTCGAGCAGCAAGTTCGGCGTCCGCCCGGCGAGCGCCTGCTGCGTACCGTGTTGCGCGAAGGCCTGACGCGACGCTGGCTGTTCGGGCCGGCGATGCGCGCCGGCCAGGCCGTGCGCCCGCTGTTGCCACGGATGCTGCGCGACAAGGTGCCGGCACGTCGAGCGCCCGGCGCGTGGCCGCAGGCGCAACGTGCGCGGCGCGTGCTGATCCTGAACGGCTGCACGCAGCCGGCGATGATGCCTTCGATCGACGCGGCCACCGCGCGCGTGCTGGACCGGCTCGGCATCCAGACGCTGGTCGAAGGACGTTCGGGCTGCTGCGGCGCGATCCGCCACCACCTGAACGACCAGGACGGCGCGCTCGCAGATGTCAAGCGCAACATCGACGCCTGGCTCCCGCACGTCGAGGCCGGCGTCGAGGCGATCGTGATCAACGCTTCGGGCTGCGGGGCGATGGTCAAGGATTACGCGCACCTGCTGCGCGAAGATCCGCAATACGGGCCGAAGGCTCAGCGCATCGTCTCGCTGACCCGCGACCTGGCCGAATGGTTGCCACAGCAACTCGAGCCCGCGATCGGCTCGCTGCATGCGGCGATCGCCGCGCGCGGCGATCAGCGCATCGCGTTCCATCCGCCGTGCACGCTGCAGCACGGGCAGGGCATCCGCGGCGCCGTCGAGCGGCTGCTCGTCTTGCTGGGCGCGGCGCCGCTGCCGGTTGCCGAGTCGCACCTGTGTTGCGGCTCGGCCGGCACCTACTCGATCCTGCAGCCCGAGCTGTCCTTGCGTCTACGCGACCGCAAGCTGGCGAACCTGCAGGCCGGCACGCCCCAGCTGATCCTGTCGGCGAACGTCGGCTGCCTCGCGCACCTGCAGTCGGGCACCGGCACGCCGGTGCGTCACTGGATCGAGTGGCTCGACGAAACGATGGCGTCGGCTCGAGCGGGGCATTGAACCGAACGCGGCGCGAGACCGATTAGCGGAAGACCTCGCGCCAGCCGAGCTTGCGCAGCGGCGGCGTGCCGCCGACCGGCAGCAGCGACGAGGCCACTGTCGTGTCCGACTTGTGCGTGATCGCGACGACCTTTCCAGACGGAAGCGTGACCGTGACCGGACGCGACGAGTAGGCGAAGCCGAGCCGGCGGCCGGTCCAGGGCTCGGAGTGGTGGATGCTCGGCGGCATCTGCCCGCCGTTGGCCACGTTGACGGCGTACAGAAAGGACTCGGTCGAGCACGCCATCGCCGACGGCTTGTTCGACGTGAACACCAGTGCGCCGAAGGCCACCGACGGGTCGGTGGATACGCGCTCTCCGGACGGCAAGTCGAAGCGCCAGCCATCGTAGCTGCTGAAGTCGACGTCGGTGTTCGTTACGTGCCGGATGCCCCCACTTTTCTCGGTCAGCGTCTGTTTGAACAGCTTCTTCGACGGCTCGGTGATCTCCGTGCCGCGATCGATGACGCCGTAGACCGACTGCGTAGCGCTGGTCGTCAGGTCGGCGTCGCCGAGCAACTGCCCGGTGCCTACCAGGATCATCCGGTTCTTGTCGACGAAGGTCAGTTCCGGCGCGCTGGTGATCGGCTGGCTCGAGCCGAAGGAGACGAGCCGGGAGACGGTCCAGGACCCGACGTCGCCGCGCATGTCGAAGCGCCACAGGTTGCCGCCCAGGTCGCCGCCGTAAGCGAACTCGACGGTCGGCTCGGCGGCGGCCGGATCGTCGACCCAGGCGGAGACGTGGGCGAGGCCTTCTCCCGACGGCGTGTCCAGCGTCTTCAGCAGCGAGCCGGAGACCGCGTCGAGCACGAACAGGTGACCCTTGCCGCTCGCGTTGTTGTAGCCCGAAGTCAGCAGGACGACCCAGCCGTTGCCGGAGGTCTTGACGATCACCGGTTTGCCGAACGAGCTGCCGAGCTTGTTCAGCGTGGCGGCCGGCGTCGACGCGTTCGGAAACTCCCAGAGCACCTTGCCGGCCAGCGACGATTCGCTGGCCGGCCGCGGATCGGTGATGTCGAGCGCGTAGAAGCCGGCGCCGCCGCCGCGCAGTCCGCCGACGAGGATGGTCCGGGTTTCGTTCTCGATCTTCGCCGCGGCCGGCGTGCCGTCGACGATGAAACGATGCTCGTACAGCGGATCGGCCAGATGCTTGAGCCGGCCCAGCGCGTTGTACGGAACGTAGGCCCAGAGCTCGTTGCCGTTGTCCGCGTCGAACGCGTGCAGCATGCCGTCGTTGGCCGCCTGGTAGGCGATGCCGTCGAAGTACAGGGGTTCGGCCGTCACGATGTCGCCGAGCAGGTGGTCGCGCGTGCGGTAGGCGGGCGCCGCGGCGCCCTCGTTCGTGCGTACGCCGCGCAGCCAATCGAGCACGTCGGCGCCGTCGCCGCCATTGAGTGCCAGCTTGCCGACCAGCGTCGCGCCCAGGCCGGCCGTCGTGAACGGCACGCCCTTGGCGCCGTCGTGCGAGGCGATGATCCGGTTCGACGGATCGCGCTTGTCGAGCAGCGCGCGGGCCGACCACAGCTCCTTGCCGGCCGTCGTGTCGACGTTGCCGGTCGCCAGGTCGATCGGAAAGGCCGCGATGTCGCCGGTCCAGTTTCGCGCGTTGTACGAGGACACGAAGGCCGTGTTGTCGCCGGCCCGCAGGTTCACGGTCGAGACCGCGATACCCGCGTCCGAACCGGCGGCCACGAGGATCTTGCGGACCATGTCCTGCATCGCGGCGGTCACTTCCTCGGCGTTGTTGGCCGCGTACATGGCGCCGCGGCCGTTGATCGTCGCGTGCCAGAGGTCGTCGATGGAGCTGGCCGCGTCGTTGGCCGGCTTGGGCCAGGTCGGCGGATTGACGAACGGATTGCGCGCCTGCGCCGTATCGAGGCCGTAGATCGTGCCGACCGCGCCGAGCGTGATCGCGAAGGTCTGCATGTGCAGGTCGGTGTTCTTGTCGGCGTTCGGGCTCGTGTCCGAGGGGTCGATCGACAGCAGGCCCTTCGTCAGCGTGGGACGCAGGTTGTTCGTGTAGTACGAAGCCGCGATGTCGGCCAGCGACTTGCTGTGGGTCGTCGTGTACGGTTTCGACCCGTGCCACGTCGAGGAGGTGTAGCTGGGGACCGATTCGCCGTTGATGTCGTTGGCGAAGCCGTCGGTCAGCACGAACGCGGCGTTGCGCTGACACGCGAACTGGATCGGCGCATCGGCGTCGGTGCGTTTGAATTGCTCGCCGATGTACTTCAGCGTTGCGCTCGTCGGGGTGCCGCCGTTCGCCTTGTTCGCGTAGATGTTGCCGAGCACGTCCTTGCCGTTTTCCGAGTCGGCCTCGGCCGAGAAGTCGCGCATCGTGACTGCGTTGCGGTCGTTGAAGTACACGGTACTGCCGCGAATGCCGCGAATGTCGACCAGCGCGCTGGACATGGCGGAGGACAGCAGGAGCCGGCGCTTGCGGTAGTACTGGAACCAGTTCGCGAAATTCTGGAGTTCCTGCGTGTAGGTCCGGCCGCTCGGGAAGCGACCATTGACGATTTCGAGCGAATCGCTCTTGATTTCGATGCGCCGGAGTTTCTTGCCGTCGGGGCCCGTCGAGCACCAGTACGAGGTCTCGCTTCGCGAAGTGCCGTTGGCTGTCCGGCAGTTCTTGCCCGAGCTGGTGTCCTCGACCCAGTAGGTCGCCGGGTAGTAGGGGATCGTCGCGTTGCCGCTCTGGTTGCTGACCGAGCCCGAGATCGTCGTGCTGCCGACCTTGATGCCCGGATCCTGATTGGCGTTCAGGACCATGCCGCTGTGCACGCGGAAGGTCCAGCTCGACGACGAACTCGTCAACGTCTGTGTCAGGTCCAGCGGTGTCGTCGCCGTGCCCGAAGTCGGATACAGCGGGTGCCACAGTACCGCCGTCGGCGTCGCATCGGCGAAGCTGCGCAGCGAACCGTCGATCCAGGCCGGTGCCCAGGGCTTGTACGCGATGGCAGGGTTGTAATAGATCGGGTTGTAGCGGTGCGAGCGTACGAACGCGAACTGGCGCGTAGGCGGGATCGCCGCGAAGTTGGTGTCGACGTAACGCCGTTTGTCGGTCGTCGCCGTGGAACTCTGACCGTTCGGGAACAGGTACCCGTACTCGGCGTTCGATGAGCAACTGCTGTTGCTCTCGTAGTCCCCCGACGAGTTGTAGAAGCGCTTGTTCTTCCAGCAAAGCGTGCCGCTCGGCGTCGGCATCATGATTTCCCAGTCCATCGACCCCGAGTCGTCGACGCCGAAGATGATGTTCGGTGTCGCCTGCGACTTTGCCGAGATCGGCAGCTGGCTGATGTCCACCGCGCCGGCGACGGTCGGGATTCCGAGGGCCAGGCCCACGGCCACGCAGGCGGAACGAGTTCGAACTGCGCTCATGGGAAGTCTCCGGGAAAGGAAAAACGGGTTCAGCGCGAAAAGGCGGCCTGGATCAGGCTCTCCGAGTTGCGCGGGCCGGTCACGCGCACCGTGGCCCGGTAGTAGATGGCGGGTTGTCCCTGCAGCGTCGGCGCGCCGGCCTTCTGGCTGCCTTGCGCGGGCGCGGTGCGTCCCGAGCACTGGGCGATCGGGTCGGTGACCGGAGTCGTGTCGCACATCCTTTCGACGATGCGCCGCACGCTGAAGCCGCCGACGACCTGTTCCGGCGCGGCGGCCCAGTTGAAGCCGGCCGGCGGAATCTCCGCGGCGACGAACTGCTGGGTCGCGAAATAGCGGCCGGCCACGTCGACGTCCGGATTGGCCAGGCTGTCGATGTCGTTGCCGGCCGCCAGCAGGCCGAGTTCGGCCGCCTGCGTGGCGGCCTGCTTGAACGCGGTGTTGCCGGCGATCAGGTTCGCGGTGTCGGCCGAGCGCGTGAACGACAGCACGCCCAGCACCATCAACGCCGTCACGATCAGCGTGACCAGCAGCGCGGCGCCTCGTTGCCCCGGGGCCGCCCGGTGTCGTGTCTCCATGCTCAGCTTCCGAAGATGACGTTGCGCAAGGGCACGGCCAGGCGCAGCGTCCGGTAGGTGAAGCAGTTCCAGTCGGCGCCGACCCGCGACAGGTCGACCACGGTGCCGCCCGGCCAGAGCTCGAGCGAGTTCGATGAGGTCGCGTCGCAGCCGCCGCCGGCCACCGACGGCTTCACGCGCTGCGGGTTGCGCGCGACGACGGCGATGAGCACCGCACGAATGGCGTTGAGCTGGGCGAGGCTCGGATCGTCCCACGGGTCGACCGGCGGCACCCACTGTTCGATGGTCCGGCCGACGCCGTCGGTCGTGCCGTAGGCGGCCTTCATGTAGACGATGTCTTCCGCGATCACGTCGACGGCGCCGGTCAGGTTGTCGACCTCCTCGAGTCGACCGCCGGTGACGCGGTAGGTCAGCCAGTTCCAGTTGCCGACGCGCTGCACGAGCGAGCCGGTCGGGTACGACGGCATCGTCGTGAACGTCGTCGTCCGGTCCGCCGGGTTCCAGTCGTTCGGTCCCTCGTGCAACAGATGCGAGCCGGCAGGGCTGGCCGACGGGGCGGTGCTGCTGATCTGCATCAGCGTGCACGGCGTGTTCGCGCCAGGCGCGCCGACGAGGATCAGGTCGTCGACCTGGAAGCCGATCTCGTTGGGCACCAGGATCGACGTATCGTCGGCGTCCATCGGCCGGATGCTCTGCGCCGGCATCGCGGCCTGCAGCGAATCGGCGAAGGTGACGGTCAACGTGTCCGAGTCGTCGCCGCCGTCGCCGATCAGCACCGGGGCGGCCGCGGCCGAATTCGCACGGATGGCCCCGTTGCGGAAGATGTTCAGCGAGCGGCAGGACAGCCGGCCGTCGAGGCTGATCGCCATGCCCGCCTGCTTGGTCGAGCGTTGCATCGCGAGCAGCGCGGCCATCGCATTCTCGAAGGCCGCGTTGCCTGCGATCATCTGGCGCCGGTTCGTCTCGACGAACGCGCCGCTGCCGTAGACGGCGAGCAGCACGAGCATGCTGACGAACAGGCCGACCATCAGCGAAACCAGCGTGAATCCGCGCTCGCGCATCATGGCTGGACCACCGTCTCGACGGTCAGGTTGTTCATCGTGTCTTCCTGCTCGCGCTGCCACCGAAGGACGAGCCGGAAGCGGCGGGTCGCCGCGTCGTAGGTCGCTTCGGGCAGGTTGCTGCCGGCGCCCGGCAGGTCGGCGAGCACGAGGTCCTGCCAGTCGGACACCATCGCGGCCGCGACCGCGCTGCCGCAGGGGCCGAGGTTGCCGACCGTGTAGCAGCGCACGTTGCCGGGGTCGGCCATCGCCAGGCCGAGCAGCTGTTCGGCGTAGAACGAGGCCTGCGCACGAATCTGCGCGTTCGAGTTGTAGCGCATCATGTTCGCCTGCAGGCCGACCATGCCGAGCACGGCGAATCCGAAGATGACGATCGCGATCAGCCCTTCGATCAGCGTCGCGCCGCCTTGGAGGCGGTCTCGCCGCAGGACTGGCGGCGTCGGTGGGGTGCATGTCCGCTTCATCTGCGCTCCGTCACGGGCAGGCGCGCGGGTCCGCGCCGTCGACCGCCGGGTCGCACAGTTGCGCGGTACCGCGCGCATTCAGTCGCACCCGCAGGCAGCGCACGTCGCCGCCCGCGGCCTCGCAGCTCCTTCCCGAGTAGCCGAAGTCGGCTTCGAAGGTGCCGACGCTGGCGCGGCCCGTTCCGTTGAACGACACGCGGGTCGCGTTCGCCACGCCGGTGTAGTTCGCATCGCCCGAGCCCGGGAGCATTCGATGCAGGACCCAGTCCGAGCCGCCGCCCGGATCGGGCATCGTGATCGACCAGCCGACGCCGTCGGCGACGAAGTCGACCCGCGTATTGCGCTGGATCGCCTCGAGCCGGGCTAGGCTCAGGCCGGCGCTGTAGCGTTCGGCCCGAGACCGGACCCCGTTGTCGCGCAGCACGTCGGACAGCGAAGGCAGTCCCAGTGCGGTCACGATGCCGATCACGCTGATGACGATGGCCAGCTCGAGAATCGTGAAACCACGCACCTCGCGGCGCAGCCGGCGCACATCCGACGAGCGGGGCTTCAGCACTCGTCGCCTCGTTGCAGCCAGCAGGTCTTGGTCACGGCCGAGCCCTTGAAGCTCGTCGTCGTGCGGTTGCCACCGCCGTCGATGCCGTAGGCATAGCCGCTCATCGCGCCGCTGCCGGTCGCGCTGGCCGTGAAGCCTTGTCCGCTTGCCTCGAGCGTGCAGGCGATCGTGAAATGCTCGATCGTCGGCACGGTCACCGAGCAGCTGCCGCTGCCGTAGTTGCCGTTGTTGTTGTAGGCGACTTCCATGCGCGTGCGGTACTCGGCAAGCGTGTTGAACGCGTCGGTGGTCCGGCTGCGTCGCACGTAGTCGGCATACGAGGGCAAGGCGACCGAGGCCAGGATCGCCACGATGGCAACGGCGATCAACAGTTCGATCAGGGTGAATCCACGCGCTGTCACAGGAGATCTCCGATCCGCTCTGAGGGCACTTTCTCAGTCGAATCGAAGTGTGCGGGCGGCGGATGGTCGCCGCCGAGTCGGGTCTGACGGATGGGCTTCGCGACCGCCCTAACGGCGTGATCGGGCCGTGCGCCGGGCAAAAGTCACGTCGGCGGCGTGAACTGGTTCACGCGACGGCGTGTCGACAGCATTCGACGGTGCGTCAGGCAGATCGCGCGGCGGCGTCTCAGGCAGAGATCGTGCGACGGCGTCTCAGGCAGGTCGTGCGCCTGCGCTCAGGCGCCGTGCCACGCCAGCAGTTGCCAGCGCACCCGGTTTTCCTCGACCTCGACCGGCCGGCGGCCCGGCCAGCGGTACTGTCCGGTCCAGTCGCGCTGCACCCAGCGGCCTGCTTCCGGCGCATACCAGACGACGTCGATCCGCCAGGGCATCAGGCGCCAGATGTCCCAGTGCTCGAAGTTGATGTAGCGCTCGACGCGAAGCGCATCGAAGCTTCCGGCGGGCACGACGACCCGCTCCCAGCCGGTGGCGCGCAGCTGCTGCCGCCAATGGAAGCGGGCGCTGGAGTTAGGCACCTGGTAGCGGGTCGCGTCGCTGCGCCGAGCGCCCGGCACCAGCGTGTCGGGCAGGTAGGGCATCGGCGATTCGAAGATCTGCGGCGTGTCGTACGACGGGTCGACGACGATGCTCCACGGGTGCGCCCACTGCTCGTCGCCCAGGGCGCCGCCGCGCTGGTCTTTCAGCGCGACGACGAGGGGCGCCCGACCACCGCCGCCCGCGCGGACGACTTCCGCCTGTAGTTCTCCGACCGGCGTGCCGCGGTACAGGTCGATCGTCGCGTAGCGCCAGCGCTGGCCGACGCGAACCTGCGGCAGCGGCGGCGGCACGGCCGGCGGCGCCAGTTGCGGAACCGGCGCCGCGCAGGCCGCCGGCAGCGCGGCG
>JAAZBL010000396.1 GCA_012513825.1 Limnobacter sp. | reverse complement strand
GGTTCACGCGCGTGCGGCCGGTCAGCGGGTGATCGCCGTCCGCCAGTGCGAGCACGCCGTGATAGTGCAAGCGTGCCGGACCGCCCCAGACGACGACGTCGCCATGCTGCAGCGGCACGCGCCTGGCCTTGTCGCTGCGCCGGGCGCCGCCGAACTGGAAGATTGCCGGCAGCCCCAGCGACACCGAGACGATCGGCCAGCCGAAATCCCGCTCGTCGCGATCCTGGTGCAGGCTCAGGCGCGCTCCCGGCGCGTAGCGGTTGACCAGGCAGGCGTCGGGTTCGAATCCGGCGAAACCTGCGTGCTCGGCCGCTCGCCGCGCGAGCCCCGCAAACGTAGCCGGCATCGGCGGCCAGCGAAGCCCGCTGTCCGGATCCGCCGGATCGTATCGGTAGCCGCGACGATCGCTGACCCAGCCCAGCTCGCCGCAGTTGGTCATCGCGACGGACATTCGCAGGCCGCCCGGCGTGATCATCCTCCGGAACGGCGCTCGGTCGACGACGAGGCGAAGATCGGCCAGCAGCTCGCGCGCGACCGGAGCGGCGAAGCCGCGCAGCAGCAGCGCGCCGGGCGCGAGCGCTTCCTCGCCGGGCCCGATCGGCGGCATATCGATCGCCAGTGACTCGAACAGGTCCGCAGCCATGTGCCGGCCGTCCGCCTCCGTTGCGAGCCGCGGTTCGCGGCTTTGCGTAAAGTGTAGGCGAACCGAAAACTCGACCGGGAACCTGCCATGGCAGCACTTGATGCAGCCGATTCGGCCAGCGCGCAGCCTCCGACGTTCGCAGTCGAGGCGGCCGGCCGGCTGCCTGACTACGACGCGGTCCGCCGAGCTGCGGCGCGCCTCGACGGCGTCGCGCACCGCACGCCGGTGCTGCGTTCGGCGACTGCCGATGCGCGCAGCGGCGTGCAGTTCTTCTTCAAGTGCGAGAACCTGCAGCGAATGGGCGCGTTCAAGTTTCGTGGCGCCTACAACGCGATCGCCGCGCTCGACGACGCGCAGCGCCGAAACGGCGTCATCGCCTTCTCGTCGGGCAATCATGCGCAGGCGATCGCGTTGGCCGCGCGGCTGCTCGGCGTGTCCGCGACGATCGTCATGCCGTCGGACGCACCGGCGGCCAAGCGCGCGGCGACGGCCGGATACGGCGGCGAAATCGTCGAATACGACCGATTCTCCGAGGACCGGGAAGCCCTGACGAAGCGGCTCGCCCGGGAACGCGGGCTGACCCTGATCCCGCCCTACGACCACCCCGACGTGATCGCCGGCCAGGGCACGGCGGCGCTCGAACTGTTCGAGGAACACGGGCCGCTCGATGCGCTGTTCGTCTGCCTCGGCGGCGGCGGACTGCTCGCCGGCAGCGTGCTCGCCGCCGAGGCGCTCGCGCCCGGCTGCGCGGTCTACGGCGTCGAGCCGCAGGCCGGCAACGATGGCCAGCAGTCGCTGCGCGCCGGCCGGATCGTGACGATCCCGGTCCCGAAGACGCTCGCCGACGGTGCGATGACGACGCACCTCGGCGAGCTGACCTTTCCGATCATTCGCCGGCACGTGCGCGACATCGTCACCGTCAGCGACGAGCAACTGGTCGACGCGATGCGCTTCTTCGCCGAGCGGATGAAACTGGTCGTCGAACCGACCGGCTGCCTTGCGGCTGCGGCGGCGTTCGAGGCTGCCGCCGAGTGGCGAGGCAGACGGGTCGGGGTGCTGCTCAGCGGCGGCAACGTGGACCTCGCCGCCTATGCCCGGCTGATCGGCGGCGGCTGAGCCGGATTTCAGCTTGCCAGGGGCGCGCTCGCGAGCAGACGCAGCGCGCCGAAGACGCTTGCCCCCTCGGACACGCTTCCCGCCTTGCCCGGTTGCTCGCCCGCGAGCGCGTCGCGACTCTCGCCGACGTGCAGGCCGTTGGCTCGCCGTCCGTTCGATTGCAAGCCGTTCGAATGGAGGCCGTTGACGTGCAGGCCGTTCACGTGCAAGCCGTTCGCGTGCAGACCGTTCAGATGCAAGCCATTCAGGTGCAGGCCGTTCAGCTGCAAGCCGTTCAGCTGCAGCCCGTTCGTCGACAAGGCGCCGGGCGGGTCGATCGTCCAGCCGTTCGGAACGAGCCGGCTCGCGTCCGGGCGACCGTGGCCGGCGCCGTGGTCTCCGGTCGATGCAAACGCCATGGTGCTCGTCAGCGCGAGCGAGGCGGCCAGTCGCAATGTTGTGCGTTTCATCGGTTGTCACTCCTTCGAGTTGCGTGAAGAACACGAGCGCCGGACGAATCGTCGGCGCCTCGCGATGGAACGAAAGGGAGATGGACGTCGATCGCCGTCTCCGAATAGTCGATACCCGCCTGCACGTAGGTGCGTGCGTCGCAGACGCCGACGTACGTGAAGCCGCAGAGGGTGGGCGAGCCGATCCGAGCGCTGACGGCGCCACCGACGGTCTCCGGCACGGGCAGCGAGCACGCCCGGCCGAGCGCTTCGAGCCATTCGGTCCGGTCCTCGCGCGAATCGCCGGCGCAGGCGTAGGCGACCACGGGCGACGCGAACAGGTTTCCGAAGAAGCTCCCCTCGCGCCGCGCGAAGCGAACCCGCTCGCTGGCGTCGGCGCGCAGCCCCGCAGGCGGCTCGGCCGCAACGGCCCGTGGATCGACCGCAACGGCGCGAGGCTCGGCCGCACCGGCGCGCGGTCCGGCCGCGGCGCTGCGCAGCGAGATCTCGACCCGTCGCCCGTGAAGGTTCGTCCTGGCAAGCAGGCAGGCCGAGATCGCGCGCTGCTCGCGCTCGTCGGGCGCAG
>JAAZBL010000395.1 GCA_012513825.1 Limnobacter sp. | reverse complement strand
GAAAGCCTGGGAGCGATCTCGCTCGCGGGCCGCGAGAAACTCGACAACCTGATCTTCGTCATCAATTGCAATCTGCAGCGGCTCGACGGGCCGGTGCGCGGCAACGGCAAGATCATCCAGGAACTCGAAGGCGAGTTCCGCGGCTTAGGCTGGAACGTGCTGAAGCTGCTCTGGGGTTCGTACTGGGATCCGCTGCTGGCACGCGACAAGGACGGCATCCTGCAGCGCGTGATGGAGGAAACCGTCGACGGCGAGTACCAGGCCTACAAGGCCAACGACGGCGCCTTCGTGCGCAAGCACTTCTTCGGCAAGCACCCGAAGCTGCTTGAGATGGTCTCGCGGATGACCGACGAAGACGTCTGGCGCCTGAACCGCGGCGGCCACGATCCGCACAAGGTCTACGCGGCCTTCCATGCCGCCTACCATCACAAGGGCCAGCCGTCGGTCATCCTGGTCAAGACGGTCAAGGGTTACGGCCTGGGACACGTCGGCGAAGCGAAGAACCCGACGCACCAGGTCAAGAAGCTCGACGCCGATTCGATCCGCCAGTTCCGCGATCGCTTCAACATTCCGGTGCCGGTCGAGGACCTCGAATCGCTGCCGTTCTACAAGCCGGACCCCGAAGCGCCGGAGATGAAGTACATGCTCGAGCGGCGCGCCGCGCTCGGCGGTTTCCTGCCGCAGCGCCGCCGCACGGCCTCCGAGTCGCTGCCGGCGCCGTCGCTCGAGACGTTCAAGTCGATCACCGACCCCACGGCCGAAGGCCGCGAGATCTCGACCACGCAGGCCTTCGTGCGCCTGCTGACGATCCTTCTGCGCGACAAGACGCTGGGCCCGCGCGTCGTGCCGATCGTGCCCGACGAAGCCCGCACCTTCGGCATGGAAGGGATGTTCCGGCAACTGGCGATCTATGCGCCGGAAGGCCAGAAATACAGGCCGGTCGACAAGGACCAGGTCATGTACTACCGCGAAGACGCGGCCGGGCAGATCCTGCAGGAGGGGATCAACGAGGCGGGTGCGTTCTGCTCGTGGATCGCGGCGGCGACGTCGTATTCGACGAACGACCGCATCATGATTCCGTTCTACATCTATTACTCGATGTTCGGCTTCCAGCGCGTGGGCGACCTCGCCTGGGCGGCCGGCGACATGCAGGCGCGCGGCTTCCTGCTCGGCGGCACGGCCGGGCGCACCACGCTGAACGGCGAAGGCCTGCAGCACGAAGACGGCCACAGCCACGTGCTGTCGTCGACGATCCCGAACTGCGTTTCGTACGACCCGACCTTCGCGCACGAGGTCGCGGTGATCATCCGGCACGGGATGAAGCGGATGTTCGAAGACCAGGAGAACGTCTACTACTACCTGACGCTGATGAACGAGAACTACACGCAGCCGGGGCTCAGGCCCGGCGACGAGGAGGGGATCGTTCGCGGCGGCTACCTGTTCCGCAAGGGGGCCGACAAGGCGAAGCATCGGGTTCAGCTGCTCGGGTCGGGAACGATCCTGCGCGAGGTCATCGCGGCCGCCGAAATGCTCGAGTCGGAGTGGGACGTCGCGGGCGATGTCTGGAGCATCACGAGCTTCACCGAGCTGCGTCGCGAAGGACTCGACCGCGAGCGCGAGAACCTGCTGCATCCGACGGCCAAGCCGAAGCTGCCCTACGTGACCCGAATGTTCGAGCCGACCACCGGACCGATCGTCGCGTCGACCGACTACATGAAGATCTTCGCCGACCAGATCCGGCCGTTCCTGCCGAAGGGGCGCGGCTACCGCGTGCTCGGCACCGACGGCTTCGGGCGCTCGGATTTCCGCTACAAGCTGCGCGAGCATTTCGAGGTCGACCGCCGCTTCGTCACGATCGCCGCGCTGAAGTCGCTGGCCGACGAGGGCGCGATCCCGGTGAAACGGGTCGCCGAGGCGATCCGCAAATACGGAATCAATCCGGACAAGACCAACCCGCATCACGCCTGAGCAAGCGACCTTCACGGGACAGAAAAAGATGAGTGCAACGGAAGTGAAGGTTCCCGACATCGGCGATTTCGAAGACGTCGAGGTCATCGAGGTCCTCGTGCAGCCGGGCGACAGGATCGAGAAGGAGCAGTCGCTGGTCACGGTCGAGTCGGACAAGGCCTCGATGGAGATTCCTTCGTCGGTGGCCGGCACGGTCACCGAACTGCGGGTCAAGGTCGGCGACAAGGTGTCCGAAGGCTCGCTGCTCGTGCTCGTCGATGCGGCGGCCGAGTCCGCGGCCGATGGATCGGCGGCCGACGCATCGGCGGCCGACGCATCGGCGCCGGCAGCCGGCCAGCCTGATGCCGCGGCGCCGACGACCGGCTCGGCCGGGACACAGGCGCCAGGCCTCCGCGATGCCGGAGCCCAGGCGGACACGTCCGCGGCGACCGCATCGGTCGAAGTGAAGGTGCCCGACATCGGCGATTTCAAGGACGTCGAGGTCATCGAGGTGCTGGTCCAGCCGGGAGACCGCGTCGAGGCCGAGCAGTCGCTGATCACCGTGGAGTCGGACAAGGCTTCGATGGAGATTCCGTCGTCGGCGGCCGGCGAGATCGCCGAATTGCGGGTCAAGGTCGGCGACAAGGTCAACGAGGGGTCGCTGATCGCTGTCCTCAAGGCGGCGGGGGCCGCGACGGCGGGCGGCGAGCCGGCTGCGGCGACCCGGGCTGCGCCCGCGCAGGCCGCGCCGGCCGAGGCGCCGGCCGGTCAGCCCGCCGCCGGGCAGGCCGCCGACGCTGCGTCCGAACGACCGGTCGATCGTCCGCCCAGCGGCGGCGAGACGCTCGTGCGTCCGCCGTCGCCGACGGCCTCGCTCGACGTCGGCGGCGCGGACACCGTCAAACCGCATGCATCGCCGTCGGTGCGCAAGTTCGCGCGCGAGCTCGGCGTCGATCTGGGCAAGGTGCGCGGCACCGGCCCCAAGCAGCGCATCCTTCACGAAGACGTGCGCAACTGGGTCAAGGGGGTCATCGCGCGCGCAGACGGTTCGGCGGCGGCCCCGGCTGCGGCCGCGGGCGGCGACGCCGGAGCGGCGCTCGGCCTGATTCCGTGGCCCAAGGTCGACTTCGCGAAGTTCGGGCCGGTCGAGACGAGGCCGGTCGCGCGGATCCGCAAGATCTCGGCGGCGAACCTGCACCGCAACTGGGTGATGATCCCGCACGTCACGAACCACGACGAAGCGGACATCACCGAGCTCGAGGCCTTCCGCGTCCAGCTCAACCAGGAGCAGGGCAAGGGCGGCGGCGTCAAGGTCACGATGCTGGCCTTCCTGATCAAGGCCTGGGTCAACACGCTGCAGGCCTTCCCCGAGTTCAACTCGTCGCTCGACGGCGAGACGCTGGTCCTGAAGAACTACTGGCACATCGGTTTCGCGGCCGACACGCCGAACGGCCTGATGGTTCCGGTGATCCGCGATGCCGACAAGAAGGGGATCTTCCAGATCGCCAAGGAGACGTCGGAACTGGCCGCCAAGGCGCGCGAGGGCAAGCTGTCGCCGTCCGAAATGCAGGGCGGCACCTTTTCGATCTCGAGCCTGGGCGGCATCGGCGGCACCTCGTTCACGCCGATCATCAACGCGCCCGAAGTCGCGATCCTCGGCGTTTGCCGATCGTTCATGAAGCCGGTCTGGGACGGCAAGGGATTCCATCCGCGCCTGATCCTGCCGCTGTCGCTGTCCTGGGACCACCGTGTCGTCGACGGTGCGGCCGCGGCGCGCTTCAACGTCCACCTGGCCCGGCTGCTCGCGGACTTTCGCCGCGTGATGCTCTGAACGAGGCGAACGACGATGAGCACGATCGAAGTGAAGGTCCCGGACATCGGCGATTTCAAGGACGTCGAGATCATCGAGGTGCTGGTCAAGGCCGGCGACAAGGTCGAGGTCGAGCAGTCGCTGATCACGGTCGAGTCCGACAAGGCGTCGATGGAAATTCCGTCGTCGGCGGCCGGCGTGGTCCGTGAAATGCGGGTGAGCCTCGGCGACAAGGTCTCCGAAGGCAGCGTGCTGCTCGTGCTCGAAGCCGAGGGCGGCGGCGCGGGCGACGAGGCGTCTCGAGGCGGGGCGGCCGCGAAGCCGGCGGCCGACGCGAAGCCGACGGCGGACACAAGGTCGGCGGCCGGTGCTGCGACCGGTGCCGCGACCGCGGCCTCCGCTTCGGCGGGCGCCGCGACGGGTGCCGCGGCGTCGGCGGGCGCCGCGACCGGAGCCGCGACACAGGCGGCGGACGCGCCGTCCGGCCCGGCGCCGGCGCGCCAGGGTGCCGGCGGACCGGTCGACCACCAGTGCCAGGTGCTGGTGCTCGGCGGCGGCCCCGGCGGTTACTCGGCGGCCTTCCGCGCCGCCGACCTCGGCCTCGACGTCGTGCTCGTCGAGCGTTACGCGACCCTCGGCGGCGTCTGCCTGAACGTCGGCTGCATTCCGTCGAAGGCGCTGCTGCACGTCGCGGCGGTCATCGACGAAGCGCGCCACCTGTCGGTGGCCGGCGTGCGCTTCGGCGAACCTGAGATCGACATCGACGCGCTGCGCGCGCACAAGGACAAGGTCGTCGGCAAGCTGACCGGCGGCCTGGCCGGCATGGCCAAGGCGCGCAAGGTGCGCGTGCTTCGCGGCTACGGCACCTTCGTCGACCCTAACCACCTGGAGATCGAGCTGACGACCGGCAACGGCCAGCAGCGCAGCGGCGAAAAGCAGCGCTTGCGCTTCGAGCAGGCGATCGTCGCCGCCGGATCGCGGATCGCGCGGCTGCCTTTCCTGCCGTCCGACCCGCGGATCGTCGATTCGAGCAGCGCGCTCGAACTGCCGTTCGTGCCGAAGAAGATGCTCGTCGTCGGCGGCGGCATCATCGGGCTCGAGATGGCCTCGGTCTACTCGACGCTGGGCGCGCGGCTCGAGGTCGTCGAAATGCTCGACGGCCTGATGACGGGCGCCGACCGCGACCTGGTCCGCGTCTGGCAGAAGTTCAACGAGAAGAGCTTCGACCGCGTGATGCTGCGCACGAAGACCGTCAAGGCCGAGGCGCACGACGACGGCATCCACGTCTGGTTCGAGGGCGAGAACGCGCCCGAGGGGCCGCAGGTCTACGACATGGTGCTGAGCGCGGTCGGGCGCAGCCCGAACGGCAAGCTGATCGGCGCCGAGAACGCCGGCATCGGCGTCGACGAGCGCGGCTACATCCGCGTCGACCGGCAGATGCGCACGAACGTTCCGCACATCTTCGCGATCGGCGACATCGTCGGCCAGCCGATGCTCGCGCACAAGGCCGTCCACGAGGGCCATGTCGCGGCCGAGGCCGCGGCCGGCCAGAAATCGTTCTTCGACGCGCGCGTGATCCCGTCGGTCGCGTACACCGATCCCGAAGTCGCCTGGGTCGGCGTCACCGAAGACGAGGCGAAACGCAACGGCACGAAGCTCGAAAAGGCGGTGTTCCCGTGGGCCGCGTCGGGCAGGGCGATCGCGAACATCCGCGACGAAGGCTTCACGAAACTGCTGTTCGATCCCGAGACGCACCGGATCGTCGGCGGTGCGATCGTCGGCCAGCATGCCGGCGACATGATCGGCGAACTGGCGCTGGCGATCGAGATGGGTTGCGACGCCACGGACATCGGACGCACGATCCATCCGCATCCGACGCTCGGCGAATCGATCGGCATGGCCGCGGAAGTCTACGAGGGCGTCTGCACCGACCTGCCCCCGCCGCGCAAGCGAGGCTGACGGCGCCGCGCAAGCGAGTCTGACGGGGCACAAGGCCCGGGCTGCGGCCGCCCCGACGGCGGCCGATCCGGCTGCGGCCCGCACGGCTTCGTGCGGCCGACCGTGAATTCCGCTCACGCGCGGGGCGGCCAGCGGTTTACAATCCGCGACCACCGGCCATGAGCCCGGCCTCGCACGGAAACTTGCGGCAGCCCGTTTCTACCGCGACGCCCGGCACGGTCGCTCACACGGAATCGTCCTCGGGAGACAAGGATGGATCGCAGATCGATGATCAAGAAGGGGCTGGCTGCGGGTACCGCCGCAGGGGCCGCAACGCTGGCCGCCCCGGCCATTTCGCAGAATCGCCAGCAATGGCGGATGGTCACCACCTGGCCGAAGAACTTTCCCGGCCTGGGCGTCGGCGCCGAGCGTCTCGCCAAGCGGATCACCGACATGTCGGGCGGCCGGCTCACGATCCGGGTGTTCTCGGCCGGCGAGCTCGTGCCGCCGCTGCAGGCGCTCGATGCGGTGATCAACGGCACCGCCGAGATGAGCCACGGCGCCGCCTACTACTGGCAGAACAAGAACCCCGGCCTGTCCTTCTTCACCGGCGTGCCCTACGGCATGACCTCGATGGAGCTGTCGGCCTGGGTTCGGATCCTCGGCGCCCAGCAGATCTGGGACGAGATCTACGACCAGTTCGGCGTCCAGGGCTTCCTGTCGGGCAATACCGGCATCCAGACCGGCGGCTGGTTCCGCAACGAGCTGACGGGCGTCGCCGACATCAAGGGCCTGCGCTTCCGAACGCCGGGCCTGGGCGGGCAGGTCTGGCAGAAGCTGGGTGCATCGGTCACGAACCTTGCCGCCGGCGAGATCTTCCAGGCCTTGCAGACCGGCACGCTCGACGCGGCCGAGTTCGTCGGTCCGTACAACGATCTGGCGCTCGGTTTCTATCAGGTCTGCAAGAACTACTACTTCCCGAGCTTCATCGAGCCCGGCCTGGCGACCGAACTGGTCGTCAGCAAGAAGAAGTTCGCGGAACTGCCGAAGGACCTGCAGGAAATCGTCCGCATCGCCTGCCAGGCCGAACACGACCAGGTGCTCGCGGACTTCACCGCCAACGACCCGCGCGCGCTCGAGACGCTCGTTCAGAAGCACGGCGTGAAGATCCACCAGTTCCCCGAAGACATCCTCGAAGCGGGCGCCAAGGCGTCCAGCGAAGTGCTCGAGGAACTGCGCAGCAGCAAGGATCCGCTGGCCAAGAAGACCGTCGAGAGCTACCTGTCGGCGCTTGCCCTGCTGCGCCAGCGCACGCAGAACATGGAAACCCCGTACCTGCGCGCGCGCGAGAAGTACTTCAACCCGAAATAAGCACCGGCCGAAGCAGGCGCCAAGCGGTTGCCGGACCCGCGTCCGGCAGCCGGCGGCCGGACTTGCCGTTCCGGCCGCCCGACGTGCAGCGCCTCGCGCGCTCCCGGCCGCGAACAGGACTGATTCACCATGCGCGCGATTGCGCTGATCGTCACGCTCATCGGGCGACTGAACACCCTGGTCGGACGCACGTTCGCCTGGCTGGCGCTGGCCTCGACGGTCCTGTGCTTCGTCATCGTCGTCCAGCGTTACCTGCTGTCCACGACGCACCTGTGGATGCAGGACCTCTACGTCTGGCTGAACGGCGCGATGTTCATGGCAGTGGCCGGCTATACGCTGCTTATCGACGGCCACGTTCGCGTCGACATCACCTACCGGCCGGCGCCGGTGCGACGCAAGGCGGTCATGGACCTGATCGGCGTGCTTCTTTTCCTGCTGCCGTTCTGCGCGGTCGTCTGGATCTGGGGCTTCGAGTACGTCGAGCGCTCGTGGATGCTGCGCGAAGGTTCGCCGAACCCCGGCGGGATGCCGGGCCTGTACGTGCTGAAGACCTTCATCCTCGTTTTCGCGGTGCTCGTCGCATTGCAGGGCATCGCGATGGCGCTGCGCAGCGTCCTGGTCCTGGCCGGACGCGAGTCGCTGCTCGCGCCGCCATACCGCTACCGGCAGGAGTGATCCCCGGATGGATCCGGTCCTGATCGGCGAGGTCCTCGCCGTCCTGATGTTCGCAGGCGTCATCGGGACGCTCCTGCTCGGCTTTCCGGTCGCTTTCTCGCTGGCCGGCATCTCGCTGATCTTCGCGCTGATCGGGTGGACGCTCGACGTCTTCGACCCGTCGAACTTCGGCGCGCTGGCTTCGCGCTACATCGGCTTCATGACCAACGAGGTGCTGGTCGCGGTGCCGCTGTTCATCCTGATGGGCGTGGTGCTCGAACGCTCGAACATCGCGCAGGAACTGCTGACGACGATGGGCAGGGTGTTCGGCCGCCTGCGCGGCGGGCTGGGCATCTCGGTGATCGTCGTCGGCGCGTTGCTGGCGGCATCGACCGGCGTCGTCGGCGCGACCGTGGTCACGATGGGGCTGATCAGCCTGCCGGCGATGCTCCGTGCCGGCTACGATCCGAAGCTCGCCTGCGGCGTGATCTGCGCGTCGGGCACGCTGGGCCAGATCATCCCGCCGTCGACGGTGCTGATCTTCATGGGCGACATGCTGGCCGGCATCAACGCCCAGGTGCAGATGGCCAAGGGCAACTTCGCACCGACGCCGGTTTCGGTGGGCGACCTCTTCGCAGGTGCGATGCTGCCGGGGCTGCTGCTGGTGCTGCTGTACCTGATATTCGTGATCTTCAAGGCGATCTTCGACCCGACGAGCTGCCCGGCCACGCCGGCGACGGCCGAGGAGCGCAAGCGGCTCGGGGCCGACGTGCTCACCGCGCTGCTGCCGCCGCTGCTGCTGATCGTCGCGGTGCTCGGGTCGATCCTGGGCGGGATCGCCACGCCGACCGAATCGGCCTCGGTGGGGGCGATCGGTGCGATGGTGCTGGCTGCATCGAAGGGGCGCATGAGCTTCCCGGTGCTGCGCCAGGCGGTGATCAACACCGCGACCG
This sequence comes from Limnobacter sp., assembly GCA_012513825.1. Taxonomy (GTDB): domain Bacteria; phylum Pseudomonadota; class Gammaproteobacteria; order Burkholderiales; family Burkholderiaceae_E; genus Zeimonas. The sequence continues at coordinate 1,634 of JAAZBL010000395.1, read as the reverse complement.
TGACCTCGATGGTCTTCGTGATCCTGCTCGGGGCGGCCGTGTTCTCGGTCGTGTTCCGGATGATGGGCGGCGACGACCTGGTCCACGAGATCCTCAGCGACCTGCCCGGCGGCGAGATCGGCGCATTGATCGTCGTGCTCGCCGTCATGTTCCTGCTGGGATTCATCCTCGACACCTTCGAGATCATCTTCATCGTGATCCCGATCACGGCGCCGGTGCTGCTGGATCTCGGCGTCGACCCGGTCTGGCTCGGCGTGATGGTCGGCGTGAACCTGCAGACCAGCTTCCTGACGCCGCCGTTCGGCTTCTCGCTGTTCTACCTGCGCGGCGTCGCGCCGAACTCGGTGACCACCGGGCACATCTACCGCGGCGCCTTGCCCTTCGTCGCGCTGCAGCTGGTCGGTCTCGCGCTGCTGTTGTCCTTCCCGATCCTGGCGACCTGGCTGCCCGATCAGCTGTTCAGGTAGCGCGCACGACGCGCCGGTCCGTCGGGATGCCCGGGTTCAGCGCTCCGGCCCGTCGTCCGGCTCACGCCGGGCGCGGCGCGTGTCGCGATCGCCCGGCGTTTCGTCGATCTCGCGCATCTCGACGTCGATGACCGTGATCTCGCGGCGCCCGGCCTCGCCGGGTCCGCGGTCGGCTGCGCCCGGCCCGCGCAGCGAGCGCGTGCCGAACCAGGCCGCCAGCATGGCGATGAGGCCGACCACGAGGCCGGCGATCAGCGTGAAACCGGCCAGCATCAGCGCCAGCACCGCGCCGAGGGCGATCGCGGTGACGGCGGCGATGCGCGCCAGCAGTCGTTGGATTGTCTGCATCATCTGGGGAATCCTTCCGGGCTCGAGCCGCGGTCAGGCGTCGGCGGCTGCCCCGCTCCCGTCGGAAGGCGGCGCCACCGGCACGGGGCTGGCCAGCACCTTGTCGATGCGTTTGCCGTCCATGTCGACGACCTCGAAGCGCCAATTGTCCCAGACGACCGTGTCGCCGGTCGCGGGCAGGCGTCCGAGCATCAGCATCAGCATGCCGCTCAGGGCCTGGTAGCGGGCGCGCTCTTCGTCGGGCACCGACTTGATGTCGAGCCGATCCTTCAGCTCGGGAATCGGAATCAGGCCGTCGAGCAGCCAGGAGCCGTCTTCGCGCTGCACGGCCCAGCTGTCTTCGGCGTTCGGCTCGCCGAACTCGCCGGTGATCGCCTCGAGCAGGTCCTGCAGCGTGATCAGGCCCTGGATGCCGCCGAACTCGTCGACGACCAGCGCGGTATGCGCGTTCGAACCGCGGAAGTTTTCGAGAAGTTCCATGCCGGTCAGCGTCTCGGGAACGAACAGCGCCGGCGTCAGCCCCTTCGTCAGGTCGAAGGGTTCGCCGGCCAGCGAGCGGATCAGCAGCTGCTTGGCATGCAGGAAACCGAGGACTTCGTCCGGGCCACCGGTGCAGACCGGGAAGCGCGAGTGCACGGTGTCGCTGACCTTCGCCAGGTTGACCTCGATCGGGTCGTTGGTATCGAGCCAGACGATGTCGGAGCGCGGGACCATCAGCGACGAGATCTGGCGGTCGTCGAGCCGGAACACGTTGCGCACCATCTTGTGCTCGCTCTGCTCGATGACCCCGCTCTCGGAGCCTTCGGCGAGCATCGCGTG
>JAAZBL010000394.1 GCA_012513825.1 Limnobacter sp. | reverse complement strand
AGCAGCGCCAGCAGGCGCACGAGGATCGACGCATCGAGGTCGAGCTGCCACGGCCGGTCGACGATCATCGCCAGCGGCACCAGGATCAGCGCCGCCGACAGGAACAGGCCGGCGGTCAGCCCGACCGGATCGAGGTGGCGCGAGCGGCGCATCAACACGGTCGCGAGCGCATAGGCCAGCGGCCCGAGCAGCGTCACGAGTTCGCCGAAGACATGGTCGCCGAGACCGGCGAGCAGGCCGGGGCCGATGACCGCCACCACGCCGCCCATGCCGATGGCGATGCCGAGCAGCTTGCGCGCACCGAGCTTCTCGTCGGGCAGCATCAACTGCGCGGCCAGCAGCGTGAACAGCGGCATCGTCGAATACAGGATGCCGCTCAGCCCGCTCGCGATCGTCTGCTGGCCGATCGCAAGCGCGCAATACGGCACGACGATCACGCCCAGCGAGACGAGGAAGGTCGTTCGCCGGTCGTCGCGATCCCGCGGCAGCCGGGCGCCCGACAGCAGCAGCGCCAGCAGGCAGAACGGCAGCGCCAGCAGCACGCGCGCTGCGGCCAGCGTGATCGACGGCAGGTCGCCGACCAGCGTCTTGTTCAGCACGACCGAGCTGGCGAAGCTGGCTCCGGTGGCGAGCAGCAGCGCCCAGCGGGCCGGGGTCATCGGACGGGTCGGCATCGGGGCGGCGCGAGGAATCGGAACGGAGGCGGCGGGACCCGCGAAGACGGGAACGAGGATCGACGACGTCTGCAGGCCGGGCACGACGCCGTCATCCGGCCGCCGAAGCGGCTCGGCTTGCGATGAACCGGGCGAGCAGCCTCACGTCGCGCGGCATCAGCGTGTAGCGCTGCGCGCGCGACTCGATGCCTTCGTACGCGGCGGGACGCGGCGGTTCGATTCCGAGCGCCTCGCGAATCGACGCGGCGAACTTGGCCGGTTGCGCCGTCTCCAGGCAGATCATCGGCACGCCCGGCTCGCGCCAGCGCTCGGCGACGAACAGGCCGTCGGCCGTGTGCGTGTCGACGACGACGCCGTAGGCCTGGTGAACCGCGCGGATCGTCGCCAGCCGGTCGGCGTGGCTGCTGCTGCCCGACACGAAACCGTAGTCGGCGAAGCGCGGCAGCTCGGCCGACAGGTCGAACGCGCCTTCGGTGTCGAGCTGCTTCCACAGGGCCGCGACGCGCGCGCCGTCGCCGCCGAGCAGGTCGTGGACGAAGCGCTCGAAGTTCGAGGCCTTCGAGATGTCCATCGACGGACTGCTCGTATGCTGCGTTTCGGCCGAAGCACGGGGACGGTAGTGGCCGGTGCGGAAGAACTCGTCGAGGACGTCGTTCTCGTTGGTGGCGACGACGAGGCGCGAGATCGGCAGCCCCATCGAACGCGCGATATGGCCTGCGAGCACGTTGCCGAAGTTGCCCGAGGGCACGGCGAACGAGACCTTCTGGTCGTTGCTCGTGGTGGCCGCGAACCAGCCGCGGAAGTAGTAGACGACCTGCGCGACCACGCGCGCCCAGTTGATCGAGTTGACGGTGCCGATCGACCAGCGCCGCTTGAAGTCGAGGTCGTTCGAGATCGCCTTGACCATGTCCTGGCAGTCGTCGAAGACACCGTCGATCGCGATGTTGTAGATGTTCGGATCGTGCAGCGAGAACATCTGCGCGGTCTGGAATGCGCTCATCCGCCGATGCGGCGACAGCATGAACACGCGCACGCCGCGCTTGCCGCGCATCGCGTACTCGGCCGCGCTGCCGGTATCGCCCGAGGTGGCCCCGACGATGTTCAGCTCGCGGCCCTGTTTCGCCAGCACGTACTCGAACAGGTTGCCGAGCAGCTGCATCGCGAGGTCCTTGAACGCGAGCGTCGGACCGTTCGACAGCCGCAGCAGGTGCAACTCGCCGTCGAGGCGCTGCAGCGGCGTGATCGCGTCGCTGCCGAAGATTTCTGCCGTGTAGGTGCGCGCGGTCAGCGCGCGCAGGTCGTCTTCGGGAATGTCGTCGGCGTACAGCCGCAGGATTTCGAAGGCGAGCTCCGGATAGGGCAGCAGCCGCCAGCGCGCCAGCGTTTCCTCGTCGACACGCGGATACGACTCGGGCAGCACGAGGCCGCCATCGGGTGCGAGTCCGCCGAGCAGGATTTCGCAGAAGCGCACGGCGGGCATTCCGCCGCGCGTCGACAGGTAGCGCATCAGACCAGGTCCTCCAGCCGGATGCGCACCGTTTTCGACAGGACCGTGGGCAGGGCTTCGATGCGCGCGATCGCCGCGT
>JAAZBL010000051.1 GCA_012513825.1 Limnobacter sp. | reverse complement strand
GGTGCAGCATTACCGTGCGCTCGCCGACGTCGAGCGCCTGGCGCATGCTGTGCGTGACCATCATCGTCGTCAGCTTGTGCTCGGCGACGATGCGCACGGTCAGCCGCAGCACGAATTCGGCGGTACGCGGGTCGAGCGCCGCCGTGTGCTCGTCGAGGAGCAGGATCCGCGACGGGCGCAGCGAGGCCATCAGCAGGCTCACCGCCTGGCGCTGCCCGCCCGAGAGCAGGCCGATCCGGTCCTCGAGCCGGTTCTCCAGTCCGAGGCCGAGCGTGGCCAGGTGCGCACGATACTCGTCGCGGCGCGCGGCCTTGACCGCACGGCCGAAGCCGCGGCGGCCGCCGCGCGTGTCGGCCAGCGCCAGGTTCTCTTCGATCGTGAGGTCCTCGCAGGTGCCGGCCATCGGGTCCTGGAACACGCGCGCGACGCGATCGGCACGCTCCCAGACCGGTTGCCGCGTCACGTCGACGCCGTCGAGCCCGATGCGGCCGCTGTCGACGGCGAGATCGCCCGAGACCGCGTTGAGCAACGTCGACTTGCCGGCGCCGTTCGAACCGATCACCGTGACGAACTGCCCGGTCGGTATCGACAGCGACAGGCCGCGCAGCGCCCGCGTCTCGATCGGCGTGCCGGCGTTGAACGTGATGTGCAGGTCGCGCGCGTCGAGCATCTCAGCCCCCCTTGCGCGCGACGAGCCGGCGCTTGAGCAGCGGCAGGACCAGCGCGATCGCGACGAGCACGGCAGTGATCAGGTTCAGGTCCTGAGCCTTCAGGCCGATGAACTCGCTGTTCAGCGCGAGCGCGACGAAGAAGCGATAGATGATCGCCCCGAGAATCACCGCCAGCGTCGCGTAGAAGATCCGGCGCGACGGCAGGATGCTTTCGCCGATGATGACGGCAGCCAGCCCGATGACGATCGTGCCGATGCCCATCGAGATGTCGGCGCCCCCCTGCGTCTGCGCGAACAGCGCGCCGGCCAGCCCGACCAGTGCGTTCGACAGCGCGATACCGCCCAGCACCATCCAGCCGGTATTCACGCCCTGCGCGCGCGACATCCGGCCGTTCGAGCCGGTGGCACGCATCGCCAGGCCGTTCTGCGTCGCGAAATACCAGTCGAGCAGCAGCTTGGCGGCGATCACGATCAGCACCAGCAGCAGCGGCCGGAACACGTAGTCGACGACCGCCTCCGGCTGCAGCAACTGGAACACGGTCGGCTCGCTGATCAGCGGCACGTTCGGCCGGCCCATCACGCGCAGGTTGATCGAGTACAGCGCCGTCATCACGAGGATGCTGGCAAGCAGGTCCATGATCCGCAGCTTGACGTTGAGCCAGCCCGTCACGAAGCCTGCGACGGCGCCGGCCACGACCGCGGCCAGCGTCGCACTGAACGGGTCGGCGCCGGCCGAGATCAGGGTCGCCGCGACGGCGCCGCCCAACGGGAAGCTGCCGTCGACGGTCAGATCCGGAAAGCGCAGGATCCGGAACGAAATCAGCACGCCGAGCGCGACCAGCGCGAAGATCAGGCCGATCTCGAACGCGCCGAGCAGCGTGTACAGCGACATGGCTCGCGCTGCCTGCGGTCAGCCGCCGGCGCGGCGCAGCGGCACGCCCATCGCGCCGTTCACTCGACGACCTGGGCCGCCGATTTCACGAACTCCTCGGACAAGGCCACGCCCTGCCGTTTCGCGGCGCCCGGATTGACGTACAGCTCGAGTTTCGCGCTGGTTTCGGACGGGATGTCGCCGGGCTTCTCGCCGTTCAGGATCCGCACGACGATCTCGCCGGTCTGCTGGCCGAGCGCGCGGTAGTCGACGCCCAGCGCTGCAATGGCTCCGCGCTTGACGCTGTCGGTATCGGCGGCGACCAGCGGGATCTTCGCGTCGTTGCCGACCTTGACCAGCGCCTCGTAGGCCGAAACCACGTTGTTGTCGGTGTTCGTGTAGATCACGTCGACCTTGCCGATCAGGCTGCGTGCGGCCGAGCCGACGTCGACGGTGCGCGGGGCGGCCGCCTCGACCAGGCTCATCCCCGACTTCGGCAGCAGCTCGCGAAGCCGTTCGACGACGACCACCGAGTTCGCCTCGCCCGGGTTGTAGACCATGCCGACGCGCTTGGCGCCCGGGACGACCTTGCCGATCAGTTCGACTTGCCGGTCGAGTTCGAGCGCATCGGATACGCCGGTGACGTT
>JAAZBL010000393.1 GCA_012513825.1 Limnobacter sp. | reverse complement strand
CTTAGGCTTGAGCTCCTCGATGACCTTGGTCGGCACCCAGGCGTTGCCGGCGCGCCGGTTGGCTTCGACTTCCTCGTGATAGCGGTGTTCGTTCGGATAGACGTGCTCGTCCATGAACGCGAGCAGCCGCTGCTGCATCTCCCTGCACTTCGGTGAAAAGTCGAACTCCATCTCTCTCTCCGTTGGAAAAGTTCGTTGTCCGTGATGCCGCCGGTGGCTCAGCGCACGCGCTGCGCGATCTCCCATCCCAGCTCGGCCAGCGGTCGGGCGCGTCGCCCCTGCTCGAGCGCGCTCGCGCTCGACGCGGTGCCGTCGACCGCGCGTTTCATGATTCCCTGCAGGATCGCCGCCAGCCGGAACATGTTGTAGGCGATGCAGAAATCCCAGTTGGCCATGACTGCGTCGACTTCGCGCCCGGTGCGCCGGCAGTAGGCCTCGATGTACTCGCGCTCGCTCGGGATGCCGAGCGCCTTGTGGTCGAGCCCGGCGATGCCGCGGAACTTGCCGGGCTGGATATGCCAGCTCATGCAGTGATAGGAGAAGTCGGCCAGCGGGTGGCCCAGCGTCGACAACTCCCAGTCGAGGATGGCGAGGACCTTCGGCTCCTTGCGGTCGAACATCAGGTTGTCGAGCCGGTAGTCGCCGTGCACGATCGTGGTCTCGTCGCCGGCCGGCACGTGATGCGGCAGCCATTCGATCAGCCGGTCCATCGCTTCGATCTTCTCGGTCTCCGAGGCCTGGTACTGCTTGCTCCAGCGGCCGATCTGGCGCACGAAGTAGTTGCCGGGCTTTCCGTAGTCGGCGAGCCCGATCGCGACGTGGTCGACCGAATGCAGCGCGGCGATCACGCGGTTCATCTCGTCGTAGATCGCGCTGCGCTCGGCGTTGCTCATGCCGGGCAGGCCCTGTTCCCAGAGCACGCGGCCGTCGACGAACTCCATCACGTAGAACGCGCGGCCGATCACCGACTCGTCTTCGCACAGCGTGTAGACCTTGGCGACCGGCATGCCGGCCCGGCCGAGCGCCTCGAGCACGCGGTATTCGCGCTCGATCGCATGGGCCGACGGCAGCAGCTTCGCCACCGGCCCCGGCTTGGCGCGCATGACCCAGCTCGCCCGCGGCGTGTTCAGCTTGTAGGTCGGATTGGACTGGCCGCCCTTGAACAGTTCGACGCTCAGCGGGCCTTCGAAACCGTCGATCCGTTCGCGCAGGTAACGCTCGAGCGCGCCGACGTCGATCCGGTGGCGTTCGGGCACTTCGCTGGTGCCGCTGTTGGCTTGCTGGGCGCCGCCTTCGCTTGCGGCGGCCGTTTTGGCGGGCTCGGTCAAGAGTCCATCCTCCGATTCAGTGGGTTCTGGCGTGAACGGCACCCGTTGCCGCGGCGCGGCCGCGATTCGGGCGCGGCATGGCGGGCGACTCAGGCCCCGTGGAAGCGCGGCGGTCTCTTCTCCAGGAAAGCGCCGATGCCTTCGGCTGCATCGTCATGGAACAGCGCAGCCACGAAATTCTCGCGCTCGCGCACGAGCTGGTGCGCGAAGCTGTCGCGCTGGCCGGCTGTCAGCAGCGACTTGATCCTGCCGAGCGCGAAGCTCGGCCCGTCGGCGAGTGCGTTGGCCCGCGCGATCGCCGCACGCAATGCGTCGCCGGGCTCGGTGACTTCGTTGACGAGCCCCAGCGCATGCAGGCGCGCGGCCGAGACCGGCTGGCCGGTGGCCATCAGCTCGTAGGCCAGCGGATAGGGCAGCCGGGTGCCCAGGAAGTAGCTGGCGCCGCCGTCGCAGGTCAGGCCGACCTTGACGTAGGCCATCACGAAGCGGGCGTTCTCCGCTGCAATGACCATGTCGCAGGCAAGCACGATCGAGAAGCCGGCGCCGGCGGCGGCGCCCTCGACCGCCGCGATCACCGGCTTCGGGCAGTCGTGGATGGCCATGACCCAGCGATGCAGCGTGTCGATCGACTCGGCCTGCGCGGCCTGCGGCTTCGAGCGGTTCTCGAGCAGCCGGTTCAGGTTGCCGCCGGCGCAGAAATGTTCGCCTTCGCCTCCGATGACCACGGCGCGCACTGCCGGGTCCTGCGCGGCCCGTTCGAGTGCCGCGATGCCGTCGCGATAGATGTCCGGGTGCAGCGCGTTGCGCGACTCCGGATTCGAAATCAGCAGTTGCAGGACAGCGCCGTGCGTCGATGCGAGCAGGCGGGCGGCCACTTCAATCGTCCTGCAGCAGCGACAGGCCGAGCTGCGCCCGGCGACGCAGCCACGAGCCCGGGCGGTACCGTGGATCTCCGGTCAGCGCATGCATGTTCGACAGGATCTCGAGAATCGTCTCCGCCCCGACCGCGTCGCCCATGCTCAGCGGGCCGCGCGGGTAGCCGAGCCCGATCTTGACGGCGGTATCGATGTCGCCCGGCGACGCGATCCGCTGCTGCGCGATCTCGGTGGCGATCGAGACGATCATCGCCACGACGCGCTGGGCGATGAAGCCCGGACTGTCGCGCAGCACCGAGACGCGGGTGCCGTCGGAGGCGAACAGCGCATGGGCCGTGTCGCGCCATTGCGGCTGCGTGGCCGGCGTGGTCATCAGCACGCGGCGCTGGCACGCGCCGCGGGCGATCGGGAACAGCGTATCGATGGCGACCGTGCGTTCGGCCGGCAGGCCGCGCGCGGCCGCCGTGGCATCGAGCCCCAGCGGCGCGACGAGCACCAGCGAGCCGGCGGCCGGCTCGGTCCCGGTGTCGATCGTGGCGCCCAGCGACGCGGCCGCTTCGGCGACCATCGCCTGGCGCGGCCCCGGGGCGACCCAGACCGTGGGCGCGGATGCCAGGTCCGGTGCGGTCGGTTCGGCAGGCGTCTGCGCGCGCCCGTCTTCGTAGCGATAGAAGCCTTCGCCGGTCTTGCGGCCCAGCAGGCCGGCATCGGTGCGCTGCTGCGTGATCACCGACGGGCGGAAGCGCGCTTCGTCGTAGAACTGCCGGTAGATCGATTCCATGACCGGGTGCGAGACGTCGAGCCCGGTCAGGTCCATCAGCTCGAAGGGGCCGAGGCGAAACCCGCTGCCGTCGAAGCTGACCTGCTCGCGCAGGATCCGGTCGATCGTCGGGATGTCGGCGACGCCCTCGGACAGCGCCTTCAGCGATTCGGTGCCGTAGCCGCGGCCGGCATGATTGACGATGAAGCCGGGCGTGTCCTGCGCGACGACCGGCAGGTGGCCGGTCGCATGGGTGAGCGCGACCAGGTCGTCGACGACCGAACGCTCGGTCCGGGCGCCCTGCACGACCTCGACGACCTTCATCAGCGGCACCGGGTTGAAGAAATGCCAGCCGACGACCCGCCCCGGCCGCTTGCAGCCTGCCGCAATCGCCGTGACCGACAGCGACGAGGTATTGGTCGCAAGCACGGCCGAGTCGCCGACGATGCCCTCGAGCGACGAGAACAGCTGTCGCTTGGCATCGAGGCGCTCGACGATCGCCTCGACGACGAGGTCGCAGCCGGCCAGGTCTTCGAGCGAGGCAGCAGGCTGAAGCCGCGCGCCGGCCGCGGACGCCGCATCCGCGGTCATTCGGCCCTTTTCGGCGAGCTTGCCGAAGATGCCTCCGATCTGCGCGATCGCGGATTCGACCGCCGCCGCGTTGGTGTCGTACAGGCGAACCGGCACGCCGCACTGCGCCAGCAGCTGAGCGATGCCGCGCCCCATGGCGCCGGTGCCGACGACCCCGGCCTGCTTGTATGGATGCGTGCTCATGTTTCCGATTCTACTGGACAGCCGCGGGCACCGGGATTGCGAGTTTCCTGATCGTCGACACCGAAGGAGCTGGGCATGGCGGGCGAAAAACGACCCGGGGACGGCGCACCGCAAGCCGGTGACGTTGGACAACAATCGCGGGACATCGGAAACGATCCCCGCTCCACGCAGGGACCGGACCCAGCACGTACCGAAGACTTTGCCCGCGAGGGCGAAAGGGTCAGCCGCCAGTTCGCCGACAGCCAGGGCGGCGAACTGGACAGCGACGTCGAGCGCGATGCCGATCCGCACGGAAATACGCTGCCGACGCGAGGCGGCCGGCAGATGCCGCGGATGCCGCACGAGCGCGACGAATCGTCGAGCAGCCAGTCGCAAGGCGACGACCCGGTCACGCCCGAGGGCGCGCAAGGACACGAGGATCTGTCGAAAGGTCTCGTCGATACCGACCGGGGCCCGCCGATGGACGATCTCTACGGCAAGGAGTTGAGGCCGTCGCCGCGAGGCAGCGACGGCGAGGACCGGCGGGAAGAAGGCGAGGGCAGGCGCTGAGCTTTCGCGTCGGGCGGGGGCGTCGGCGTCGCGTCGGACAAGGGCAGCAGATCTGCCAGCGTACAGGCGTCGAGCGTAGCAAAAAAGCTGTTCAGTGCGGCGCCGAACAGCCCGGACAGCCGGCAGTTGCCGTCGAGGGCACAGGCGCTGCCGGCGCCGAAGCATTCGGCGAGCCGGAAGTCCTTCTCGACGCTGCGCACCACGGCGCCGACACGGATCCGGTCGGGAGGAATGGCGAGCCGCATGCCGCCGCCCTTGCCGCGCAGGGTCTCGATCCAGCCGTCGAGAGCGAGCTGGTGCGTGACCTTCATCAGGTGCGCCTCGGAGATCCGGTAGGCGCGGGCCACTTCGACGATAGTGCACAAGCGCTCCGGGCGCTGCGCCACGTAGATCAACAGGCGTAGCGCGAAGTCGGTCATCATCGTCAAGCGCATCGACCTGTCCTCTTGCGGCGTTCGGGCGCGTCGTGCGTCGTTCAGGCGCGGCTCGCGCGCCTCGGCTCGACGCCGTGCAGCGAAGCGGGCACCCCGTCGGGGTCGCGTTGCATCTGATAGCCGTACCAGAGGCTCTCGGCGATCCGGGCGGCAAGCGCTTCGGCGCGCGCACGCATCGGCGCATTGTCCAGCCTGGCGGTCGTCTTTCGGAACAGCTCGAGCCAGCGATGGAACAAACCCGGGTTCAGCCCGGGCAGGGCCGCGTGCGCCGCCATCGGCGAGCCGCGATAGCGTGCACTGCCGCGCAGTGCCGACGACCAGAAATCGACCAGCTTGGCCAGATGTTCGTCCCAGTCGTCGACGTGCGCTTCGAACACCGGTCCGAGCAGCTCGTCCTTGCGTACGCTGGCGTAGAAGTCGTGGACCAGGAAGACGACTTCGTCTTCGCTGCAGATTGCGAATGCGGACATCGGAAATAAGATGTGGGAAGAATGAATCTTATGGAGCGTCGCCCCCGGTGTCAACGGAAGCGCGCGACCGGTGCTCGGCCGTTCTCGATGCGTCAGAGACGCTCGAAGCGTCAAACGTGCTCGAAGCTTCAGGCGTGCTCGATGCGTCAGGCGTCCTCGAAGCGCTCTCGCAGCGAGTCGCGCTCGGCCGCCGCTTCGAGCCAGCCGTGCTCGATCTCGTCGCGGCGCCGGGCCAGCGCGGCGCGCCCGCGGGCCATCTCGGCGGCGCGCTGCGGGTCCTCGTAGGCATCGGGGTCCGCGAGCGCCGATTCGAGCGCGGCCAGTTCCCGTTCGATGCGCTCGAGCTCGGACTCGAACTCGCGCAACTGCCGTTCGAGCGGCGCGAGCAGCGTGGCGAGCTGCGCGCGGCGTTCGGCAGCCTGGCGACGCGCCTCGCGGCGATCCCCGCCTGCGGCCGGCGCGCCGCGCGCGTCGCCCGAAACGCCCGCGCGGGCAGCGGCAGGACCGGTCGCGCGGGCGCCTGGAGCGCCTGCAGCCGCGTCGCCGCGGCGTCCGGCGAGCAGCCAGTCCGCATAGTCGTCGAGGTCGCCGTCGAACTCGTGCAAGCCGCCGTCGCGCACGACCATCAGCGTGTCGGCGCTCGCGCGGAGCAGGTAGCGGTCGTGCGAGACGAGCACGACGGCACCGTCGAAATCGGCCAGCGCGTCGGCCAGCGCGTCGCGCGTCTGGGCGTCGAGGTGGTTCGTCGGTTCGTCGAGTACGAGCAGCTGAGGCTCGTCGTACAGCATCAGCGCCAGTGACAGTCGCGCCTTCTCGCCGCCCGACATCGGCCCGACCGGACGCGTGGCGTCGTCGCCGGAGAAGCCGAAGCGGCCGAGACGATCGCGCAGTATCTGTTCGCGCGCCTGCGGCGCGATGCGCTGCAGATGCCACAGCGGCGACTCGTCGTCGCGCAGCCGGTCGACGCCCTGCTGGGCGAAGTAGCCGATCCGAATCGCGCGCGACGGGTTCAAAGTACCGGCCAGCGGCGGCAGGTCGCCGACCAGCGTGCGGATCAGCGTGCTCTTGCCGGCGCCGTTGCGCCCGAGCACGCCGATCCGTGCACCACGGCGGATCGTCAGGTTCACGTCGCGCAGGATCGCGGTCTCGCCGTAGCCGGCCGCCAGATCCTCGGCGACCAGCAGCGGATCGGGACAGTCGCCGACTTCGTGCAGTTCGATGTCGACGCCGCGAAGCGCGCGCACCGGCGCGACCTGGACGATCCGCTCGAGCTGCTTGATCCGGCTCTGCGCCTGGCGCGCCTTCGTCGCCTTCGCACGGAAGCGCTCGATGAAACGGGTCAGGTGTGCGATCCGCGCCGCGTCGGCAGTGCGCCGGCGCTCGGCCTGTTGTGCATGCAACGCGCGCAGGCGCTCGAATTCGCTATAGCCGCCGGCATAGCGCTGCAGCCGGCCGTCGTCGATGTGGATCGACGCGGTTGCGACGCGGTCGAGGAAATCGCGGTCGTGCGAAACGATCAGCGCCGTGCCCGGGTAGCGCAGCAGCCAGCGTTCGAGCCACAGCACGGCGTCGAGGTCGAGGTGGTTCGTCGGTTCGTCGAGCAGTAGCAATTCGCTGCGGCAGAACAGCGCCCGCGCGAGGTTCAGGCGCATGCGCCAGCCGCCGGACAAGGCATCGACCGGCCGGTCGGCTTCGACGTCGGAGAAGCCCAGGCCGGCCAGCAGCGCTCGACAGCGCGCTTCGGCGCCGTGGCCGTCGAGTTCGTTCCAGCGGTCGTGCGCATGAGCCAGTT
>JAAZBL010000050.1 GCA_012513825.1 Limnobacter sp. | reverse complement strand
CGGACGTTGGTCAGCTTCTTCTCGCGAACGGGATTGACCACGAGATCGTTGTCGCGCGAGTGGATGCCGATGATCATCCCTTCGTACAGCGGGTCGCCGGGCCTGACGAACATCCGGCCGCGATCCTGCAGCTTCCACAGCGCGTAGGCAACCGCTTCGCCGTCGTCCTGCGAGATCAGCACGCCGTTGCGCCGGGCCTCGATTTCGCCGGCCCAGTCGCCGTAGTCGTCGAACACGTGGCTGACGACGCCGGTTCCCCGGGTCATGTTCAGGAATTCGTTGTGGAATCCGATCAGTCCGCGGGCCGGCACCCGGTACTCGAGCCGCACACGTCCCTTGCCGTCGGGCTCGATGTTCAGCAACTCGCCCTTGCGCCGGCCGAGCAGTTCCATGATGCCGCCCTGGTGCGCCTCCTCGAAATCCATCGTCAACAGTTCGTAGGGCTCCTGGCGCTCGCCGTCGACGATCCGGATCTTCGGCTTCGGGCGCGAGACGGCCAGCTCGTAGCCCTCGCGACGCATGTTCTCGAGCAGGATCGTCAGGTGCAGCTCGCCGCGCCCCGAGACGACGAAGGTGTCGGAATCGGCGGTGAACTCGACACGCAGCGCAACGTTCGCCTTCAGCTCGCGCTCGAGCCGCTCGCGAATCTGCCGGCTCGTCACGTACTTGCCTTCGCGACCGGCCATCGGCGACGTGTTGACCAGGAACTCCATCGACATCGTCGGCTCGTCGACGCTCAGCACCGGGAAGGCGTCGGGCAGCGCCGGGTCGCAGACCGTCGAGCCGATCTCGAGCTGGTCGATGCCGTTGATCGCGATGATGTCGCCGGCCTCGGCCTCGTCGACGACGACCCGCTCGAGCCCCTGGAATCGCAGCACCTGGTTGACCTTCGCGTTGATCGGTGCGACCCCGGTCGAAGCCGGATCGCCGTACAGCACCGTGACCTGCTGGCCGGCACGCACGCGGCCGCGCCCGATCCGCCCGATGCCGATCTTGCCAACGTAGCTCGAATAGTCGAGCGCCGAGATCTGGAACTGCAGCGGACCGTCGCGATCGTCGTCGCGGGCCGGCACATGGCGCAGGATCGCTTCGAACAGCGGCTCCATCGACAGGCCGTCGGAGGCCGCGTCGCCGGGCCCCTCGACGCCGTCCTCCGGCAGGTCCTTCAGGCTGTCGACGGCGAAGCCGTTGATCGCCGATGCGTAGACGACCGGAAAGTCGAGCTGTTCCTCGCTGGCGCCGAGCCGGTCGAACAGGTCGAAGGTCTGGCCGACGACCCAGTCGGGCCGGGCCCCGGGCCGGTCGATCTTGTTGACGACGACGATCGGCTTCAGTCCGAGCGCGAGCGCCTTGCGCGTGACGAAGCGCGTCTGCGGCATCGGCCCCTCGACCGCGTCGACGAGCAGCAGCACGCCGTCGACCATCGAAAGCGCGCGCTCGACCTCGCCGCCGAAGTCCGCGTGCCCCGGCGTGTCCACGACGTTGATCCGCGTGTCGCCGTAGTCGACCGCGCAGTTCTTGGCCAGGATCGTGATGCCGCGCTCGCGCTCGATGTCGTTGCTGTCCATCACGCGTTCGACCATCTGCTGGTTGGCTCGAAAGCTGCCGGACTGGCGCAGCAGCTGGTCGACCAGCGTGGTCTTGCCGTGGTCGACGTGCGCGATGATTGCGATGTTGCGAAGGGTCTGGGTCATGTCGGTTCGATCTTTGGAATGGGGGTCTGCGTCCTTGACGCGATGATCTCGGTCGCCTGCCCTGCAACGCAGGCCCGGAAATAAAGCGGGAGACTGCCGGGATGCGGGCGCCGCTGCGCTCGCGCGCCGATCGGGTCGCACTGCACGGTCCGCCCGGATCGTCCGGTCCGGGCGCCGCGCTACCGGCAGCCGATCGCGTCGGGGACCGGTTCGCCGCGCGATTCGAGGGCGACCAGCCGCAGCGGTGCGAGTACACGCCGCTCCCACTGGGCGAGGCCGATCAGGCGCCCGTCGCCGTCGTAGACGCGCACGCGCACGGGCGCCGCGAAGCCGTCGAGCGCCGCCGCCTGCGCGCTCGCGAGTGCGTCTGCGGGCAATCGCTGCCCGTTGCGAAACCGGGCCGCAGCCGCCCGGTCGAGATCGACCCGCGGCAGATCGGCCAGCAGCGCATCGGGCGGCGCGAGACGCGCCCGTCGGGACTCCGGCGGCAAGGCTTCGAGCGCGTCGAGCCCGATCGCATCCTCGAGTCCGAGCCGGCCGACCGATTCGCGGCGCAGCGCGGACAGGTGCGCCCCGCAGCCCAGGCGTTCGCCGATGTCGGCCGCCAGCGTGCGGACATAGGTGCCCTTGCTGCAGCGGACGCGGATCGTCGCGCGGGGTGCGTCGCCGTCCGGCGTCCAGTCGAGCAGTTCGATCGAATGGATGCGGACCGGCCTCGCCTTGCGCTCGAGCTCGATGCCGGCGCGCGCGTATTCGTAGAGCGGCTTGCCGTCGCGCTTGAGCGCCGAATGCATCGGCGGCACCTGTTCGATGTCGCCGACGAAAGCGCGGCAGGCAGCCTTCAGCGCAGCCTCGTCGACTTGCACGGGGCGCCGCTGCAGCACCTGCCCCTCGGCGTCGGCGGTGTCGGTCGTCACGCCGAGCGTCAGTTCGGCGAGATAGGTCTTGTCGGCGTCGAGCGCATCCTGTGCGAACTTCGTCGCCTCGCCGAACATCAGCGGCAGCAGCCCGGTGGCCATCGGATCGAGCGTGCCGCCGTGGCCGGCCTTCAGCGCGTTCAGCAGCCGGCGCGCCCGGACCAGTGCGTCGTTCGAACTGAGGCCCTTCGGTTTGTCGAGCAGCAGGATGCCGTCGATGCGCTCGCGCGCAGGTCGCCGTTCGCGGGCAGGTCGCGAGTCGGCCATCTCAGTGTCCGCCCGGAGCGGAATCCCGGCACCTCATCGGCCGTCCGTCCGCCCGCCGCGCTCGCCACGGCCGGCGTCGCCATGGCCGCGATCGGCTTCGCTGTCGGGGTCATGGCCCTCGCCGGCGGGCTCGTCGTCGGCACGCTGCGCCACCGCCTCGTCGATCAGTCGCGACATCTGCATGCCGTGGGCAGTCGAGGTGTCGTGCACGAAGCGCAGCTCGGGCGTCGTGTGGATGCGCACGCGCCGACCGAGCTGGCCGCGCAGGAAACCGCCGGCGCGGCGCAGCCCGGCCAGCGTGTCGGCCACCGTCTGCGGATCGTCGGGCAGCACGGTGAAGTGCACGGTGGCGTACGCGTAGTCGCGCGTGAGCTCGACGCCGGTGAGCGTGACCATGCCGACCCGTGGATCGTCGACCTCGCTGCGGATCAGTTCGGCCAGTTCCTTGTGAACCTGCTCGGCGACGCGCACGCCGCGCCCGCTTCCTCCCGGCCGGTGCCTGCTCATGGCTGCGTTCGCGCGGATCACAGGGTCCGCGCGACCTCCTTGATCTCGAAGACCTCGAGCTGGTCGCCTTCCTTGATGTCGTCGTAGTTCTTCAGCGACAGGCCGCACTCGAAGCCCTCGCGAACCTCGCGGACGTCGTCCTTGAAGCGCCGCAGCGTATCGAGTTCGCCGGTCCAGACGACCGTGTTGTCGCGCAGCAGGCGCACGCGCGCCCCGCGACGGACCACGCCTTCGAGCACCATGCAGCCGGCCACGTTGCCGACCTTCGGCACCCGGAAGATCTGCCGGATCTCGACCAGGCCGATGATCTCCTCGCGCTGCTCGGGCGCCAGCATCCCGGTCATCGCCGCCTTCACGTCGTCTACCGCGTCGTAGATGATGTTGTAGTAGCGGATGTCGATGCCGTTGCTCTCGGCCAGTCGCTTGGCCTGCACGTCGGCGCGCACGTTGAAGCCGATGATCACCGCCTTCGAGGCGATCGCCAGGTTCACGTCGCTCTCGCTGATGCCGCCGACGCCCTGGTGCACGACGTGCACCTTGACCTCGCTGGTCGACAGCTTGAGCAGCGATTGCGACAGCGCTTCCTGCGAACCCTGGACGTCGGCCTTGACGATCAGCGCCAGCGTCTGCACGTCGCCTTCGGTCATCTGATCGAAGACGTTCTCCAGCTTGGCAGCCTGCTGGCGCGCGAGCTTGACGTCGCGGAACTTGCCCTGGCGGAACAGCGCGATCTCGCGCGCCTTGCGCTCGTCGCCGAGCACGATCACCTCTTCGCCGGCCGCAGGCACTTCCTGCAGGCCCTGAATCTCGACCGGGATCGACGGCCCGGCCTGCGTGACCGGCTTGCCGTTCTCGTCGAGCATCGCGCGCACCCGTCCGAAGGACGAACCGGCCAGCACGACGTCGCCGCGCGACAGCGTGCCCGACAGCACCAGCACCGAAGCCACCGGACCCCGGCCCTTGTCGAGCCTTGCCTCGATGACCAGGCCCTTGGCCGCGCCTTCGACCGGCGCCTTCAGCTCGAGCAGCTCGGCCTGCAGCAGCACGTTCTCGAGCAACTCGTCGACGCCCTCGCCGGTCTTCGCCGAGACCGGAACGATCGGCACGTCTCCGCCGTACTCCTCGGGCACGACCTCGTTGGCGACCAGTTCCTGCTTGACCCGCTCGGGATTGGCCTCGGGCTTGTCGATCTTGTTCATCGCGACGACCAGCGGCACGCCGGCAGCCTTCGCGTGGTTGATCGCCTCGATCGTCTGCGGCATCACGCCGTCGTCGGCGGCCACGACGAGGATCACGATGTCGGTGGCCTTGGCGCCGCGCGCACGCATCGCCGTGAAGGCCTCGTGGCCGGGCGTATCGAGGAAGGTGATGACGCCACGCGGCGTCTCGACGTGGTAGGCGCCGATGTGCTGCGTGATGCCGCCCGCCTCGCCGGCGGCGACCTTCGCGCGCCGGATGTAGTCGAGCAGCGAGGTCTTGCCGTGGTCGACGTGGCCCATGACGGTGACCACCGGCGGCCGCGGCAGGCGTTCCGCGTCGGCATGCAGGTCGCTCTGCTCGACGAGCATCGCCTCGGGGTCGTCGAGCTTGGCCGCAACGGCCTTGTGCCCCATTTCCTCGACGAGGATCATCGCCGTGTCCTGGTCGAGCACCTGGTTGATCGTGACCATCTGGCCGAGCTTCATCAACTGCTTGATGACCTCGGCGGCCTTGACCGCCATCTTGTGAGCCAGGTCGCCGACGGTGATCGTTTCCGGCACGTGCACTTCGCGCACGATCGTCTCGACCGGCATCTGCGGCGCCTGTCCGCCGCCGCGCCGATCCTGGCCGCGGCCGCGCCCGCCGCGCGGACCGCCGCGCCAGCCGGCGTCGGCGCCACCGCCGCGGGTCTTGATGCCGCGACGCTTCGACGCGTCGTCGGACCAGGTCGACGAGAGCTTCTCGGACTTGACGTGCTTCTTCTGGCCTTCGCCGGGGGCCGCGGCCGGACGAGCGCCGGTACCGGTCGGCCGGTGCAGCGTGCCGCTGACGGCCTGCTTGCCGGCAGCACCCGGCGCCGCCTTCGCCGCTGCCGGAGCCTGCGCCGCAGCCGCGGCGGGCGGCGCCTCGGCCACCTTGGGCTGCGGACGACGCTGTGCGGCCATCAGGCGGTTGATCTCCGCGACCTCCGCCTCGACGGCGCGACGGGCCGCGGCCTGCTGGGCAGCCTCTTCGGCGGCCTTGCGCGCGGCCTCCTCGGCCGCCTTCGCCTCGGCGGCCACCCGTGCGCGCTCGGCTTCGGCACGCGCGCGTTCGGCCTCGGCCTGTTCGCGGGCGGCCTGCTGCTGCGCCTCGTCGACCTCGCCGTCGGCCTGCGCCGCCGCGCGCTCGCTGGCACGCGCCTGTTCGGCAGCGGCGGCCGCAGCCTGGGCAGCCTCGGTGCGGTCGGCTTCGCGACGGGCTTCCTCTTCGCGGCGGCGTGCCTCTGCTTCGGCCTCCTCGGCGCGCTTGCGCTCCAGCTCGAGCCGCTCCTGCTTCTCGCGCAGCTCGGCGGCCTGTCGCTCGAGCAGTTCGCGCTGGCGGGCCTCTTCGGCCTCGCGCAGGCTGCGCTCCTGCTCGTCGACGACCGTGACCTTGCGCTCCGGCTCCTCGACGAGCTGCGTCGCGGCTTCGCCGGCGGCCTGATCGCCGACGTCACGCTTGACGAAAACGCGCTTCTTGCGAACCTCGACCTGGATCGTGCGCGCCTTGCCGGTGGCGTCGGCCTGCTTGATCTCCGAAGTCTGCTTCCGGGTCAGCGTGATCTTTCGCTTCTGCGCGTCTTCGCCACCATGAGCACGGCGCAGCGCAGACAGCAGCTGTTCCTTGTCGGCCTCGGTCAGCACGTCGTCGGGCGCGCGCTTGTCCACGCCGGCCGCCTTCAACTGCTCGAGCAATGCCTCGGCCGGCATCTTCAGCTCTGCCGCAAACTTCGCCACGTTCGTACTCGCCATGCTCTTCCTTCCCAGATCGCTCTGGAGTATCGACACGCCGCTTGCGGCGCGTCCGGGGCCCGGCCCCGCTGAATCCTTTACTTCCTGTGCCTTCCTGTCCCGCTCGCTTCGCCGGATCAGGAGGCCTGCTCGTCTTCGAACCAGTGCGCGCGCGCCTTCATGATCAGGTCGCGGGCACGCTCGTCGTCGATGCCGGTGGCCTCGACCAGCTCGTCGACGGCCAGCTCGGCCAGCTCGTCGCGCGTGTGCACGCCGGCGTCGGCCAGCTTCGCGGCGAGCTCCCGGTCCATGCCCTCGAGCGACTGCAGGTCTTCCGACGTGGCGCCGAGCTTCTCCTCGGTCTGGATCGCCTCGGTGAGCAGCACGTTGCGCGCGCGCGTGCGCAGCTCGTTGACCGTGTCTTCGTCGAAGGCCTCGATCTCGAGCATCTCGTTGATCGGCACGTAGGCGACTTCCTCGACCGTCGTGAAGCCCTCTTCGATCAGGATGTCGGCGATTTCCTGGTCGACGTCGAGCTTGTGCATGAACAGCTCGCGCACCATCCGCTGCTCGGCCTCGCTCTTGGCCTCCGACTCCTCGGCCGACATGATGTTGATCTGCCAGCCGGTCAGCTCGGAAGCCAGCCGCACGTTGCGTCCGCCGGTACCGATCGCCAGCGCCAGGTTGTCCTCGTCGACGACGACGTCCATGCTGTGCTTGTCCTCGTCGACGACGATCGACGTGACGTTGGCCGGCGCCAGCGCACCGATGACGAACTGCGCCGGGTCGTCGGACCAGAGGACGATGTCGACGCGCTCGCCGCCGAGTTCCCCGGTGACCGCCTGCACGCGCGAACCGCGCACACCGACGCAGGTTCCGATCGGGTCGACACGACGGTCGTTCGAGTGCACGGCGATCTTCGCGCGCACGCCGGGGTCGCGCGCCGCCGCCTTGATCTCGAGCAGCCCCTGCTCGATCTCGGGCACCTCGTTGGCGAACAGGTGCTTGATGAACTCGGGCGAGGTGCGCGAGAGGAACAGCTGCGGGCCGCGGCCCTCGCGATTGACCTTCTCGACGTAGGCACGCACCCGGTCGCCGACGCGCAGGTTCTCCTTCTGGATCATCTGGTCGCGCGGCAGGCGCGCTTCGAGCTTGCCCGATTCGATGATCGCGCCCTCGCGGTCGACCCGCTTGACGGTCCCGGACAGGATCGGTTCGCCGCGCGCGAGAAAGTCGTCGATGATCTGCTCGCGCTCGGCGTCGCGGATCTTCTGGAGGATCACCTGCTTGGCGGCCTGTGCGCCGATCCGGCCGAGTTCGACCGGCTCGAGCTCTTCCTCGATGTAGTCGCCGATCTGTACGTCGGGCACCTGCTTCTGCGCCTCGGACAGGATGATCTGCAGGTCGTGGTCCTCGAGCTCGCCGTCGGGCACCACCTGCCAGCGCCGGAACGCCTCGTAGTCGCCCGTCATCCGGTCGATCGCGACGCGCACGTCGCTCTCTTCCTTGAAGCGCTTCTTGGTTGCCGAGGCGAGCGCGCTTTCGAGTGCGCCGAACACGACCTCGCGTCCGACGTTCTTTTCACGGGCCAGCGCG
>JAAZBL010000049.1 GCA_012513825.1 Limnobacter sp. | reverse complement strand
GGAAACCGAGGTTGCCCCGTTCGAAATAGCGTTTCTCGAGATGCTGGAAGCGTCGCCAGGGTTCGTGTTCCCGATGGCCCGGCAGGTGGATCTTTCGATACTTGCCGACGATCGTCCCGGTGGCGTCGACCAGGATCGAACTGTTGAACCGGCGAACGCGGCCGTTTTCTTCGACCAGTTCGGCGAAACCGAGGCAGAACCCGATCTCCAGGCTGCGCGCGGCGTCGAACAGTCGCTGCGTGTCCGGGCCGGGCATCGCGCGTTCGAAGAACGCATCGATCTGCGCCTGCTGCTCGAAGAACCAGCGCGGAAAGAAGGTGGTCAGCGCCAGCTCGGGAAAGACGACGAGCCGGCAACCATGCGCCTTTGCCTGGCCCAGCAGGGCGAGCATGCGTTCGACGACTTCGGCGCGCGACTCGTTGCGCGCGATCGGGCCGAGCTGTGCGGCGCCTACGGTGACGATGCGGGGCATGAAAGCGCCTCCAGGGGCGAGACGGTTCGCGGGCCGGTCAGCCGGCGAGTTCGAGCAGGCTGTGCAGCAGCACTTCGGCGCCTGCCGCCAGGTCTTCCGGCCGCGTGTCTTCGGCCGGGTTGTGACTGATGCCGCCGATGCTGGGCACGAAGATCATTGCGGTCGGGCAGATCCGGGCCAGCATCTGCGCGTCGTGCCCGGCACCCGAAGTCATCCTGCGGCAGGGCAAACCGAGCC
This sequence comes from Limnobacter sp., assembly GCA_012513825.1. Taxonomy (GTDB): domain Bacteria; phylum Pseudomonadota; class Gammaproteobacteria; order Burkholderiales; family Burkholderiaceae_E; genus Zeimonas. The sequence goes on along the minus strand of JAAZBL010000049.1, from coordinate 1,626 downwards.
GGGCGGCGTGGCCTTCGATCAGGTGCGCGATGCCGTCGTCGAACTGCACCGGTTCGAATCGGGCAAGACGGCGCGCCTCGATGGCGACGCCTTCGCGCCGGGACAGTTCGTCGAGGAAGGCCGCGAGCCGATCTTCGGCCTGCTGCAGTACGGATTCGTCGGTATTGCGCATGTCGACGGTCACGGTCGCACGCGCGGCGATCACGTTGATCAGGTTCGGGTGCAGCCGGACCATGCCCATCGTGCAGACCTGATCGCCGCCGAACTCGCGCGCGATCGCCCGCAGTTCGACGCCGATCGCCGCGGCGCAATAGCCGGCGTCGTGGCGCATTCGCATCGGCGTGGTGCCGGCATGGTTCGACTGGCCGACGATCGTGACCTCCTGCCAGGAAATGCCCTGCAGGTTCTCGACCGCGCCGATCCGCAGGCCCTCGAGGTCGAGCACGGGCCCCTGTTCGATGTGCAGTTCGACGAAGGCGTGCGGCCGGTACAGTCCGAGCGGCGCATCGCCGGCGTAGCCGATCCGGGCGAGTTCGTCGCCGAGCCGCTTGCCGTCGATTCCGACCGTGTCGAGCGCCCGGTCGAGCGGCAAGCCGCCGACGTAGACCAGCGAACCGAGCATGTCGGGCGCGAAGCGTGCGCCTTCCTCGTTCGTGAAGACACCGACGACCAGCGGTCGGCGCGTAACGATGCCGGCGTCGTTCAGGGTCTCGACGACCTCGAGTGCGCCAAGCACGCCGAGGGTTCCGTCGAAACGTCCGCCGGTGCGCACCGTGTCGATGTGCGAACCGCTCATCACCGGCGCGAGGTCCTCGGTACCGGCGCGCATGCCGAAGATGTTGCCGATCCGGTCGACGCGCACGTCCAATCCCAGTTCGCGCATCCAGCCGACGACGAGGTCGCGGCCGGCGCGGTCTTCGTCGGTCAGGGCCAGCCGGCAGCAGGCGCCTTCGTCGCTTCGTCCGATCTCGGCGAGTTGCGCGAGCCGGCCGACCAGACGCTCGGCGTTGATGCTGGCTTGCTCGCGTGTGCCCATCGAGGCTTCGGCTCCGTTCGTTGGCTGCTCGTCAGCGATTGCCGGGCGCCGGCCCGCTCAGGCGGCAAGCACCTGCCTGGCGTCCCGCCCGACGACCTGCCGGTAGATCGATGGATCGGTGTCGCCTTCGCTGCCGAGCAGCAGCACCCGCGACGCCGAGTCCAGGCGCAGTGTGCCGGCGATCGCTGGATGGTCGCGCAGCGCCAGCAGCGCGGCAAGCCCCGAGGCACCGGTTTCGCCGGCCACCACGGCCGGATCGCCGCGTCGCGCGTCGGCGAGCAGCCGCATTCCGTCGAGCGCGTAGCGATCGGCGACGGCGATCGCCGCATTGGCGCCGTTGCGCAGGATTTCCCAGGCCAGCTCCGAGACCTCGCCGCAGGCGAGCCCGGCCATCACCGTGTCGAGCGAACCTTCGACGACGGCCGGCGTACCGGCCTCGATGCTTCGATAGACGCAGTCGGCGGTCAGGGGCTCGACGACGACGAAGATCGGCCGGCGGGCGCCCCAGCGAATCCAGAAGTCGGCGCACAGTGCAGCGGCCATCGCGCCGACGCCGACCTGCGCGAAGACGTGCGTCGGCGGTTCGCCGT
>JAAZBL010000392.1 GCA_012513825.1 Limnobacter sp. | reverse complement strand
GGCTGAACGTCCTCCAGTACTTGATCTCGACGCACGGCGCCCGCAAGGGCCTGGCCGACACGGCGCTGAAGACGGCCAACTCCGGCTACCTGACGCGCCGGCTCGTCGACGTCACGCAGGACCTGGTCGTGACCGAAGACGACTGCGGGACGATGAACGGCGTCGCGATGAAGGCGCTGATCGAGGGCGGCGAGGTCATCGAGGCGCTGCGCGACCGGATCCTCGGTCGCGTCGCCGCCTCCGACGTCGTCGACCCCGAGACGCAGGAAACGGCGTTCGAGGCCGGCGCGCTGCTCGACGAGGACGCGGTCGACGAGATCGAGCGCCTCGGCGTCGACGAGGTCCGCGTGCGCACGCCGCTGACCTGCGAGACGCGCTACGGCCTGTGCGCCAAGTGCTACGGCCGCGACCTCGGCCGCGGCTCGCTGGTCAACACCGGCGAGGCGGTCGGCGTGATCGCCGCGCAGTCGATCGGCGAGCCGGGCACGCAGCTGACGATGCGCACCTTCCACATCGGCGGTGCCGCGTCGCGCGCCGCCGTGGCCAGCGCCGTCGAGGCCAAGTCCAACGGCACCGTGCGCTTCGCCAGCGGCATCCGCTACGTGACCAACGGCAAGGGCGAGCAGATCGTCATCTCGCGTTCCGGCGAGATCGTCATCGTCGACGACAACGGGCGCGAGCGCGAGCGCCACAAGGTGCCCTACGGGGCGACGCTGCTCGCCGGCGACGGCAAGGCGGTCAAGCCCGGCACGCAGCTGGCGACCTGGGACCCGCTGACGCGTCCGATCATCTCCGAGTACCCGGGGACGATCCGCTTCGAGAACGTCGAGGAAGGCACCTCGGTCGCCAAGCAGATCGACGAGGTCACCGGCCTGTCGACGCTGGTCGTCATCGACGCGAACCGGCGCGGATCGACGCGCTCGCAACGTCCGCAGGTCAAGCTGATCGACGAGACCGGCGAGGAAGTCCGGATCGCCGGCACCGACCACGCGGTCACGATCAGCTTCCCGGTCGGCGCGCTGATCACCGTGCGCGACGGCCAGCAGGTCGGCGTGGGCGAGATCCTCGCGCGCATCCCGCTCGAGTCGCAGAAGACCCGCGACATCACCGGCGGCCTGCCGCGCGTGGCCGAGCTGTTCGAGGCGCGCTCGCCGAAGGACGCCGGCATGCTGGCCGAGGTCACCGGCACCGTGTCCTTCGGCAAGGACACGAAGGGCAAGCAGCGGCTGGTCATCACCGACCTCGACGGCAACGCGCACGAGTTCCTGATCCCGAAGGACAAGAACGTGCTCGTGCACGACGGACAGGTCGTCAACAAGGGCGAGATGATCGTCGACGGCCCGGCCGATCCGCACGACATCCTGCGCCTGCTCGGCATCGAGGCGCTGGCGCGCTACATCGTCGACGAAGTGCAGGACGTCTACCGGCTGCAGGGCGTGAAGATCAACGACAAGCACATCGAGGTGATCGTTCGCCAGATGCTGCGCCGCGTGCAGGTCACCGACCCGGGCGATACGCCGTTCATCCCCGGCGAGCAGGTCGAGCGTTCGGAAATGCTGAACCAGAACGACAAGGCCGAGGCCGAGGACAAGCGTCCGGCCAGCTACGTCAACCTGCTGCTCGGCATCACGAAGGCCTCGCTGTCGACCGATTCGTTCATCTCGGCGGCCTCGTTCCAGGAGACCACGCGGGTGCTGACCGAGGCGGCGATCATGGGCAAGCGCGACGAGCTGCGCGGGCTCAAGGAGAACGTCATCGTCGGGCGCCTGATTCCCGCCGGCACCGGCCTGGCCTTCCACACGGCGCGCCGCGCCAAGGAAGCCTCGGAGGCGCAGGAGCAGGCGGCACTGGCTCGCGCCGAGGCCGAATCGCTGTTCGTGCGGCCCGGCGAGGAGTCCGACGAGACGACGGTCGGCGAGACCATCGACGGCGCCGGTTCGTCGGAGGATGCGGGCGACGAGGCCTGACGAGGGCGGGCGGCGCACCGGCTTCGGTTGGTGCGCCGCAACACGGGGTCGCGACTTCTTGCTCGAGTCGCGACCTGCGGATATACTAGAGGGCTTTCCGGAGAATTCCGGGTAAAGCCATTCGGCTTTTCTCTTGCGCGGCGTGCGGCGAACGGACCGGGCTGCGGCGCAATACAAGGATCATCGCAGATGCCTACCATCAACCAGCTCGTGCGCCAGGGGCGCGAGTCGGAAGTCGTCAACAGCAAGAGCCCGGCGCTGCAGAACTGCCCGCAGCGGCGCGGCGTCTGCACGCGCGTCTACACCACGACCCCGAAGAAGCCGAACTCGGCGCTGCGAAAGGTCGCCAAGGTCCGGCTGACCAACGGATTCGAGGTCATCTCGTATATCGGCGGCGAAGGCCACAACCTGCAGGAGCACTCGGTCGTGCTGATCCGTGGCGGTCGCGTCAAGGACCTGCCCGGCGTCCGCTACCACGTGGTCCGCGGCTCGCTCGACCTGCAGGGTGTCAAGGATCGCAAGCAGGCGCGCTCGAAGTACGGCGCCAAGCGACCCAAGAAAGCCTGAGTCCCATCCGTTTACAGGGCAGGGGCGCGAGCCGTTTTTCCGGGCTCGCGCTCTTGCGTTTCGGGTGCCGTGCGCGGCGAGTCGATCGTTCGCGCCCGGTGTCCAGTAAGCGGCCGCTCCCGGTCCCGCTGCGGCGGGTCGAGTAGGGCGGCCACGCCGGCGGCGCAATCGGGCGCGCCGGTGAGCTGAATCCAGAAGAGGTGATTGCCGATGCCCCGTCGTCGCGAAGTTCCCAAACGCGAGATCCTGCCCGATCCGATCTATGGCAGCGTCGAAGTCTCGAAGTTCGTCAACGTGCTGATGCTCGACGGCAAGAAGGCCGTTGCCGAACGGATGATCTACGGCGCGTTCGAGCAGATCCGCACCCGGTCGGGCAAGGACCCGATCGAAGTCTTCGGCCAGGCGCTGCAGAACACGCGTCCGATGGTCGAGGTCAAGAGCCGCCGGGTCGGCGGCGCCAACTACCAGGTGCCGGTCGAAGTGCGTCCGGTGCGCCGGTTGGCGCTCGCCATGCGCTGGTTGCGCGAGGCGGCAAAGAAACGGGGCGAGAAGTCGATGGGCCAGCGCCTGGCCAACGAACTGATGGAAGCCGCCGAGAATCGCGGCGGCGCCGTCAAGAAGCGTGACGAGGTGCACCGGATGGCCGAGGCGAACAAGGCGTTCGCGCACTTCCGCTTCTGACGCCCAACACGAAAGAGTTTTCAACCATGGCTCGCAAGACTCCCATCGAGCGCTACCGGAACATCGGTATCTCCGCTCACATCGACGCCGGCAAGACCACGACGACCGAGCGGATCCTTTTCTACACCGGGGTCAACCACAAGCTCGGCGAGGTCCACGACGGCGCCGCCACGACCGACTGGATGGCGCAGGAACAGGAACGCGGCATCACGATCACCTCGTCTGCCGTGACCTGCTTCTGGAAGGGCATGGACCTGTCCATGCCCGAGCACCGGATCAACATCATCGACACGCCCGGGCACGTCGACTTCACGATCGAGGTCGAGCGTTCGATGCGGGTGCTCGATGGCGCGTGCATGGTCTATTGCGCGGTCGGCGGCGTGCAGCCGCAGTCCGAGACGGTCTGGCGCCAGGCCAACAAGTACGGCGTGCCGCGCCTGGCCTTCGTCAACAAGATGGACCGGATGGGGGCGAACTTCTTCAAGGTCTACGACCAGATGCGCCTGCGCCTGAAGGCGAACCCGGTTCCGATCGTCGTGCCGATCGGCGCCGAGGAGGGCTTCAAGGGCGTCGTCGACCTGCTGAAGATGAAGTCGATCCTCTGGGACGAGTCCTCGCAGGGGATGAAGTTCGAATACGGCGAGATCCCGGCCGAACTGGTCGAGACCTGCCAGAAGTGGCGCGAGAACATGGTCGAGTCGGCTGCCGAGGCCGACGAGGAGCTGATGAACCGCTACCTCGAAGAGGGCGACCTCTCCGAGGACGACATCCGCAAGGGCCTGCGCAAGCGCACGATCGCCGGCGAGATCCAGCCGATGATGTGCGGCACCGCGTTCAAGAACAAGGGCGTGCAGCGCATGCTCGACGCCGTCATCGAATTCCTGCCGTCGCCGATCGACATCCCGCCGGTCGTCGGGCATGACCTGAACGACGCCGAGGTGCTGCGCAAGGCCGACGACAACGAGAAGTTCTCTGCGCTCGCGTTCAAGCTGATGACCGACCCCTTCGTCGGCCAGTTGACCTTCATCCGCGTGTTCTCCGGCGTGCTGAACTCCGGCGACACGGTGCTGAACTCGGTCAAGGGCAAGAAGGAGCGTATCGGCCGGCTGCTGCAGATGCACGCGAACCAGCGCGACGAGATCAAGGAAGTGCGCGCCGGCGACATCGCCGCCTGCGTCGGCCTGAAGGACGTCACGACCGGCGAGACGCTCGCCGATCCGGAGGCGCCGGTGATCCTCGAGCGCATGGAGTTTCCCGAGCCGGTCATCTCGCAGGCCGTCGAGCCGAAGACCAAGGCCGACCAGGAGAAGATGGGCATCGCGCTGGGCCGCCTCGCGCAGGAAGACCCGTCGTTCCGCGTGCGCACCGACGAGGAATCGGGGCAGACGATCATCTCGGGCATGGGCGAGCTGCACCTCGAGATCCTCGTCGACCGGATGAAGCGCGAATTCGGCGTCGACGCCTCGGTCGGCAAGCCGCAGGTCGCCTATCGCGAGACGATCCGCAAGACCTGCGAGGAAGTCGAGGGCAAGTTCGTCAAGCAGTCGGGCGGTCGCGGCCAGTACGGCCACGTCGTGCTCAAGCTCGAGCCGCTCGAGCCGGGCGGCCCGGGCTTCGAGTTCGTCGATGCGATCAAGGGCGGTGTCGTGCCGCGCGAGTACATTCCGGCGGTGCAGAAGGGCATCGAGGAAACGCTGCCGGCGGGCGTGCTGGCCGGCTATCCGGTCGTCGACGTCAAGGTCACGCTGTTCTTCGGCTCCTACCACGACGTCGACTCGAACGAGAACGCGTTCAAGCAGGCCGCGTCGATCGCCTTCAAGGAAGGCATGCGCCGCGCCAGCCCGGTGCTGCTCGAGCCGATGATGGCC
>JAAZBL010000391.1 GCA_012513825.1 Limnobacter sp. | reverse complement strand
TGCAGCGGCGGATCACGATGCGCAAGGGCTACGTCGCGCTGACCGGCAAGGGCGGCGAGCGCCGGCCGGTCGCGCTGGGCGCCTGGCGCTGGCCGATGCTGGGCTTCTGCCTGTTCGTCTGCACGCTGTCCTTCTTCATGCCGATGATGGTGATCCTGCAGGCCGCGACCGCGAAGGCCTGGGGCCGCGGCTTCTCGCTGGACAACTTCACGCTCGACAACCTGCGTTTCACGCTGTTCGAGAACCACCTGACCCGCGACGCGACGATCAACACCTTCACCTACGCCGGCGGCGCCTCGCTGATCGCGATCGTGCTGTCGCTGTGCATCGCCTATGCGGTCAACCGCAACCTGGTTGGACGGCGGCTCGGCAACACGCTGTCCTTCCTCACGATGGCGCCGTTCGTGATTCCCGGCATCGTGCTCGCGATCGGCTTCTACGCGGCCTACGCGAACCCGCCGCTGCTGCTCTACGGCACCGCCTGGATCCTGATCCTGGCCTTCGCGACCCGCTTCCTGCCGATCGCGTTCACCAACGCGAACGCCGCGATCCGCAGCATCAACCCCGAGCTCGAAGACGCGGTGCGGATCCTCGGCGGCAGCCGCTTCACGGCGATCGCACGCGTCGTGATGCCCTTGCTCAAGCGCAGCCTGGCGGGCGCGTTCATCCTGGTCTTCATTCCGGCCACGCGCGAGCTGAGCACGGCGATCTTCCTGTATTCGATCGACACGCAGGTGCTGTCGGTGCTGCTGTTCGACAAGAGCGACGAGGGCAACTTCGAGGCGCTCGCATCGATCGGCCTGATCCTCGTCTTCATCACCGTCGCGCTGATCCTGATCGGCTTCCGCCTGATGGGCCGCGACTTCATGCTCAGGAGAACCGCTGCATGAGCAAGCTGGTGCTTCGCAATGTCTCCCGCAGCTTCGGCGATTTCGCTGCCGTCGACGACCTGAACCTGACGATCGAGGAAGGCGAGCTCGTCTCGCTGCTCGGCCCCTCCGGCTGCGGCAAGACCACGACGCTGCGGATGATGGCGGGCTTCCTGTCGCCCACCGCCGGAACGATCGAGGTCGCCGGCAAGGTCGTCTCGTCGCCGGGTTCGACCTTGCCGCCCGAGCGACGCAACATGTCGATGATCTTCCAGAGCTACGCGATCTGGCCGAACATGACCGTCGCCGAGAACGTCGGCTTCGGCCTGAAGATCCGCAAGACGCCGGCCGCCGAGGCGCGGCGGCGCGTCGACGAGATCCTCGAGGTCGTCCGGCTCGGTGCGCTGCGCGACCGCTACCCGGCCGAGCTGAGCGGCGGCCAGCAGCAGCGCGTGGCGCTGGCCCGGTCGATCGTCGTCAAGCCGGCCGTGCTGCTGCTCGACGAACCGCTGTCGAACCTCGATGCGAACCTGCGCGAGGAGATGCGCTTCGAAATCCGCCGCCTGCACGACGAGTTCCGGATCACGATGGTCTACGTCACGCACGACCAGGCCGAGGCGATGGTCACGTCCGACCGGATCGCCGTCATGAACAAGGGGCGCATCGAACAGATCGACTCGCCGTACGAGCTCTACTGCCGGCCGAAGACGGGCTTCGTGGCGGGCTTCATCGGCCGCACGAACTTCCTCGAAGGTGCGCGGCGCGGCGACCGCGTCGACTTCGGAGGCTTCTCGCTGCCGGTGGCGACGCTCGGAAGCGAGGCACCGACGCGCACGGCGACCCCGCCTGTCGCTGCCGATGCGAACGGCGCGACGAACGGCTCGGGCGCTTCGGACGCCCGCGTCCGGGTCTCGGTGCGGCCGCAGTGCATCCAGTTGCACCGCACGCAGCCTTCGGCAGCCGACCACCGCTTCTGCGTGCCGGCACGCATCGAACGGCGCGCCTATCTCGGCGAGTCCTGGGACTACCACGTCGGGATGCCGGGCCTGCAGGAGCCGCTGCGCGTTGCGGCCCGCCCGCAGGAGGTGTTCGAGGTCGACGACGAAGTCTTCGCCGAGATCGACACGTCGCAAGTGACCGTCATCGATTGAAGGAGGAAACCCTGCCGTGACCCTGCCGCTCGAAGGCGTGAAGGTGGTCGACCTGACGAACGTCATGGCCGGCCCGTACTGCGCGATGGTGCTCGGCGACCTCGGCGCCGACGTGATCAAGATCGAAAGCTTTCCCGACGGCGACGCATCGCGCCGATTCGACCCGAAGGTCAACGGCGAGTCCTACTGCTTCGCCGTGCTGAACCGCAACAAGCGCAGCATCGCGCTCGACCTGAAGGCGCCGCGCGGCAAGGAAGCCTTCCTGAAGCTGGCGGCCGGCGCCGACATCGTGCTCGAGAACTTCCGGCCCGGCGTCGTGCGCCGGCTCGGCATCGACCCCGAGACGCTGCTGGCGCTGAACCCGGCGCTCGTCTACGCGTCGATGTCCGGCTTCGGGCAGACCGGCCCCTACGGCAACAAGGGCGGCTTCGACATCATCGCGCAGGGCATGTCCGGGATCATGATGATGACCGGCCAGCCCGGAGGTCGGCCGGCCAAGGTCGGCATCGCGATGAACGACATCGCCAGCGGCGTCACCGCGCTGTACGGGATTCTCGGCGCCTACATCGGCCGCCTGCGCAGCGGCAAGGGCCAGTACCTGGAAACCTCGCTGCTCGAGGCCGGCCTCGCATGGACGCCGTGGGAGTTCGGCGCCTGGGCCGGCGCGGGCGAGATCCCGACGCCGACCGGAACGCGCCATCGCCGCGCGGCGCCGTACCAGGCCTACCGCACGCAGGACGGCTACGTGACGGTCGGCGCCGGCGCCGACAACCTGTGGCGCAGCTTCTGCCTGAACGTCTGCGACAAGCCCGAATGGCTCGAGGATCCGCGCTACGCGACGGCGGCGGCCCGGCTCGCCAACGTCGACGAACTCGAACGCGACATCGAGGCGGTCTTCGCCGACCATCCGACCGCGCATTGGGTCGACTTGCTCGACGCGGCCAAGGTCCCGGGCGGCCCGGTCTACGGCTACGAGCAGATCCTCGCCGACCCGCACATCGAGGCGCGGCGGATGATCGTCGAAGTCGAGCATCCGAAGATCGGTCGCATGAAGACGCTGGGCCTGCCGCTCAAGTCGAGCGGCGAGCTGACGGCGATCCGCAGGCCCGCGCCGCTGCTCGGGCAGCACAGCGCCGAGATCCTCGGCGAGCTCGGGTATTCGCCGAAGGAAATCTGCGAGCTTTTCGAGACCGGCGCGGCGGCCGGCAACGCGAACGCCGGCTGAGCCGGCCGGCGTCAGCGCACCAGCATCACCGGAACCGTAGCCAGCTCCATGACCCGCTTGGCCACCGAGCCGACGAGCATGTCCCGGAAGGCCGTGTGCCCCTTCGAGCCGAGCAGGATCATGTCGAAGCTGCCTTCTTCGGCCACCGCTGCGATCTCGGAGGCGATGTGACCCGTGCGCATCATCGTCTCGTGCCGGACGCCCGCGCCGTCGAGCAGCGTGCGCGCTTCGGCGACGTCGTGCTCGCTCAGCCCGTGCAGGTACTCGTCGATCGCGTGCTGGCCGACGAAGCGCCGCGCATGGTGCAGCGCGGTATCGTCGTGGACGCTGATCAGCGTGATCGAGCTCGGCTCGGAGCACTTGCCGAGCAGGTCCGCGCCGAAGCGGACCGCGTGCAGTGCATTCGGCGAGCCATCGGAACCAATGAGCAGCTTCATCTCGCCAGCTCCTTTTCGGACCGAGTCCGAGGACATCCGCTCGCAGGGCGTCGACGACACGGGCGGCGGCCGCCGGTGGCGTCGACCACTGCGTCTGGCTGAGACGCGCCGAGCTGGCGATCCTTACCGGCGCCGCGCGAGCTGCGCCGCGACCGGGCGCCGGACGCCGGACGCCGGACGGATCAGCGGACCAGCAGCACCGGGACCGTGGCCATCTCCGAGACGCGGGTGGCCACCGAGCCGACCAGCAGGTCGGTGAACACGGCACGCCCCTTGGAACCGAGCACGATCATGTCGAACTTGCCCTCGTCGGCCGCCGCGACGATCTCGGAAGCGACGTGGCCGTTGCGGATCAGCGCCTCGTGCGGAATTCCCGCGCTGTCGAGCAGCGCGCGCGCTTCGGCGAGATCGTGCTCGTTCTGCGCGCGCAGGTAGTCGTCGGCCGCGTTCTGGCCGACGGAACGCCGCGCGAAGTGCTGTGCGGCGTCGTCGTTGACGCTGATCAGCGTGACCGAACCCGGCTCGGAGCACTTGCCCAGAAAGTCGGCGGCGAAGCGAACGGCGTTCAATGCACTCTCCGAGCCGTCGCTCGCAATGAGCAGCTTCATTGCACGATATCTCCGTTGTCATCCCAGCTGCTTCTCGAGCTGGTGCAGCACCTCGTAGCAGGGTAGCACCTGCGCAACGCTTGCGTTCGGTTCCCGGCCTTCGCGAATCGCCGCGAAGAACTCGCGATCCTGCAGCTCGATGCCGTTCATCGAGACGTCGACCTTCGAGACGTCGATCTGCTCGTCCTTGCCGGTGAACAGGTCGTCGTAGCGGGCCAGGTAGGTGCCGGTGTCGCCGATGTAGCGAAAGAAGCTGCCCAGCGGCCCGTCGTTGTTGAACGACAGCGACAGCGTGCAGATCGCGCCGTCGGCCGCCTTGAGCTGGATCGACATGTCCATCGCGATGCCCAGCTCGGGATGCAGCGGACCCTGGATCGCGTTGGCCTGCACGATCGGACTGCCCACCTGGTATGCGAACAGGTCGACCGTGTGCGCGGCGTGGTGCCACAGCAGGTGGTCGGCCCAGCTCCGCGGCTGGCCCAGCGCGTTCGTGTTCGTGCGGCGGAAGAAATAGGTCTGCACGTCCATCTGCTGGATCCGGAACTCGCCGGCGCGGATCCTGCGGTGGATCCACTGGTGGCTCGGATTGAAGCGGCGCGTGTGCCCGCACATCGCGACCAGCCCGGTTTCCTTCTGCAGCTCGACGACGGCCTCGGCGTCGGCCAGCTTGTCGGCCAACGGGATCTCGACCTGCACGTGCTTGCCGGCCTGCAGGCACTGGATCGCCTGCGCGGCGTGGACCTGCGTCGGCGTGCAGAGGATCACCGCGTCGAGCCCGGGCAGGGCCAGGCTTTCGGCGAGATCGGTCGTCGCGTGCCCGATGCCGTACTTCTGCGCGACCTCGCGGGTCTTGTCGAGCTTGCGCCCGACCAGCGAGACGACTTCGACGCCTTCGATGTTGCGGATGCCGTCGAGGTGCTTCGTGCCGAAGGCACCGGCACCGGCCAGCGCGACCTTGATCGTCTTGTCGTTCATCGAGCGTCCTCCAGGATCAGATGACCCACGGCGGTGTTCGACGCGGGCACATGGTAGAAGCGGTGCACGACGCGCGGCGGCTCGCCGCCGGCGGCATCGGCCATCGCGCCGCGCGCGATCAGCCACATCACCAGCTCGATGCCCTCGCTGCCGGCCTCGCGCACGTAGTCGATGTGCGGGATCGCCGCGGCGGCGGCCGGGTCGGCGATCAGCTTGTCGAGGAAGGCGTTGTCGAACTCGCGGTTGATGAGCCCGGCGCGCGGGCCCTGCAACTGGTGGCTCATGCCGCCGGTGCCCCAGATCTGTACGTTCAGGTCTTCGTCGTAGCTCTCGACGGCGCGCCGGATCGCGCGGCCCAGGTTGAAGCAGCGCTGCCCCGAGGGCACCGGATACTGGACGACGTTGACCGCGAACGGGATCACCGGGCACGGCCAGGCGTCGACCT
>JAAZBL010000390.1 GCA_012513825.1 Limnobacter sp. | reverse complement strand
GCGCCATATCGACACCGACTACGACGACCTGCTCATGTCGGGGCACGACCGCGAATCGGCGCGCGCACACGTGTATACGCAGGCGGAGGATGTGTTGAAGGCGTGGCGCGACGGCGCCGTCAGGCTCGACGAATAGGCCGTACCCGTAGGCCGGCCGGTCGAATTCTGCGCCAGGGCTGTGATCCGGGCCGCGATACGACCCTCGTGCAGACTTCGCGGAGGCTACTTCCGGCCCGCGCAGTGTTCAGAGCCCCTTGGCGTCCAGCGCTTTCATCAGCGAAGGCCGCTTTCCGTAGTCCTGGCGAATCTGTGCGATGAACGACGCGAAATCCACGCTGCAGCCGCCCTTTTCGTAAAGCCGCGCCATCGTGGCGAGCCTCGCGGCGATATCGGGATAGAGCTTGGAGTTGGGGAACCGCAGATCGTTCTCCAGCTCCGGCCGATACAAATCCGCGGCGGCCACCGGTCGGGCTTCGGCGCCTCGGTCGGCCAGTTCTCGCCAGGCCCAGCCGGGGCCGTACCGGTCGGCGGCCTGCCAGGCGGCGTCGACGTCGCCCTCGCTCAGATGGAGCTGAACCAGAAGCGCGCCGGCGGCGAAGCGGTCTGAGGCCAGTTCTCGCGCGTGTTCGAATGCCCAGCCGCGTTCGGTCTCGGCGCGGTCGAGGCCGGCCGCGAAATCCATTAGGACGCGGTAGTTCTGGACAGATGGTTGCCTAACGAAGTCGGCACGAAGAACGGCGACGGCGTCGTCGATGCGCCCCAGTGCCTGGTACGTCGCGGCGACGTCGTCGGGGCTCAACCAGTGTGCGTTTCCGCCACCGTGGCTGGATATCCGTCCCTCGGCAACAGCGCGGTCGATCCATTCCAGCGCATCCGCGGTTCGCCCGGCGGCACGCAACCGCTCAACGATGGCCCCGTACTGAGGGTGTTCCCGCTCATTGAGTAACTGGACGGCCCGGTCGACGTCGCCGTCGTGATCGGCAAGCTCAAGCAGCATCGCGTCGACCTCAATTCGCCCCCACTGGTTACGATCTGCGAGCTTGCGGTCCAGCGCCGCGACCGCGCGACGGTAGGTCTGCAGGGCACTGTCGTCGAACGCGTCGACGAAGTCCGCCAGGACGACGTTTGGCCATCCCGGTGAGTCCGCCCGGAATTTCACCAGCCAGGTGGCGAGTTTGACCGGATCGGGGTTGCCCAGCCGACAGGCCCGTGCGTAAAGGTCGGCGGCCCGCTGGCATTCATAACCGATCGAGCCCGAGGAGTCGTCGGCCTGCCCCATGATTTTGCGCAGCCGGGTGACCGCGCGCAGCAGTGCCGGCCGTGCGGCTTCGGCGGCGCCGGTGTCGAGGTGATCTTCGAGTTCGTCGAGCATTTCACCGGCCGCTTGCGCGACCTCGAAGGAGCGTCGATAGTCGATCATCCCGCGGAACGTCAGCGTGTTTCGCACATGCGCTTCCAACTCGGCCTGCACGTGAGCGTCGTCGCCCGCGGCCGTCGCGCCGCGGATCTCGAGCATGCGCCGCACCCCGTCGTCGCGTTGTGCGAGCGTGAGGACCAGGTGGCGCAGTTCGTCGACGCTCATGGCCTCGACAACCGCCACCAGCCCAGGGGTGGCCTTGTCGTCGACGGCGACGCGCCCGCTGTCAATCGCGGCGAGCCCGACGGCGACCAGATGC
>JAAZBL010000389.1 GCA_012513825.1 Limnobacter sp. | reverse complement strand
GCCCGGTTCGTCGTGGCTGGTCTGCTCATCGCCGGCCATGCCGAACTCGTGTCCGGCCGTGCCCCAGCGCTCCTCGCCGTGAAAGACGAGGAAATAGACGCGGAACGAATAGAAGGCCGTAACGAAGACGCCGGCCAGCACGGCCCAGTAGGCCAGGTCGGCGCCCGGCACGTTGGCGAAGCGCGCCCCTTCGATGATCAGGTCCTTCGAGTAGAAGCCCGAGAAGAACGGCGTGCCGATCAGCGCCAGCGTGCCGATCAGGAACGTGATCCAGGTGAGCGGCATGTACTTGCGCAGCCCGCCCATGTTGCGGATGTCCTGGTCGTGGTGCATGCCGATGATGACCGAGCCGGCGGCCAGGAACAGCAGCGCCTTGAAGAACGCGTGCGTCATCAGGTGGAAGATCGCCACGCTGTAGGCCGAGGCCCCGAGCGCCACGGTCATGTAACCGAGCTGCGACAGCGTGGAATAGGCGATGACGCGCTTGATGTCGTTCTGCACGATGCCGAGCAGGCCCATGAAGAAGGCCGTGATCGCGCCGATCACGATGACGACGCCGAGCGCCGTGTCCGACAGCTCGAACAGCGGCGACATCCGCGCCACCATGAAGATGCCGGCGGTCACCATCGTGGCCGCGTGGATCAGCGCCGAAATCGGGGTCGGGCCTTCCATCGAGTCGGGCAGCCAGACGTGCAGCGGGAACTGCGCCGACTTGCCCATCGCGCCGATGAACAGGCAGATGCAGAGCACCGTCATCAGCAGCCACGGCGAGCCGGGGATCAGCTCGATCGTCTGCGCGGCCTGCGCCGGCGCGGCAGCGAAGGCCGTGCCGTAGTCGAGCGTGCCGAGATAGGCGAGGACCAGGCCGATGCCGAGCACGAAGCCGAAGTCGCCGACCCGGTTGACCATGAAGGCCTTCAGGTTCGCGTAGATCGCCGTGGGCCGCGTGTACCAGAAGCCGATCAGCAGATAGGAGACCAGGCCCACCGCTTCCCAGCCGAAGAACAGCTGCAGGAAGTTGTTCGCCATCACCAGCATCATCATCGAGAAGGTGAACAGCGAGATGTACGAGAAGAAGCGCTGGTAGCCGGGGTCGTCGGCCATGTAGCCGATCGTGTAGATGTGGACCATCAGCGACACCGAGGTCACCACGCACATCATCGTGGCGCTCAGCGTGTCGATCAGGAAGCCGATCTCGAGGTTCAGCCCGCCGATCGAAGCCCAGGTGTAGACGGTGCCATCGAAGGTATTGCCCTGCAGCACGTCGAACAGCACGTACAGCGAAGCGGCGAACGAGATCGCGACGCCGGCGATCGTGACCGTGTGGGCGCCGGTGCGCCCGACCGCGCGGCCGAACAGTCCGGCGACGATGGCACCGACGAGCGGGGCGAAGGCTGCGAGCAGATAGGCGGTCTTCATGTCCTCAGCCCTTCAGGCTGTCGATGGCCTCGGCATCGACGGTGTCGAAATTGCGGAACAGCACCACCAGGATGGCCAGGCCGATCGCCGATTCCGCCGCCGCCACCGTGAGGATGAAGAAGACGAAGATCTGTCCGGCCGCGTCGCCGAGGAAGTGCGAGAACGCGACGAAGTTCAGGTTGACGGCCAGCAGCATCAGCTCGATCGACATCAGCATGATGATCACGTTGCGCCTGTTCATGAACAGGCCGATCACGCTGATCGCGAACAGCACCGCGCCGAGAATCAGGTAGTGGGCGAGCGTCAGCGTCATTCCTTGCTCCCGGCGCGCGGCTGCGCAGGCATCTTGACCAGGCGCACGCGATCGGCGGCGCGGGTGCGCACCGCGGCCCACAGGTCGGTGTAGCGCACGTCCTTGCGGCGGCGAAGCGTCAGCGCGATCGCGGCGACGATCGCCACCAGCAGGATCACGGCGGCGACCTCGAAGGCCAGCACGTAATCGGTGTACAGCAGCGCCCCGAGCGCCTCGGTGTTGCTGTAGTCGGCCGGCAGCGCCGGTGCGTCGGCCGCGCTGATGCCGCCGAAGTTCAGGATCAGCACGGCAGCCAGCTCGAGCACGATCAGCACGCCGACGAACAGTGCCACCGGCAGGCTGCGCCAGAAGCCCTGGCGCACGATGTCGAGGTTGATGTCGAGCATCATGACGACGAACAGGAACAGCACCATCACCGCGCCGACGTAGACGAGCACCAGCACGATGGCCAGGAATTCCGCCTTCAGCAGCATCCAGATGCAGGCGGTCGACACGAAGGTCAGCACCAGGAACAGCGCCGAGTGCACCGGGTTGCGCGCGGTAATCACGCGCAGCGCCGCGAACACGGTGATCGCCGCGAAGACGTAGAACAGGAAGGTCGTGGCTTGCATGGTTTTCTTGTTCGATGCGCGCTCAGCGGTAGCGCGCGTCGGCTTCGCGGTTGGCGGCGATTTCCTGTTCGTAGCGGTCGCCGATCGCCAGGAGCATCTCCTTGGTGAAGTACAGGTCGCCGCGCTTCTCGCCGTGGTACTCGTGGATGTGCGTCTCGACGATCGAGTCGACCGGGCAGCTTTCCTCGCAGAAGCCGCAGAAGATGCACTTGGTCAGGTCGATGTCGTAGCGCGTGGTGCGGCGGGTGCCGTCTTCGCGCTCGGCCGATTCGATCGAGATCGCCAGCGCCGGGCAGACCGCTTCGCACAGCTTGCAGGCGATGCAGCGCTCTTCGCCGTTCGGGTAGCGGCGCAGCGCGTGCAACCCGCGAAAGCGCGGCGACATCGGCGTCTTCTCCTCGGGATAGAGCAGCGTCACCTTGCGCGAAAAGAAGTAACGCCCGGTGAGCCTGAGCCCCTCGAGCATTTCCTTGAGCATGAAGCTCGAGAAGAAATTCCTGACCGCTTCCATGTCCGTTATCCGTTGCCGGTTACTGCCAGATGTTCCACGGCGTCTGCATCCAGATCGCGATCACGACGAGCCAGACCAGCGTGACCGGGATGAAGATCTTCCAGCCCAGCCGCATGATCTGGTCGTAGCGGTAGCGCGGGAACGACGCGCGGAACCAGATGAACAGCGACACCACGAAGAAGGTCTTGATGCCGAGCCACAGCCAGCCCGGGATCCAGTTGAAGACGATCGAATCGATCGGCGGCAGCCAGCCGCCGAGGAACATGATCGCCGCGAGCGCCGACAGCAGGATCATGTTCGCGTATTCGGCGAGGAAGAAGACCGCGAAGCCCATGCCCGAGTACTCGACCATGTGCCCGGCGACGATCTCGGATTCGCCCTCGACGACGTCGAACGGGTGGCGGTTGGTTTCGGCCACCGACGAGATCACGTAGACGACGAAGACCGGCAGCAGCGGCAGCCAGTTCCACGACATGAAGTTGATGCCGCGATCGGCGAAGGTGCCGCGGTCCTGCGCCAGCACGATCTCGCTCATGTTCATGCTGCCCGAGACCATCAGCACGATCACCAGCACGAAGCCGATCGCCAGCTCGTAGGACACCATCTGCGCGGCGGCGCGCATCGCACCGAGGAACGCGTACTTCGAGTTGGTCGCCCAGCCGGCGATGATGACGCCGTAGACCTCCATCGACGTGATCGCCAGCAGCAGCAGCAGGCCGGCGTTGACGTTGGCCAGCGCGACCTCCGGGCCGAAGGGGATCACGGCCCAGGCCGCCATCGCCGGCATGATCGTCATGATCGGGCCGAGAACGTACAGGCCGGGGCTCGCCTGCGACGGGACGATGATCTCCTTGAACATCAGCTTGAACGCGTCGGCGATCGGCTGCAGCCACCCCTTCGGGCCGACGCGGTTCGGGCCGAGCCGCGCGTGCATGTAGCCGATCATCTTGCGTTCCCAGTACGTGAGGTACGCGACGCAGCCCATCAGCGGCAGCACGAGCAGAACGATCTTGACCAGGTTCCACACGACCGGCCAGGCGCCGCCCAGGGTGCCCTCGCCCCAGGTGGTCAGGTCGTCGATCCAGTTGTCCATGTTCGTGTTCTTCGTCAGCGTTTCGTCTGGAGTTCGAGCGCCTTCAGGCGCGGGCGATGCGGACCGTGCCGGTCATGGCGCCGAGCCCCGCGGTCGACGGATGTCCGGCGGCGAGTCGCAGCACGCCGTCGGCGACGGCGGGATCGACGGCCAGCTCGACCAGGGCCTCGCCGCCGCCGGCGCTCATCGCGACGCGCACCTTGTCGCCGGCCTGCAGGCCGAGCCGCGCCAGCGTGCCGGGGTTCACGCGCGCCGTCGGCGGGGCCGCGTCGCGCGTGCGCTGCAGGCTGGGCGCGCGGCGCACCAACGGATCGACCGCGTAGATCGGCACGTCGGACAGGCGCTCGAGCTCGGGGCCTTCGGCGGCCGGACGGCCGGAACTCGCCTGGTCGGCGCTCGCGTCGGCCCGGTCGGCGCCGGCGCCCGGGATGCGGTTGTCGAGTTTCGCGGCGATGTCTTCGGGCAGCGCCTGCACGCGCACCGCCTCGGCGCTGTCCTGGTCGAAGCCGGGCAGTTCGAGCAGGTTGCCGAGCACGCGCAGGACCTTCCAGCCGGGCCGGCATTCGCCGGCCGGCCGCACGACACCGTTGAAGCTTTGCGCGCGGCCTTCCATGTTGACGAAGGTCCCGGCCGTCTCGGTGAACGGCGCGATCGGCAGCAGGCAGTCGGCCAGTTCGAGCAGTTCGTCGGAACGCCAGGCGCTCAGCGCGATCACCGACTCGGCCGCGGCCAGCGCGGCACGGGCCGTCGCCGGCATCGCATGGTCGAGTTCGGGCTCGACGTTCATCAGCAGGTACAGCGCGCGCGGCTGCTCGACCATCGCGCGGGCATCGAGCCCGCCGTCGGACGGCAGCGCGCCGGCGAGGTAGCCGCCGACCGTGTTGGCCGCCTCGGGCAGCCAGCCGAAGCGGGCGCCGGCGGCCTCGGCGATCTGCTGCGCGAGCTGCGCCAGTCGCGCGGCCTGCGGGTGCTGCGCGACCGCGGCGCCGAGCAGGATCGCGCGCTTCTCGCCGCCGGCCAGCGACGCGGCGATCGCGCGCTCGACTCCGCCGACTTCGTCCGGCCGATCGGCGTCATCGCCGCGCTCACGCAGCGCAGCGAGGATGCCGGACAGCGTGGCCACCCACTGCGACGGCGCGACCAGCGCAGTGTTGGCGACCGTCATCAGCAGGTCGTCGGCCGCGCCGTGCACGACCGACACCTGCGCGCCCTTCTTGACGGCAGCGCGCACGCGCGCCGCCAGCAGCGGCTGGTCCTTGCGCAGGAAGGAGCCGACCAGCAGCAGCCGGTCGAGCTCGCCGACCTCGGCGACCGGCATGCCCAGCCAGGGCGCGCCGCCGCGCGTCGCATCGAGCGAGAAATCGGCCTGGCGCAGGCGGAAGTCGACGTTGCCGCTGCCGAGCCCGCGCACGAGCTTGCCGAGCAGGTGCAGCTCCTCGACCGTCGACTGTCCGGAGCCGAGCGCGCCGATCGCCTCGGCGCCCTTTTGCTCCCGCACCGTGCGCAGTGCGTGCGCAGCGTAGTTCAGCGCGGATTGCCAGTCGACCTCGCGCCACTGGCCGTCCTGCTTGATCATCGGCGCGAGCAGCCGGTCGGGGCTGTTCAGTCCCTCGTAGGAGAAGCGGTCGCGGTCGGACAGCCAGCATTCGTTGACCGCTTCGTTTTCGAGCGGGACCACGCGCTTGACCTCGGCGCCCTTGACCTGGACGATGATGTTCGAGCCGAGCGAATCGTGCGGGGCGATCGACTTGCGCCGCGACAGCTCCCAGGTGCGTGCGCTGAAGCGAAACGGCTTGCTCGTGAGCGCGCCGACCGGGCACAGGTCGATCATGTTGCCCGACAGCTCGGAATCGACCGATTGGCCGAGGAAGGTCTCGATCTCCGAGTGCTCGCCACGGTTGGCCATGCCGAGCTCCATGATCCCGCCGATCTCCTGGCCGAAGCGTACGCAGCGCGTGCAATGGATGCAGCGCGTCATCCCGCGTGCCGAGATCAGCGGGCCCATCGACTTCTCGGAGACGACGCGCTTGGCCTCGACGTAGGTCGACGCCGAGGCGCCGTAGCCCACCGACAGATCCTGCAACTGGCACTCGCCGCCCTGGTCGCAGATCGGGCAGTCGAGCGGATGGTTGATCAGCAGGAACTCCATCACGCCCTTCTGCGCGACCACGGCCTTGTCCGAACGGGTGAAGACCTTCATCCCGTTCGTGGCCGGCGTGGCGCAGGCCGGCAGCGGCTTGGGCGCCTTCTCGACCTCGACGAGGCACATCCGGCAGTTCGCCGCGATCGACAGCTTCTTGTGGTAGCAGAAATGCGGCACGTAGATGTCGAGTGCATTGGCCGCATGCATGACCATGCTGCCCTCGGGCACCTCGACTTCCTTACCGTCGATTTCCAGCTTGACCATCTTCTATCCGCCTGTACGTTGCTCTCGGGTGCTTCCGCGCAGCCGACTCAGAGGTAGTCGGGCACTGCGCAGCGCTTGTGTTCGATGTGGTAGATGAACTCGTCGCGGTAGTGCTTGATGAACGCACGCACCGGCATCGCGGCGGCATCGCCGAGCGCGCAGATCGTGCGGCCCTGGATGTTGTCGGCGATGCGGTTGAGCTGGTCGATGTCCTGCATCGTGCCCTCGCCGTGCTCGATCCGGTTGACCATCCGCCACATCCAGCCGGTGCCCTCGCGGCACGGCGTGCACTGGCCGCAGGATTCGTCGAAGTAGAAATACGACAGCCGCAGCAGCGAACGCACGGCGCAACGGGTTTCGTCCATCACGATGACCGCGCCGGAGCCGAGCATCGATCCCGCCTTGGCGATCGAGTCGTAGTCCATGTCGGTTTCCATCATCATGTCGCCGGGAATCACCGGCGCCGACGAGCCGCCCGGAATCACCATCTTCAGCTTGCGCCCGTAGCGCATGCCGCCGGCCAGCTCGAGCAGCTTCGCGAACGGCGTGCCGAGCGGCACTTCGTAGTTGCCCGGCAGCTCGACGTCGCCCGAGACCGAGAAGATCTTCGTGCCGCCGTTGTTCGGCCGTCCGATGTCCAGGTATTTCTGCCCGCCGTTGCGGATGATCCAGGGCACCGCCGCGAAGGTCTCGGTGTTGTTGATCGTCGTCGGCTTGCCGTAGAGGCCGTAGCTGGCAGGAAACGGCGGCTTGAAGCGCGGCTGGCCCTTCTTGCCCTCGAGCGATTCGAGCAGCGCGGTCTCTTCGCCGCAGATGTAGGCGCCGAAGCCGTGGTGCGCGTGCAGCTGGAACGAGAAGTCCGAGCCGAGGATCCGGTCGCCGAGCAGACCGGCGGCGCGCGCTTCTTCGAGCGCCGTCTCGAAACGGTCGTAGGCTTCGCGGATCTCGCCGTGGATGTAGTTGTAGCCGACCGTGATGCCCATCGCGTAGGCCGCGATCGCCATGCCTTCGATGACGATGTGCGGGTTGTAGCGCAGGATGTCGCGGTCCTTGAAGGTGCCCGGCTCGCCCTCGTCGGAGTTGCAGACCAGGTACTTCTGCCCGGTGTACTGCTTGGGCATGAAGCTCCACTTGAGCCCGGTCGGAAAGCCGGCGCCGCCGCGCCCGCGCAAGCCCGAGGCCTTCACTTCGGCGATCACCTGCTCGGGCGTGATGCCTTCGGTCAGGATCTTGCGCAGCGCCTTGTAGCCGTCGCGCGCCTCGTAGTCGGCCAGGTGCCAGCCGCCGTCGTGTTCGAGCCCGGCATAGATCTGCGGCTCGATGTGGCGACCGTGAAAACAGGTCTCCTGGGGCTTCGCGTCGATCAGCAGGTCCTTCGCGCCCATCGGCTTACCCCTGCGCCTTGAGCTCGGCCAGCAGCGCATCGAGCCTGTCGTTGCTCATGAAGCTGCACATCCGATCGTTGTTGACCAGCATCACCGGCGCATCGGCGCAGGAGCCCAGGCATTCGGTCTCCTTGAGCGTGAACATCCCGTCGGCCGTGGTTTCGCCGTAATCGATGCCGAGCTTCTGCTTCAGGTATTCGCCGGCCTTCTTGCCGTCGCGCAGCGCGCAGGGCAGGTTCGTGCAGATGCCGAGCTTGTAGCGGCCGACCGGCCGGGTCTCGTACATGCCGTAGAAGGTCGCGACCTCGTGCACGGCGATCGGCCGCATGCCGAGATAGGCGGCGATGTCGTTGATGACCTCGGCCGACACCCAACCCTGCTCTCGCTGCGCGATCGCCAGGGCCGACATCACGGCCGACTGGCGCTGGTCTGGCGGGTACTTGCCGAGCTCACGGTCGATCTGCGCGTAGGCGTCGTCGCTCAGCAGTCGTTGCGGATTCTGTACGGCACTCATGCTTCGTATTCCGGTGTCTCAGCGGTCGATTTCGCCGAACACGATATCCAGCGTCCCGATCACGGTGGTGACGTCGGCAATCATGTGGCCCCGGGTCAGCTCCTCGAGCCCCTGCAGATGCGCGAACCCGGGCGCACGGATCTTCATCCGGTAGGGCTTGTTGGCGCCGTCGGAAAGCAGGTAGATCCCGAACTCGCCCTTCGGGTGCTCGACGGCGGCGTAGGCTTCGCCGGGCGGCACGTGGAAGCCTTCGGTGAAGAGCTTGAAGTGGTGGATCAGCTCTTCCATGTTGGTCTTCATGTCGACGCGGCTGGGCGGCGCGATCTTGTTGCTGTCGACGATGACCGGGCCCGGATTGGCGCGCAGCCAGTCGATGCACTGGCGGATGATCCGGTTGCTCTGCCGCATCTCGGCCACGCGCACCAGGTAGCGGTCGTAGCAGTCGCCGTTGGTGCCGACCGGGATGTCGAAGTCGACGCGGTCGTAGACCTCGTAGGGCTGCGTCTTGCGCAGGTCCCAGGCCACGCCGGAGCCGCGCAGCATCGGCCCGGTGAACCCGAGCGCCTTGGCCCGGTCGGGATCGACGACACCGACACCGACCAGCCGCTGCTTCCAGATCCGGTTGTCGGTCAGCAGCGTCTCGTATTCGTCGACATAGGTCGGAAAGCGGTCGGTGAAGTCCTCGATGAAATCGAGCAGCGAACCCTGGCGGTTGCGGTTGATCTCGCGCACCGCGGCCTCGCTGCGCACCCTGGTCGCCTGCAACTGCGGCATCGAGTCGGGCAGGTCGCGGTAGACGCCGCCCGGGCGGTAGTAGGCCGCGTGCATGCGCGCTCCGGACACCGCCTCGTAGATGTCCATCAAGTCTTCGCGCTCGCGAAACGCGTAGAGGAAGACCGCCATCGCGCCGACGTCGAGCGCGTGCGAACCGATCGACATCAGGTGGTTGAGCAGCCGCGTGATCTCGTCGAACATCACGCGGATGTACTGCGCGCGGATCGGCACCTCGATGCCGAGCAGCTTCTCGATGGCCATCACGTACGCGTGCTCGTTGCACATCATCGATACGTAGTCGAGACGGTCCATGTACGGCACGGTCTGCAGGTAGGTGCGCGTTTCGGCCAGCTTTTCGGTGGCCCGGTGCAGCAGGCCGATGTGCGGGTCGGCGCGCTGGACGACCTCGCCATCGAGTTCGAGCACCAGCCGCAGCACGCCGTGCGCGGCCGGGTGCTGGGGCCCGAAGTTCAGCGTGTAGTTCTTGATGTCGGCCACGGTCGTGTCAGTCCGTTGTCGGTGTCAGCCCCGCCCCAGCGCGTATCCGTCTTCGCGAATGACGCGCGGAACGATCTCGCGCGGCTCGATCGTGACCGGCTGGTAGACGACGCGCCGCTGCAGCGGGTCGTAGCGCATCTCGACGTAGCCGGAGATCGGGAAGTCCTTGCGGAACGGATGCCCGACGAAACCGTAGTCGGTCAGGATGCGGCGCAAGTCGGGATGGCCTTCGAAGACGATGCCGAACAGATCGAAGGCCTCGCGCTCGTACCAGCCGACCGATGGCCAGACCGGCATCAGCGAGGGAAGCCTGGGCAGGTCGTCGTCGGGGCAGAAGGTGTGCACGCGCAGCCGCCAGTTCTTCGCGACCGACAGCAGGTGCAGCGTGGCCGAGAAGCGCGGACCGTCGTGTGCGCCTTCGCGCCAGTCGCGCCAGTCGATGCCGCACAGGTCGATCAGCGTATCGAAGGCCAGATCGGGGTCGTCGCGAAGGCGCCGCGCGACCTCGACGTAGTGGGCGGCCCCGACGGTGATGGTGATCTCTCCGAGCCGGTTCTCGAGCGAGACGATGTTCTCGCCGAGCACGGCGCGCAGGTTTTCCTCGAGGCTTGCGATCGAAGTCATGTCTGGCGGGCGATCGTGGATTCGCGGCGGATCTTCGCCTGCAACTGGATGAAGCCGTAGATCAGCGCCTCGGCGGTCGGAGGACAGCCGGGCACGTAGACGTCGACCGGGACGATCCGGTCGCAGCCGCGCACGACCGAATACGAATAGTGGTAGTAGCCGCCGCCGTTGGCGCAGGAGCCCATCGAGATGACCCAGCGCGGCTCGGCCATCTGGTCGTAGATCTTGCGCAGCGCCGGCGCCATCTTGTTGCACAGCGTGCCGGCGACGATCATGACGTCGGACTGGCGCGGCGTGGGGCGGTAGAACGTGCCGAAACGGTCGAGGTCGTAGCGCGCTGCGCTGGCGTGCATCATCTCGACCGCGCAACAGGCCAGCCCGAACGTGACCGGCCACAGCGAGCCGGTGCGCGACCAGTTGATCAGCTTGTCGAGCTGGGTCGTGACGAACCCCTGATTCAGTACACCTTCGATGCTCATCGTGTTACTCCGCGCGCCCTGACTCCCGCCGGGACGCTCATTCCCAGTTCAGCGCGCCTTTCGACCATTCGTATACGAACCCGACGACGAGGATCGTGAGGAAGATCATCATCGAGACGAAGCCGAAGAAGCCGATCGCGTCGAGCGAGACCGCCCACGGGAACAGGAACGCGATCTCGAGGTCGAACAGGATGAAGAGGATGGCCACGAGGTAGTAGCGGACGTCGAATTTCATCCGCGCATCTTCGAAGGCCTCGAACCCGCACTCGTAGGGCGACAGTTTCTCGGGATCCGGGCGATGCGGACCGAGCAGCCTGCCGATCAGCAACGGGCCGACGCCGATGCCGAGGCCCACGAGAATGAACAGCAGGACGGGAAGGTAGTTTTCCAGATTCACGCCGCGCTTTCCCCTTGGTGTCGTCCGTTTGCCTTTAGACCGGCCGAGTCCGGAACGAACCATGTTGCGGCGGCTCGGCCCGGATCGAAAAAAATCCGCTCGGGCCAGACCCCGGCGGACTTCTTCCGCTCGACCTCCTCACGCGCCGCCCTGTTGCGGGCGGATTCTCTGCACCCGTTGGCGGGTGTCCCTGACGTTCTCGAATTCGCTGGTGCCGACGGCGAGACTCGAACTCGCACAGCTTTCGCCACTACCCCCTCAAGATAGCGTGTCTACCAATTTCACCACGTCGGCATGGCTGGAACAACACTTCCGAAACGCCTGACTCGACCGGCTGAGGAGGCCGGTCATCGCGTTTCGCACAGCCAGAGATTCTACTATACGTTGCGCCTCATTTCGGCACGTCGTCGACCGGAGCAGGGGCAGGAACACCCGCGGGCGCCTGGCCGGCGTCCGACTGCCCGGCGGCCGGCTGGCCGGCCCCGCTACCGGCCGGCGGAATGTCCGAAGGCTGCGCCGGCGGGATGTCCGAAGGCTGCGCCGGCGCCGCGGGCGCGGCCGGCTGGGTCGTCACACCCTGCATGATGCTGCCCGGCGCCTCGGGGCGCTGGTTCGCCAGCAGGGCCAGCGCGAGCGTGCAGACGAAGAAAACGGTGGCGAGCAGGCCGGTCGTGCGGCTCAGGAAGTTCGCAGAGCCGGTCGCGCCGAACAGGCTGCCGGACGAGCCCGAGCCGAAGGCGGCCCCCATGTCGGCGCCCTTGCCGTGCTGCATCAGCACGAGCACGATGACGCCGAGCGCGCTGAGGACCTGGGCGATCATCAGCAGGTTGTTCAACAGATCCATCCGGGTACTCCAGTCGATATGCGGTGCGCTCAGGCCACCGCAGCGGCGCGGCAGATGTTCAGGAAATCCTCGGCCACCAGCGAGGCGCCGCCGATCAGGCCGCCGTCGACATCGGGCATCTCGAACAGGCTCACCGCATTGGACGGTTTGACGCTGCCGCCGTAGACGATCCGCATCTGCGACGCGCCGCCGACGCCGGCTTCGAGCAGCCGCGCGCGGATGAACGCATGCGCCTGCTGCGCCATTTCCGGCGAGGCGGTGCGACCGGTGCCGATCGCCCAGACCGGTTCGTAGGCCAGGACGACGCGAGCGGGGTCGGCCTCGCGCAGGGCCGGCGCGATCGCGGCGACCTGCCGCGCCAGCACGGCCTCGGTGCGCCCGCCCTCGCGCTCGTCCAGCGATTCGCCGACGCAGGCGATGACGCCCAGCCCGCCGCCGACGCACATCGAGACCTTGCGAGCGACCGTTTCGTCGGTTTCGCCGAGCAGCGTGCGCCGTTCGGAATGCCCGACGATCGTCCAGCGACAACCGAGATCCAGCAGCATCGAGACCGAAACCTCGCCGGTCAGCGCGCCGTTCGGCGCCTCGGCGACGTTCTGCGCGCCCCATGCGATGCCGGTGTCGTTGAGCCAGGCGCCGGCCTGGCCCAGGTACGGGTACGGCGGACAGATCGCGACTTCGACCTGCGCGATCGAAACGCGCTCGAGTGCTGCGCGCAACGCGGTGAACAGGTGTTCGTTGGTGACGATATCGCCGTTCATCTTCCAGTTGCCGGCGACGAACGGATTGCGAGTCGTCATCTTCTTCCAGGAGCGAGTGAGAAAAACAGGCGATTTTACATCATCGCCCGTCACCGCGCTCGTCGCCGGCGTCCCTAGCGCCGCCGGACGGCGGCCCGGTGGCGCCGCCGCTCTGCCAGGGCATCGACCTGCCGTGGCGCCGCCGCCAGAACCAGAGCACGTAGCCGGACAGGCCGTAGGCAAGGAACAGGGTGAACAGCACGACCGGCGGGTCTGACGACACGAGCACGAACAGCAGCACGACACCGAGCGCGAAGACGAACGGCACGCTGCGACGCAGGTTGATGTCCTTGAAGCTGTAGAAGGGGACGTTCGAGACCATCGTGAGGCCGGCGTAGATCGTCAGCACGAAGGCGAACCAGGCGAGGTCGGGGCCGGTGGCCGTGATCCAGCGCGTGGCGCGCAGGTCGGTGGCGATCCAGACCAGGCCCGCGATCAGCGCGGCCGCCGCCGGGCTCGGCAGGCCCTGGAAGAAGCGCTTGTCGACGACGCCCAGGTTGGTGTTGAAGCGCGCGAGCCGCAGCGCGGCGCCCGCCACGTAAATGAACGCGGCCAGCCAGCCCCACTTCCCGAGGCCGCGCAGCGACCACTCGTAGATGACCAGCGCCGGCGCCGCCCCGAAGGACACCATGTCGGACATGCTGTCGTACTGCTCGCCGAACGCGCTCTGCGTGTTGGTCATCCGCGCGACGCGCCCGTCGAGGCTGTCGAGCACCATCGCGACGAAGATCGCGATCGCGGCCGCCTCGAAGTTGTCGTTCATCGCCTGGACGATCGCGTAGAAGCCGGCGAACAGGTTGGCCGTCGTGAACGCGTTGGGCAGCAGGTAGATGCGTCGCGAGCGCTGCGGGGCGAGCCCGGCGGGCGGTTCGGCCAGGCCGGCGACCTCTTCGCGCGCGCCGTCCGGCTCGCGCGGGTCGATGGCGTCGCGTTCCGCGCGCGAATCGTCATTCATTGGCGGGCTCCAATGCACGATCGTCGGCCGGACGCCGTACCGCAGGGTCGGCGCGTGCGAGCTCGGCCAGCACGGTGACCGTCGCGTGGACCTTCTCGCCGACCGCGACCCGCGGACGGGCGTCGCGCGGCAGGTAGACGTCGACGCGCGACCCGAAGCGGATGAAGCCGAAGCGCTGGCCGCGCGTCAGCGTGTCGCCGACCTGCACGTAGCAGAGGATGCGCCGGGCGACGAGGCCGGCGACCTGCACGCAGGTGACCAGCGTGCCGTCGTCGGTGCGGATCTGCAGCGCGTTGCGCTCGTTGCCCTCGGAAGCCTTGTCGAGGTCGGCGTTGAAGAACTTGCCGGCGACGTACTGCAGCGCCTCGATGCGTCCGTCGACCGGCGAACGGTTCGAATGCACGTTGAACACGTTCATGAAGACCGAGATCTTCAGCGCCGGACGCTGCGCCCAGGGATCGGTCGCAGGCCCGACGACGATGACCCGGCCGTCGGCCGGCGCGAGGACGAGCCCTTCGCCCTGCGGAATCTCGCGCGGCGGATCCCGGAAGAACTGCAGCACGAACAGCGCGATCAGCCAGAACGGCAGCGACCACCAGAAGCCGCCGAAGGCGCCGACCAGCAGCGCCACGGCCACCGCGATCGTGATGTAGGGCCAGCCCTCGCGGGCAATGATGGGATGGGGATAGCGGGACATCGGCGGGGCGCAGGCGCCAGGTTTCTATCCGCCCAGTATAGAGAGAAGGAGAGGCGCCGCCGTTCTCTACCCTTCTCCCTTCTCCCTTCCCTTCCTCAGTTCTTCGTCTTGTCGACCAGCTTGTTCGCCTTGATCCAGGGCATCATCGCGCGCAGCTTCTCGCCGACGACCTCGATCTCGTGCTCGCCCATGTTCCGGCGGCGCGACAGCAGCGTGGGGGCGCCGGCGCGGTTCTCGAGGATGAACTGCTTCGCGTACTCGCCGTTCTGGATGTCGCGCAGCACTTCGCGCATCACGTTCTTCGACTCTTCGTTGATGATC
This sequence comes from Limnobacter sp., assembly GCA_012513825.1. GTDB lineage: Bacteria > Pseudomonadota > Gammaproteobacteria > Burkholderiales > Burkholderiaceae_E > Zeimonas. The sequence continues at coordinate 1,424 of JAAZBL010000389.1, read as the reverse complement.
CGCGGGCCGGTCACGTACTCGCCGAACTCGGCATTGTTCGAGATCGAGTAGTTCATGTTCGCGATGCCGCCCTCGTAGATCAGGTCGACGATCAGCTTCAGTTCGTGCAGGCACTCGAAGTAGGCCATCTCGGGCGCGTAGCCGGCCTCGACCAGCGTTTCGAAGCCGGCCTTGATCAGCTCGACGGTGCCGCCGCAGAGCACGGCCTGCTCGCCGAACAGGTCGGTCTCGGTCTCCTCGCGGAAGTTGGTCTCGATGATGCCGGCCCGGCCGCCGCCGATCGCCGCCGCGTAGGACAACGCCATGTCGCGCGCGGTGCCCGACTTGTCCTGGTGGATCGCGACCAGCATCGGCACGCCGCCGCCGGCCGAGTAGGTCGAGCGCACCGTGTGGCCGGGCGCCTTCGGCGCGACCATGACGACGTCGAGGTCGGCGCGGGGCATGACCTGGCCGTAGTGGATGTTGAAGCCGTGCGCGAAGGCCAGCGTGGCGCCTTCCTTGATGTTCGGCTCGATGTCGCTGCTGTAGACGGCCGCGATGTGCTCGTCGGGCATCAGCATCATGACGAAATCGGCGCCCTTGACGGCGTCCTTGATCTCGGCGGCCTCGAGCCCGGCCTTCGTGACCTTGTCCCACGACGGGCCGCCCTTGCGCACGCCGACGACGACATTGCCGCCCGAATCCTTCAGGTTCAGCGCGTGCGCATGACCCTGCGAGCCGTAGCCGATGATCGCGACCTTCTTGCCCTTGATGAGCTTGATGTCGCAGTCCTTGTCGTAGAAAACCTTCATTTGCCGCCTCTCCGGTTGATTCGGGTTAAATCGGAAAACTGTAGCAGGGTCTCAGACCTTCAGTACCCGCTCGCCGCGCGCAATGCCGGAGATGCCGGTGCGCACGGTTTCGAGAATCGTCGCGCGGTCCAGCGCGTCGATGAACGCGTCCAGCTTGGCGGCGTCGCCGGTCAGCTCGATCGTGTAGGTGCGGTCGGTCACGTCGATGATGCGGCCGCGGAAGATGTCGGCCATCCGCTTCATCTCGTCGCGCTCCTTGCCGGTGGCGCGCACCTTGATCAGCATCAGCTCGCGCTCGTTGTACGGGCTCTCGGTCAGGTCGACGACCTTGACGACGTCGATCAGCCGGTTCAGCTGCTTGGTGATCTGCTCGATGACCTCGTCGGAGCCGGCGGTGACGATCGTCATGCGCGACAGCGAACGGTCTTCGGTGGGGGCCACGGTCAGCGTCTCGATGTTGTAGCCGCGTGCCGAGAACAGGCCGACCACGCGCGACAGCGCGCCGGCCTCGTTCTCGAGCAGGACCGAAACGATGTGTCTCATGCTGCGCGCTCCTTCACAGATCTTCGGAACCGAGCAGCATCTCGGTCAGCCCCTTGCCGCCCTGCACCATCGGCCAGACGTTCTCGGTCT
>JAAZBL010000388.1 GCA_012513825.1 Limnobacter sp. | reverse complement strand
CGGCGGCTCCGACGCCGCGATCGAGATGCTGCAGAAGTTCCTCGAACGCAATCCGCAGGCGCTCGAAGCGCGCTTCGAGCTGGCGCGCTGGCTGGCCGGAGCCGAGCGGCACGACGCGGCTCGCGAGCAGTTCGAGCTCGCGCTCGAGCAGAAGCCGGACAGCCCGGCGATCCTGTTCTCGCTCGCGCAACTGGCCTGGCAGACCAAGCAGCCGGAAGCTGCCGAGCAGTACCTGAACCGCTACATCGGGCTGGCCGACGACGTCAGGCGCGACAACTCGCCGGCCTGGCTGTTCCTCGGCCAGATCGCCGAGGAAGACGGCCGGCTCGCCGAGGCGATCGATCGCTATGCGCGGGTCGGGCCGGGCGAACAGTACCTGCCGGCGCAGATTCGCCGCGCACTGCTGCTGGGCCGCCAGGGCCGGCTCGACGACGCGCGCGAGCTGCTGAAGCAGACGCCGGCCACGAACAACCGTGCGCGGGTCCAGCTCATCGCCGCCGAAGCGCAACTGCTGCGCGAGTCCGGCCGCACGCAGGACGCCGTCGACCTGCTGGCCGAAGCGCTCGAGCGCCTGCCCGAGAATCCGGAGCTGCTCTACGACTACGCGATGGCCGCCGAGCGCATCGACCGGGTCGACCTGATGGAGACCAGCCTGCGCAAGCTGATCGAGTTGCGCCCCGACTACGCGCATGCGTACAACGCGCTGGGCTATACCTTCGCCGACCGGAACATGCGGCTCGACGAAGCACTCGAGCTGATCGAGAAGGCCAACGAGCTGCGGCCCGACGATCCGCACATCATCGACAGCCTCGGCTGGGTCATGTACCGGCTCGGCAACCTGCCGCGCGCCATCGAGCTGCTGCGCAGGGCCTACGCGCTGAGCCCCGAGATCGACATCGCCGTGCACCTGGGCGAAGTGCTGTGGAAATCCGGCCACGACGAGGAGGCGCGCAAGATCTGGCGCGACGCGCATCGTCGCGAGCCCGGCAACGCCGTCTTGCGCGAGACGCTGGCCCGGCTCGAGGTCAGGCTGTGAACGATCCGCGACGCCGGCTGCTCGGCTCGCTGGTCCTGCTGCCGATCGTCGCGGCCGGATGCGCGACCGTCGCGCCCCCGGACGGCCCCGAGGTCGCTGCAGCGCCCGCCCTGGCCACGACCCGCTGGGCCGGGCGCTTCGCGGTCACGCTGCGCGAACCCGGCGTCGAGCTGCGCGAGGAACGGGCGAACGGCCGCTTCCTGCTCGAATCCGACGGCGGCAGCACGCAGCTCGAACTGCTCTCGCCGCTCGGCCAGACGATGGCCAGCGCCACGCTCGACGACGGCCGCGCCGAACTCGTCACCTCCGAAGGCCGGCGCTACGCGGCCGAATCGCCGGAACTGCTGACCGAGCAGGTGCTCGGCTGGCGCATGCCGATCGGCGACCTGCCGCGCTGGTTGCGCGGCGGGCTCGACCGGCCCAGCGAAACGCGGCAGGGGCGCCCCGTGGCCGGACACGAACACGGCTGGGCCGTGCGGCTGGACGACTGGGGCGACACCGGCCCCGCCCGGCTCGAACTCGACTGGCCCGCAACCCCGACGGTCGGGCGGCGCAAGGTAAACCTGAAACTGATCGTCGACGAGGCATCCTGACAACAAGAAGCGACACGAACCCGCCCGATACATGATCGATGAACTGCGCAACCTGCCGGCGCCGGCGAAACTGAACCTGTTCCTGCACATCACCGGCCGGCGCAACGACGGTTACCACCTGCTCGAGACGGTCTTCGACATGATCGACATCGGCGACCGGCTCCACCTGCGCGTGCGCAACGACGGCGCACTGATCCGGCGCGACACGCTGCCCGGCGTCACGCCCGAGCACGATCTCAGCGTGCAGGCCGCACGCCTGCTCGCCGAGGAGACGGGCTGTCGGCTCGGCGTCGACATCGCGATCGACAAGCGCATCCCGATGGGCGGCGGACTCGGCGGCGGCAGCTCCGACGCGGCGACGATGCTGATGGGCCTGAACCGGCTCTGGGATCTGAACCTGACTCGTCGCCAGCTGATGCGCCTCGGCCTGCGCCTCGGCGCCGACGTGCCGTTCTTCATCTTCGGACGCACCGCGTATGCGACCGGCATCGGCGAGAAGCTGCAGGCGCTGCCGTTGCCGCCGGCGATCCACGTCATCGTCGCGCCGCCGGTGCCGGTCTCGACCGCATCGATCTTTGGCGCCGAAGATTTGACACGTGACAGCAAACCCCTCACAATCTCAGGTCTTTCGCGAGAGAGTTCCGCTCGTCGCGGAAGGAACGACCTGGAACCCGTTGTCCGGGCCGCGTACCCGGCAGTATCGGCCGCGTTGACTGCGTTGAAGCAGGCTGCAGTGCAGGCCGGGCTCGACGAAAACGCAGCCCGCATGACCGGATCCGGCGCATGCGTGTTCCTTCCGGTGCCCGACGAAAACGTTGCGGCCTCGGTCCTGCGGACCCTGGCGCAACCGCGGAGCGGCGAACCGATCGGAGAGGCCTTCGTGGCACGTTCGATCGCCCGCCATCCTCTTTCGGAATGGGCTTTTGTCCCGGGTGTACGATCGGCAACTGGCTGAAACGGACATTCGCGGTCGAAACGCTGGGGAGTAGCCAAGTTGGTTAAGGCACCGGATTTTGATTCCGGCATGCGAGGGTTCGAATCCTTCCTCCCCAGCCACCTCCTCCTATCGAGTCCGTCATGCTGCACGTTCATCGTCGCAATGCCGAGGTCATGGACCCCGAAGGTCTGATGATCTTCACCGGCAATGCCAACCCCAGGTTGGCAACCGACGTCACCAGACACCTGCAACTGCAACCCGGACGAGCCACCGTCGCGCGCTTCTCCGACGGCGAGATCATGGTCGAGATCCTCGAGAACGTCCGCGGAAAGGACGTTTTCGTACTGCAGTCGACCTGCGCGCCGACCAACGACAACCTGATGGAGCTGATCCTGATGGTCGACGCGCTCAAGCGCTCGTCGGCCGGCCGGATCACCGCGGCGCTGCCCTATTACGGCTACGCGCGGCAGGATCGCCGCGTGCGCTCGACGCGCGTCGCGATCAGTGCGAAGGTCGTCGCCAACATGCTAGAGACCGCCGGCGTCGATCGCGTGCTGACGATGGACCTGCACGCCGACCAGATCCAGGGTTTCTTCGACATTCCGGTCGACAACATCTATGCGACCCCGCTGATCCTCGCCGACGTGCACAAGCAGCAGTTCGAGGATCTGCTCGTGGTCTCGCCCGACGTCGGCGGCGTCGTTCGCGCCCGGGCGCTGGCCAAGCGGCTCGAATCCGACCTCGCGATCATCGACAAGCGGCGTCCGAAGGCCAACGTGGCCGAGGTCATGAACATCATCGGCGACGTCGAGGGACGCACCTGCGTCATCATGGACGACATCGTCGACACGGCGAACACGCTGGTACGCGGCGCCGCGGCGCTGAAGGAACACGGCGCCAGGCGCGTGATCGCCTACTGCACGCACGCGGTGCTGTCGGGCGAGGCGGCCTCCCGCGTCGCCGATCCGGCGCTCGACGAACTGGTCGTCACCGACACGATCCCGCTGTCCGATGCCGCGCTGGCTTGCGGCAAGATCCGCCAGTTGTCCTGCGCGCAGTTGCTCGCCGAGACGATCCTGCGCATCAGCCGCGCCGACTCGGTGTCGTCGCTGTTCGTCGACTGAACGAGTTGCCGGCGCGTGTCCGCACGCGCCGGCCAAGTTATGGAGCCCGCGTGCGCGAAACACGCGGGGTTTTCGAAGACGCCCCGAGGTTCTGGTCGCGGATCCGGGGCACATGGCAAGGAAGTGAGATGAAAGTCGTTGCAAGAACCCGCCAGGAGCAGGGCACCGGTGCGAGCCGCCGCCTGCGGCGTGCCGGGTTCGTCCCCGGAATCGTCTACGGCAGCAAGAGCGAACCGACGCCGGTGTCGATCGAGCACAACCCGCTGTTTCACGCGCTGCGCGTCGAAGCCTTCCATTCGACGATCCTCGATCTCGAGCTCGACGGCAAGACCGAGCAGGTGCTTCTGCGCGACGTGCAATGGCATCCGTTCAAGCCGCAGGTCCTGCACGTCGATCTTCAGCGCGTGGCAGGCGACGAAAGGCTGACCGTCAAGGTGCCGCTGCACTTCGTGAACCAGGAGGTCTCGCCGGCCGTCAAGCTGTCGTCGGCGATCATCGGCCACGTCCTCAACGAGATCGAGGTCAGCTGCCTGCCGAAGGACCTGCCGAGCTTCATCGAGGTCGACCTGTCGACGCTCGAGGCGACGCAGACGATCCACGCCAACGACCTGAAGCTTCCTGCCGGCGTCACGCTGGTCGGCAGCGCCGCCGACAACCCGGTGCTGGTCACGGTGACGCTGCCGGTGGCCGACACCACCGAGGGCGAGGAGTCCGAAGAGGCCAGTTGATCCAGCCGGAAGAGCGGCGCGTGTAACGCCGCTGCTTCAGGCGCGCCGCCCCGATCGCCGGGCGGCGATGCGAGGGCCCGGTCGATCCCGGGCCCTCTTGCGTTCCAGGACCGGGCGACCCGCGCCGGCACCATCGAAGAAGAACCGAAAGCCGCATGAATCCCGACGCGAAGCAGGTATGGCAAGGACCGCGCTGGAAGCTGGCGGTGCTGCTCGCCACGCTCGGCATGATCGGGCCGTTCTCGATCGACACCTACCTGCCTGCCTTCTCCGGGATCGCCGAGTCGATCGGCGCCAGCCCGGTCGAGATGCAGCAGACGCTGTCGGCCTACCTGTTCGGCTTCGCGTTCATGAACCTGTTCCACGGGGCGCTGTCCGACAGCTTCGGCCGGCGCCCGGTGGTGCTGACCGGCATCGGCGTGTTCCTGGTCGCATCGGTCGGCTGCGCGCTGTCGCAGAGCGTCGGCGCGCTGGTGCTGTTCCGCACGCTGCAGGGACTCTCGGCCGGCGCAGGAATCGTCGTCTCGCGCGCGGTGATCCGCGACATCTTCCCGCCGGCCGACGCGCAGCGGGTCATGTCGCAGGTGACGATCTACTTCGGCATCGCGCCCGCGATCGCGCCGATCGTCGGCGGCTGGCTGTTCGTACACGCCGACTGGCACGCGATCTTCTGGTTCCTCGCGCTGATCAGCCTGATGCTCTGGCTGGCCGTCTGGCGCAGGCTGCCCGAGACGCTTCACGTCAGCGAGCGCCAGGCGTTCCGGGCCGGCAACCTGTTTCGCGGTTACCTGCAACTGCTTTCGGACCCGCGCTTCATCCTGCTCGCATTGGCCAGCGGCGTGCCGTTCAACGGGCTGTTCCTCTACGTGCTGTCGGCGCCGGCCTTCCTGGGCGGGCACCTCGGTCTCGGGCCGACCGAGTTCTTCTGGTTCTTCGTGCTGAACATCGGCGGCATCATGGCCGGCGCCTGGGTCAGCGGCCGGATGGCCGGCAGGCTCACGCGCCGCCGCCAGGTCAGGCACGGTTTCCTGATCATGTTCGTGGCCAGCATCACGAACGTGCTGGCCAACCTGCTTTTCCAAGCGCACGTGTCGTGGGCGCTGCTGCCGATCGCCGTGTTCTCGTTCGGCTGGGCGATCAACGTCCCGGTCGTCACGCTGATGGTGCTCGACCTGCACCCGACACGCCGCGGCATGGCCTCGTCGCTGCAGTCCTGCGTGGCGAGCGTCGCCAACGGCCTGGTGGCCGGCCTCGTCGCCCCGCTGGTCATGGGCTCGACCGTCGCGATGAGCGCCACCGCGCTCGCGATGCTGGCGATCGGGCTGGCGGCATGGCTGTACCTGCGCCAGCGCTGGCCGGAGACGGTGCGTTACGACGGCTGAAGGCGGACGCCCGGTCCGTGTTCCCCGCGGCTCAGGCGCTCGTCGACCAGCCGCCGCCCAGCGCCTTGTACAGGTCCAGCGCCGCGTTCAGCCGCGCCTGGCGCAGCTGAACCAGCGTGTCCTGCGCCTGGAACAGCGTGCGCTGCGCATCCAGCACCGACAGCAGGTCGTCCGCGCCTTCCCGGTAGCGCAGTTCGGCCAGTTCGAGCGTGCGGCGAGCCTGCCCGACGATCGTCTGCTGCGCCTGCTCGTGCGCGGCGCCGCGTGCCGCGCTGCCGAGCCCGTCCTCGACTTCCTTCAGCGAAGCCAGGACCGCCTTGCGATAGCTCTCGACGAGTTCGCGACGCTGCGATCGCTCGATCTCGACCTGCTCGCGCAGCCGGCCGCCGTCGAAGATCGTCTGCACCAGCGACGCCGCGATCCCGAGGCCGCTCGACGGGTCGGCCAGCGACAGCAGCGCGCTGCTGGCCAGCCCCATCGAGCCGGTCAACTGGATTCCGGGCAGCAGGGCCGCGCGCGCGGCGGCGACGTCGGCGTCGGCGGCGGCAAGCAGCGCTTCGGCCGAAGCGAGGTCCGGCCGGCGTACGAGCAGCTCGGCCGGCAGGCCCGGCTGGACCTCGGGCACGTCGATCTGCGACAAGGTCTCTCCGCCCAGCGACATGCCCTGCGGCGCGCGGCCGAGCAGGATCGCCAGCGCGCTTCGAGCCTGCTGCTGCTGTGTCTGCAGCGGCAGCAGCGCCGCCCGCAGCGAAGTCACGGCGGTGCGCTGGCGTTCGAGGTCAAGCGCCGACGCGGCGCCATTGCGGTAACGCGCATCGACGATGCCGAGCACCCGTTCGCCGATCGCCAGGTTCTCGCGAGCCAGCCGCAGCCGCTCCTCGGCGGCGAGCCACTGGAAGTAGCCGCTGCCGACGCCGGCCAGCAGGCTCAGCCGGGCCGCGTCGAAATCGTGGCGGCTCGCCGTCGCCGTAGCCTGCGCCGATTCGAGGCCGGAAGCCAGCCGTCCCCACAGGTCGATCTCGTAGCGCACCGACAGCGACAGCGACGACGACTCGCTTCGCTGCGCCGGGCCGG
>JAAZBL010000387.1 GCA_012513825.1 Limnobacter sp. | reverse complement strand
GGCAGGTACGCTGCCGCGGCCGCCAGCGACAGGACGACGTCTGCAGCCCAGAGGCCGTCGTAGCGGCCGCTTGCCTCGAAGACCACGCCGCCGAGCCAGACGCCGGCGAAACCGCCGAGCTGGTGTACGAGCATGGCCACGCCGAACAGCCGCGCCAGCCGCGCGTTGCCGTAACGAGCCGCGATCAGGCCGGAAGTCGGCGGCACCGTCGCCATGTAGGTCGTCCCCATCCACACGGCGAACAGCAGCAGGCCGAGCTGCGTCACCGGCATGGACACGAAGACGAGCACGCCGAGCGCCCGCGCGAGGTAAACGCCCGCGAGCATCCGCGGCATCGAGCGCGTCTGCGTCAGTGCTCCGGAGACGATGCTGCCGGCGATGTTGCAGGCGCCGACGATCGCGAGCCAGAGGCCGGCCAGCGCGGCCGGTTGGCCGCATGCCTCGATGACGCCCGGCATGTGCGCGGTCAGGAAGCCGACGTGGAATCCGCAGACGCCGAATCCGGCACTGATCAGCCAGAACCCCGGGTCGCGCAAGGCCGCGGAACCGGGATCCGGCGGCTGCCGATCGTGCAGCACCGGATTCCGGTTCCGCCTGCGAAACGCCAGGGCCAGCGGCGCGACGAGCAGCGACAGCAGCGACATCAGCAACATCGCGCCCGACCATCCGAGCGTGACGATCGAACCCTGTGCGAGCGGCGCGACCGCCATCTGGCCGCAGGAGCCGCCGGCACTGACGATGCCGGCGGCAAGGCCGCGCCGCTCGGGCACGACCCGCTGCCCGACGATTCCGAGCAGCAAGGGTGCGCCACCGGCTGCGCTGCCCGCAGCGCCGGCGACGATCAGCAGCGCGGCCAGGCTCGTGGCACTGCCGGCCAGCACCGTCGCGGCGCTGCTCGCCGCGACCAGTACGGCGCCAACGGCGACGACGCGCGCCGCACCGAAGCGCTCGGACAGCAGGCCGCACAGCGGCTGCGACAGACCGGCCGCCAACTGGCTCGCAGCCAGCGCGAAGCTCAGCGCCGCGAATCCTGCGCCGGTGCTCGTATTGATCGGCGACAGGAAGAGTCCGAGCGACGAGCGCTGTCCCATCGCGACCGCGAACAGCAGCGCCGCCGGCAACGCACAGGCGCCGATGCCGCCCGCTAGGCAGTTGCCGATCCATGCACGCGCGTGCCGCATCCTCCGCTTCCCCGTTCGAGTCGCTCGCGCCGCACTCGGCGCGATGGGAAGCGAGTCTCGGCCTCGTCTGTATGTGGGGAATTTCCGCGGCGAAACGCTTTGTTGCGCATTTGTGCCGCCGCTATACTCGAAGCCGCTCCGGATCGACCCTGCCGTCATCCGACAGCCAGGCGGCGGGGGCCTCGAGGAGGAATCCGATGGCTGATGTCGAGCGCATCCTGGTCGTCGACGACGACCGCGTGGTGCGGGAAATGCTCGCCGAGTACCTGAGCTCGCACGGCTACCAGGTCGATTGCGCGGACAGTGGAGCGGCGATGCGCGAAGCGATCGAGCGCGAGCCGCCGGACCTCGTGCTGCTCGACCTGCGCCTGCCCGACCAGGACGGCCTGACGCTGGCGCGCTACCTGCGCGAGCACTACGACGTCGGCATCATCATGGTCACCGGATCGAGCGAGACCGTCGACCGCGTGATCGGACTCGAGATCGGCGCCGACGACTACATCGGCAAACCCTTCGACCTTCGCGAGCTGCGCGCACGCATCAAGAGCGTGCTGCGCCGCCTGCAGGCCACGCCGCCGGAGGCCGCTTCCAGCGGGCCCTCCGGCCGGCGCCGGCTGCCGCTGGGCGCCTGCACGCTCGACACCGGCTCGCACCAGTTGTTCGACGCCAACGGTCGCGAGATTCCGATCACGACGATGGAGTTCGAGCTGCTGCAGGTCTTCGCCACGCATCCGAACCAGGTGCTGTCGCGCGACCAGTTGCTGACGATGACGCGCAACCGCGAGTGGGAACCCTTCGATCGCTCGATCGACATCCGGATCGCGCGGCTGCGCCGCAAGATCGAGGCCGAAAGCTCGCGGCCGCAGGCGATCCGCACGGTGCGCGGCATCGGCTACATGTACGTGCCGCCGGACGCGTAGCGGCGCCGTACCGCAGGACGCGTAGCGGGGGCATACCACCGGCAGTCTGCGTCGCCGGCTTCGTATCAGGCGTGTTTCAGATGGTTGCCCGGTCGTATCGGGCACGCACTGGGCGATCGATTCGCGCCTAAACTGACAAGCGTCGTCGCGCCGAACGAAGGTGCCAACATGAACTCACCAAGGCCCGGAATCGACATCGACGCCGCGAGCGCCGCGACCGCGCAGGCCGACGCCGGCGCCCCGCCGGTGCAGACCGAGCAGGCCCTGCAACAGGCGGCGCTGGCCGTGCTCGAAGCCGAGGGCGCGGAACTGGTGCCTGCGCTCACGCGCTATCTCGCGACGATCCTGCAGGTCGACATGGCGGTGATCGGCGTCGTCGAGGGCGAAGGCGAGCCCGGCGACGACGACGAACGGATCGTCACGACGCTCGGCGTCTACTGCGACGGCGATTTCGGCGACGACTTCTCGTACCCGCTGCACGGCACGCCGTGCCGCACCGTGCTCGACGGCTTCCGCTGCTATCGCAGCGGGCTTGCCGACATGTTCCCGCAAGCCGACTTCCTTCGCGACGCGAAGATCGACAGCTACGCCGGCTATCCGCTGACCACCCCCGATGGCCGGCTGATCGGGTTGATCGCGGTGCTCGCGCGCCGTCCGCTCGACGACGAATCGCTGATCGAATCGATGCTGCGGATCTGCGGCAGCCGGGCCGCCGACGAGATCCAGCGCCGCCGCGCCGAAGCGGCGCTGCGCAGCTCCGAAGCCAGCTATCGGGCGATTTTCGATGCCAGCGAGGACGCGATCTTCGTGCACGACTGCGACACCGGGGCGATCGTCGACGTCAATCCGAAGGCCTGCCGCTCGTACGGCTACACGGCGGAGGAGATGCGCCGGCTGCCGCTCGACCGGCTCGGAACCGGCGAAGCGCCGTATTCCGGCGCCGACGCGATGCGGATGCTCGAACGCGCGAAGGCCGGCGCCCCGGTCACCTTCGAATGGCGTCGCCGCAACCGGGACGGCTCGCTGCATTGGGACGAGGTGCACATCAAGCCGGCCGAGATCGCCGGCAAGCGCCGGGTGCTCGCGTTCACCAGGGAGATCACCGAGCGCAAGCTCGCCGAGGAGGCGCTGCGCAACAGCGAGGAGCAATACCGCTCGATCTTCAATGCGTCGGTCGACGGGCTGCTGCTGTCCGACTCGGCGGGTCGCGTCGTCGACGTCAACGAGGCCTTCCTGCGCATGTACGGCTTCGACTTCGACGAGATCGTCGGCAAAGAGTGCAAGATCTTCGTGCCCGAAGAGCGGCACCGCGACTGCCGGCGCATGGTCCGGGCCGCCGTCGACGGCCGCCCGGTCAGCGGCGAAACCATCGGTCGCCGGCGCGACGGCAGTCGTTTCGAGGTCGAGGTGCACGCGGTGCCGATGCAGTACCGCAACGAGCCGCACGTGCTGGCCGTCATGCGCGACCTGACCGAGCGCAAGCGCGAGGATGCGCGCCGCGCGGAACTCGAAGCGCAGCTTCGCCAGGCGCAGAAGATGGAGGCGATCGGCCATCTGACCGGCGGCATCGCACACGATTTCAACAACCTGCTCGCTGCGATCATGGGATACGTGGGGCTTGCGATCGAACGCCAGGCTCCGTACGGCGACACCAGGCTTGCCAAGCAGCTCGAGCAGGCGCACCTGTCCTGCGAACGCGCGCGCGACCTGATCCGGCAGATGCTCACCTTCAGCCGCGGTCAGCGCGGCGAACCGCGGCCGGTCGCGCTCGGCACGGCGATCGGCGAAGCCACGCAGCTGCTGCGCGCCTCGCTGCCTGCCACGATCCAGATGCGCGTGGACTGCAGCGACGAGCTGCCCGCCGTACTGATCGACCCGGTCCAGCTCGACCAGGTACTGATGAACCTGTGCATCAACGCGCGCGACGCGCTGCACGGCATCGGCACGCTGCGCGTGAGCACCGACTGGCGCAGCGGCTGGAACGGCGTCTGCAGCTCGTGCCGGCAAAGCCTGGCCGGCGACTTCGTCGAACTGTCGGTCACCGACAACGGCCCCGGCATCTCTGCCGAGGTGCTCGACCGGATCTTCGAACCCTTCTTCAGCACCAAGGAGGTCGGCCAGGGCAGCGGCATGGGACTCGCAACCGTGCACGGGATCGTTCACGAGCACAGCGGTCACATCGTCGTCGACACGACGCCCGGGTTCGGCACGCGGTTCGCGGTCCTGCTGCCGCCGCTCGGAGCCGGCACGGCCGGAAGCGTTCGCGACCTGCATCGAAGCGAACGGGCGGCTGCCGCGCGCGTGCCCGAAGTGCTGCGCGGCCGCGTGCTGCTGGTCGACGACGAAGCCCCGGTGCTCGGCTTCATGCGCGAACTGCTGGAGAACTGGGGGCTGGATGTGACCGCGCTGGCCGATCCCGAAAGCGCCCGGCAGCTTTTCGTCGCCGGCAAGGAGAAGTTCGACCTGCTGTTGGCCGACCAGACGATGCCGCAACTCACCGGCACGCAGCTCGCGCGCAGCCTCTCGGCGCTACGCCCCGGGCTGCCGATCGTGCTCTACAGCGGTTACCGCGAGGCGGTCGGCGACGACGAACTGGCCGGGCTCGACGTGCTCGCGGTGCTCGAAAAACCGGTCGACCCGGCAGCGCTGCATCGGCTGATGCGGGCGCAGTTCGGCTGCGTCGGGGACGAACGGCCGGCGGCATGACGAAGGAGGCCAGGGCGCTCCGCGAACTGCAGGAACGCCTGCGCGGATGCCGCGAGTGTCCGCTCGGCGACATCGGCACACAGACGGTCGGCGGCGAAGGCCGCGGACCGCTGATGCTCGTCGGCGAAGCGCCCGGCGACCACGAGGACATCCAGGGCCGGCCCTTCGTCGGCCCGGCAGGCCGGCTGCTCGACAGCGCTCTGGAGCGACTCGGCTGGCCCCGCGAGACCGTCTACCTGACCAATGCCGTCAAGCATTTCAAGTTCGAAATGCGCGGCAAGCGGCGCATCCACAAAACGCCGGCGCAACGCGAAATCGCCGCCTGCCACCACTGGCTCGACGAGGAGATCGCCCTGCTTCGGCCCAAGGCCATCGTCGCGCTCGGCGCGACGGCGGCCGCGTCGCTGCTCGACCGCAAGGTCGCCGTGATGCGCGAGCGCGGCAACTGGCTCGTGCGGGGCGACGGACGGCCGGTGCTGGTGACCCTGCACCCGTCGGCGCTGCTGCGGCTGCGCGGTGTCGAACGCGAAGAGGCGATCGAACGCTGGCTCGAGGATCTGCGCCGGGGCACCGAGCCGCCGCCCGGAATTTGATCGAGCGGTCGGCATGCCCTACAATCTCGGCTCCCCGCGACGGGGCGGCTAGCTCAGTGGTAGAGCACTGCCTTCACACGGCAGGGGTCGCAGGTTCGAACCCTGCGCCGCCCACCAGCAAAATCCAACGACGACGCGGGATTTCACGGGATCCGCAACTGGGCTACCGAGTCGGTGTTGCAAAACTGTTGCAACGCTGCGAGCGGAATTGCGAGTGCACAGGATCAGGACGTCGGTCGTGATCAGCAGCAGGCTGAACCGGACTTCACCGTAATCGCGACGTCCTTGCCGGGAGTGGCAGGAGCGCAGCAGGCGCCCGCCGAAGCATCGGTGCGCACGGCCTCGCGTTCGTTGAACACCGGGATGTTCTCGAGCGTGTGGAAGGCCTCCCAGGCAATGCCCTGCGGGTCGGTCACCCAGTGCTTCTCGCTGCGCGCGTAGCAGCAGGTGGTTTCGCCTTCGTCGAGCAGCGCCATGTCGGCCGCCTGGGCCCGCCGCTTCATTTCGGCCAGATCTTCCGGGCTGTCCGTCTGGATGCCCAGGTGATCGATGCCCGGTTGCGCACCACGGGTCGAGATGGCGAAGTTTACCGGGGGGTCGTTCAGCATCCACTTCGCGTAGTCGGTCTCGACCCGCGAGGGTTCAGTGCCGAACATCTGGCTGTAGAAGCCGATGCTCCTCTCCAGACTTTCGACGTGCAGGTGTACGTGGAAGCGTTTCACGGTGAGGCTCCTTCAGCAGGACTGCGCGGTGGTAGCGGGGACTCGGCACGGCTGCCCCTGGCAGCAGTTCTCGGTTAGGTAGCCGAGCAACTCGTCCATGCGGTCGTATGCGGCCCGGTAAATGAGGTTGCGACTGGCACGCTCCTGCGTGACCAGGCCGCTGCTAGTCAACTCCTTCAGATGGAAGGAGAGCGTTGCCGGCGGAATGTCGAGGGTCTCGCTCAGCACCCCGGGCGTGAGGCCGGCATGACCCGCTACAACTAAAGCGCGAAACACCCTCAGCCGCACCGGCTGGCCAAGAGCGGCAAGTGCCTTGACGACTTCTGCTTCCTCCATATTTCCATCATATTGGAATGATGAGAGCACTGCAAGCGCCACCTATGATTGCATAATGATGGAAATATAGAAGGGATCCGGTCACCCTCGAACTCGCCGCCCTGCGCCATTTACGGATCTCCCGGCCGCGGCCGGGTTCGCATCGATGGAGCGGATCCGACCCAGGCTTTGCCCTAGGCAAACCAGAAAGCAGGAAGCAATGGGACTTTTCGAACGTTACCTGACCGTCTGGGTCGCACTGGGAATCGTCGCCGGGGTGGGTCTCGGCCTCGTTTCGCCCGAGTTGTTCGAGTTCGTGGCGCGGATCGAATGGGCGCACGTCAACCTGATCGTCGCCGTATTCATCTGGTTGATGATCTACCCGATGATGGTGCAGATCGACTTCGCCGCAGTGAAGGACGTCGGCAAGCGACCGCGCGGCCTGCTCCTCACTCTCACGGTGAACTGGCTGCTCAAGCCCTTCACGATGGCGGCGCTCGCCGTGCTGTTCTTCGAGCACCTGTTCGCGCCGTGGGTCGACCCTGCCTCCGCCTCCGAGTACATCGCGGGAATGATCCTGCTCGGCGTCGCACCCTGCACCGCGATGGTCTTCGTCTGGAGCCAACTGACCAGGGGTGACCCGAACTACACGCTGGTGCAGGTCTCGGTCAACGACCTCGTGATGGTGTTCGCATTCGCACCGATCGCGGCCTTCCTGCTCGGCGTAACCGACGTGACCGTCCCCTGGGAAACGCTGCTGCTGAGCGTCGTGCTCTATGTGGCGCTGCCCCTGCTCGCCGGCATGCTCACCCGGCACGCCTGGCTGCGCGAAGGGCCCGAAAGGGTTGCGCGCGGCGTGGCGGCGCTCAAGCCATGGTCGATGATCGGGCTTATCGCTACCGTAGTGCTGCTATTCGGGTTTCAGGCCCGCACGCTTGTCGCGCAGCCGCTCGTGATCGTGCTGATCGCCGTGCCGCTCGTCATCCAGTCCTATGGGATCTTCTTCATCAGCGCGATCGGCGCGCGGTGGCTCAAGCTTCCGCATGAGATCGCGGCGCCCGCCTGCATGATCGGCACCTCCAACTTCTTCGAGCTTGCCGTCGCAGTGGCGATCTCGCTGTTCGGCCTCGGATCCGGCGCGGCGCTCGCAACAGTGGTCGGCGTGCTCGTCGAGGTGCCCGTGATGCTGTCGCTCGTGACCATCGCCAACCGCACGCGCCATTGGTTTCCAGAGACGCAGGAGCCGGAGCGGCGCACGCCGCTAGGGGAAAACACGGCTCCAGGCTCCACCCAGATTCACTGAGTAACTCCACATGTTCGAGGCACAAGCAAGCTTCCCGGCGCTAGAGCCGGACGCGTTCGACGAACCCACTCAGGAACGCCTTGCCGTCCGCTCCCCCTCGCAGCATCCTCCCCGCTTCCTGCTGTTGTACGGCTCGCTGCGAGGGCGCTGACCTACGAAGCGGCGCGACTGCTCGAGGCGATCTCAACGCAACCTGTCTCCGGGAAACCCGGGGCGGTTCAGTGCCAGGATCACGGCGCCCGAGCGCCAGTCCGCATGCAGGCTAAGCAGTCGCTGAGGTAGTCGTCTCCGATGATCACGACGGGCTGAAGGAGGCGCTGCGCGAGAGACGCTGACCCAAGCCTGCTGGGAGCGCTGCCACGTGCGCTTGCTGCGCAACGCGCTCGACTACCTGCCGCGCAAGGTCGACGACCACTGCCTGAAGGAGCTGCGCTGGATCGCGGATGACGGACTGGGCTGAGGAGTACGTGGGCGAGACGCTGAACTTCGATCGGCTGCCGCGCGATCACCACAAGCACTTGAGGTCGACGAATCTGCCCGAGCGGGTGAACGAGGAGATCAAGCGGCGAACGCGGGTGCGGACCTTTCCGAACCCTGAACAAGGCGGCGATGAAGATCGCCGCCCGATCCACCAAGCCGTCGGCCGTGGCTGCCTAGTTCCACAACTTGATGGACATCACCCCGTAAAACCCGAAGTGCAGACCGAGGGTTGCTCCTATGATGGCATCG
>JAAZBL010000386.1 GCA_012513825.1 Limnobacter sp. | reverse complement strand
TCTCGTCGTCGGTTTCGCCGAGGCCGACCATCAGGCCCGACTTCGTCGGCACGCCGGGCACGCGGCGCCCGAACTCCTGCAGCAGCTTCAGCGAATGCGCGTAGTCGGCGCCCGGGCGGGCTTCGCGGTACAGCCGCGGCACGGTCTCGAGGTTGTGGTTCATCACGTCGGGCGGCGCGGTTTCGAGGATCTCGAGCGCGCGCTCGAGGCGGCCGCGGAAATCGGGGACCAGCACTTCGATCTTCGTGGCCGGCGACAGCTCCCGGACCTTGCGGATGCAGTCGACGTAGTGCCGGGCGCCGCCGTCGCGCAGGTCGTCGCGGTCGACGCTGGTGATCACCACGTAGGACAGGCGCAGCGCCGCGATCGTCTTCGCGAGGTTCTCCGGTTCGTCGGCGTCGAGCGGATCGGGGCGTCCGTGGCCGACGTCGCAGAACGGGCAGCGGCGCGTGCACTTGTCGCCCATGATCATGAAGGTGGCCGTGCCCTTGCCGAAGCACTCGCCGATGTTCGGGCACGAGGCTTCCTCGCAGACCGTGTGCAGCTTGTGCTCGCGCAGGATCTGCTTGATCTCGCCGAAGCGGGCCGAACTGGCGCCGGCCTTCACGCGGATCCACTCGGGTTTGCGCAGGATCTCGCCGGCCGGGACGATCTTGATCGGGATGCGCGAGGTCTTCGCGGCCGCCTTCTGCTTGACGGTCGGATCGTACGGGACGGGCGTCGGCGTGGCGGGCGTTGTCATCTGGAACCTTGAATCAGGTCGGCGAGCGTGGCGCCGAGTTCGGGGGCAATCGTGGCGACGTCCGGCGTGCCGGCGCCCGGCGTGGCGACGCGCGGCGTAGCGGCGCCCGGCGTAGCGGCGCCCGGCGTTGCGACGTCTGCATCGCGGAACGCCGGCAGTTCGCTGCGCAGGTCGGTCACCGCGAGCCCCGGATAGCCGCAGGGGTCGATCCGGGAGAAAGGCTCGAGGTCCATCGCTGCATTCAGGGCCACGCCGTGATAGGTGCAGCCGTGCGAGACCTTGATCCCGATCGACGCGATTTTAGCGCCGGGCTCGCCCGAGGGCGTCGATACGTACACGCCGGGTGCGCCGATACGCCGCGTCGCGCCGACGCGCCAGCGTGCGAGCACGTCGAT
The DNA here is from genome assembly GCA_012513825.1 of Limnobacter sp. Classification (GTDB taxonomy): domain Bacteria; phylum Pseudomonadota; class Gammaproteobacteria; order Burkholderiales; family Burkholderiaceae_E; genus Zeimonas. The sequence continues at coordinate 16,277 of JAAZBL010000386.1, read as the reverse complement.
GACCGCCTGTTCGATCAGGTTCACGAAGACGTGGAGCTTCAGCCGGCGCCTGCGCAGGTCGATCAGCGTGTAGGCGAGCACCTGGCCGGGCCCGTGGTAGGTGACCTGCCCGCCGCGCTCGGTGCACACGACCGGGATGTCGCCGGTCGCCAGCAGGTGCTCGGGACGCGACGCGTGCCCCAGCGTGAACACCGGTTCGTGCTCGACGAGCCAGATCTCGTCGCGGGTGTCCGGACCGCGAGCCGCGGTGAACGCGCGCATCGCGTCGAGCGCGTCCGGATACCGCAGGCGCTTCGGTGGCCGGACCAGGGGCCGCTCGACGGAGGCGGCAACGAACGGAGGCGCGGCGGCGGGGCTCAGAGCACGACCCTGACCAGCGGATGCGCGCCGAGTTCGCGATACAGCATTTCGAGCTGGACGCGCGATTCGATGTGCACCGTGAGCGTCAGGCTGAGCCAGTTGCCTTGCGACGACGGCCGCAGCTCGATCGTGGCCGGGTCGAAACCCGGCACATGGGAGCGGACGAGGTCGGAGACCTGCTGGGCGAAGTCGTCGACGCGCCGGCCCATGACCTTCAGCGGAAAGTCGACCGGGAACTCGAGCAACTGCTCGAGCCGATCGAAGGCCGCCTTCATTTCGGCGTCGCTTGCCATGTGTCCAGCCCGTCGTGTCGAGTCCTGGGGTGCCCGGCCGAGCGCGGCTCAGGCCTGCTTGGCTGCCTGGTAGCTTTCGTACAGCTTACGCCAGATCGGACCGGGCTTGCCGGATCCGACCGGCCTGCCGTCGAGCGAGGTGATCGCCAGCACTTCCTTCGTTGCCGAACTGAGCAGGATCTCGTCGGCGGCGAGGACCTCGGCGCGCGCGATTCGGCGCAGCTCGAAGGGCAGGCCGGCGTGCCGGCACAGCTCCTCGAGCAGCCCGTAGCGGATGCCTTCGAGAACCAGCCGGTTGCGCGGCGGCCCGATGACGCCGCCGTTGCGGACGACCCAGATGTTGCTTGCCGAACCTTCGGTCAGGAAACCGTCGCGGAACATCAGGCATTCGGCCGCGCCGGCCTCGATCGCCGCCTGCCGCGCCATCACGTTGCCGAGCAGCGACGTCGATTTGATGTCGCAGTGGAGCCAGCGCTCGTCGGGCAGACTGATCGCGGCGAGTCCCTGTTCGCGCTGCGCTGGCGGAACCGGCAGCAGCTCGCTGGACATCGCGAAGACGGTCGGCGCGACGCCGGCCGGATAGGCATGGTCGCGTCGGGCCACGCCGCGCGTGACCTGCATGTAGACGAACTGGTCGCGCCACGGATGGCGCGCGACCAGTTCCTCGACGAGCCCGGTCCAGCCGGCCGGGTCGAACGGATTGGCGATGCCGACGCGGTCGAGGCTGCGTTCGAGGCGCGCCAGGTGTTGCGCCCAGCGGAACGGCCTGCCGCCGTAGACCGGGACGACCTCGTAGACGCCATCGCCGAAGATGAAGCCGCGATCGAGGACCGGCACGCGGGCCTCTTCTAGCGGCATGAACGCGCCGTTCAGCCAGACGGTCTGGGCGGCGTTCGGTGGGCTGGCCTGCTGGTTCATGAGGACTCCGGGCAGCGGTGGCTCAGTTCGCGAACATCATGTGCAGGCTGTCCCAGGCGCGCCCGAACCAGCCGGCGGGTTCGACGGATTTCAGCGCGACCAGCGGCCGCTCGGCGATCACCTGGCCGTCGAGCTTCACGCGCAGCATCCCGATCCGGTCGCCCTCGGCGAGCGGCGCGACCAGCGGCTGCAGGCGCTCGACCTCGCCCTGCACCTTGTCGGCCTGGCCGCGCGGCACGGTCACGATCAGGTCCTGTTCGAGGCCGCCCGGCACAGTGTCGACGGCGCCCTTCCAGACCGGGTAGTCGCCGCTGGGCTGGGCCTTGGCCTGCACGCGAACCGCGTCGAAGTTCTGGAAGCCCCAGTTCAGCAGTTTCTGGCTTTCGATCGCGCGTACGGCCTCGGAGCTCGTGCCGAGCACGATCGACAGCAGCCGCCGCTGGAAGTTGCCGCCCGGCTGGTCCCGGCGTGCCGTTGCGATCAGGCAGTAGCCGGCCGCTTCGGTGTGGCCGGTCTTCAGGCCGTCGACGGTCGGGTCGACGAACAGCAGGCGGTTGCGGTTCGGTTGCCGGATGTTGTTGTACGTGTACTCCTTCTTCGCGTACATCGGGTACAGGTCGGGGTAGTCCTGGACCACGCGCACGGCCAGCAGCGCGAGGTCGCGCGCGGTCGTGTAATGCTCGGGATCGGGCAGCCCGGTCGCGTTGCGGAACTGCGTATTGCGCATGCCCAGGCGCTGCGCCTCGCGGTTCATCGCCTCGGCGAAGGCTTCCTCGGTGCCGGCGATCGCCTCGGCGAGGATGATCGACGCGTCGTTGCCCGACTGCACGATCATGCCGTTCAGCAGTTCCTCGATCGTCGCCGGCTTGGCCGGGTCGACGAACATGCGCGAACCGATCGACTTCCAGGCCTTCGTGGACACGGCCGGGCGCATGTCGAGCGAAATCCGCTTTTCCTTGAGCGCCGCGAACGCCAGATGGGCGGTCATCAGCTTGGTCAGCGAAGCCGGTTCGATCCTCAGGTCCGGTTCGTGGGCGGCGAGGACCTGCCCGCTGGTCACGTCGAGCAGCAGCCACGAGCGGGCGGCGATCTCCGGTGCGCTGACCTGCGCCTGCGCGACAGGCATGTACAGCATCGGCATCAGCAACGCGGGCAGGGCCGCGAGCGCCAGCAGCGTGCGGCCGAGCCGCGCGCGCAGCCGGGCCGTCAGCGTCGGCGAGGTCGAAACGGTCGAAGGGCAGGGAAACAAAAGGTGCATCGATGGAAGCCTCTGGTGATGCGCGCAAGACGAGGATTGCCGCGCTTGCCGGGCGGCACGGCCGATCCGACCGCCGCATGGAAAGCGGACGGCGCTCGGCGAGATTCGTCGAGCACGGCGCTTGCCGGAGCGGGTGTCATCGGGAGAAAGCGGAATTATAGGCGTGGGTGCGAATCCGACGCCGCCGATACGAGGAGCCCGGTGCAGGCTGCGCTCAATCCGGATGGCGCAGTTCGAAGATCGGCCGCACGGCCGCGACGATCCGTCGGGCGGCGGCCTCGCCGTGCCGGTAGTAGATGACGTCGACCACTTCGCGCAGCACGCGCCGCAGCACTTCCATGTTCACGCAGTCGGCGACGCGGGCGTCCCAGACGTGGCCGGCCGTTCCGAACTCGCGCTCGAACAGCCGGTCGAGCTGCCTGCGCGCAGCCAGCAACGAGGCCTGTTCGGCTTGCTGGCGCGCCAGCCGGCCCTGCTCGTCGGGAGGGTCGGCGACTCCGGTCGCGACGATCAGTTGCTGGTCGACCAGTTCGGCGAGCAGCGCATCGAGTTCGCCGGTGCGCACGAAGTTCGACAGCAGGCCGACGGTGCGGCGGCCATCGATCAGCATCAGCAACCTGCGGGCGCTGCCGGACAGCGGTCGTTCGCGCGCGGCCAGCTCGGTCTCGCCGGCCGCGGTTCGCGCGTAGACGCGCCGCTGCGCTTCTGCGTTGCGCGGCTGCGCCGCCGCGGCGGCCGCGTCGTCGCCCGCCGCCACGCGCTTGCCGGTGGGGACGGAGCCGTCCCGCGGAACGTCCGGATTCAAGGCCGGCGTGCCTCCAGTGCCTCGACGACGATCCGCTTGATCAGCGGCAGCCGCCGATGGAAAAAGTGGTCGGCGCCGGGGATCACGATCACCGGAAGCTGTTGCGGGCGCGCCCAGTCGAATACCGACTGCAGCGGCACCGTGTCGTCGAGCTCGCCGTGGATCAGCACGGTGTCGTCGGGCACCGTCTCGACCTCGAAGCGCGAGGTCGCGGTACCGACCAGCACCAGGCGCGTGGCGGGTGCGCCCTGTTCGCGCAGGCGGGCAGCGACGCGGGTCTGGACGAAGCTGCCGAACGAGAAACCGGCGAGCACCAGCGCCGCGGCTGCCCCGGCGTTCGCAGTTTCGTGGCTGCGCGCAGCGGCGACGACGGCGAGCAGGTCCTCGGTCTCGCCGCGCCCTTCGTCGTGTTCGCCGGCGGACGCGCCGACGCCGCGGAAGTTCGGTCGCCAGCAGGCATGGCCGGTCGCGAGCAGCGCGCGCGCGAGCGTCTGCACGACCTTGTTGTCGCGCGTGCCTCCGAACAGCGGGTGCGGATGCGCGACGACGGCGACGCCGGTCACCGGACCCGAGGGCACGTCGAGCGCAACGTCGATCGCACCGGCAGGGCCGTCGACGACCAGCGTGCGCGTGCCCGAGTTCATGGCAGGCGCAGGCGGTCGACCGGCTTGCCGTTGACGAGGTGCGACTCGATGATCTCGTCGATGTCGCTCTCGTCGACGTAGGTGTACCAGACGCCTTCCGGATAGACGACGACGACCGGACCCTCCTCGCAGCGGTCCAGGCAGCCGGAGCGATTGATCCGGATCCGGCCCGGCCCGCTCAGGCCGAGTTCCTTGATGCGCGCCTTCGCATAGGCCTGCATCCGTTCCGCGTCGTGGCAGGCACAGCTCGGCCGGCTGTCGTCGCGCTGGTTCAGGCAGAAGAAGACGTGATGGGCGTAGTAGTGGCCGCTCATGGTCGAACGATTATAGGATGCCGCGTCGTTGCCGCAGTCGCCACAGCGCCCAGGCGATCGCCGCGAACGGCCAGACGACGGCCAGCGCACGCAGCAATCCGTTGACGTTGGTCCAGCCGCCCTGTTGCCATCCGGCGATCGTGGATTCGAAATAGACGTTCGGCGGCAGCAGGTTGTGCAGCACCGTCGCAATGGCGAGCGCCGCGATCGCCGTCAGCAGCCGCGCGCGCGGGCGCCACCAGGCGCCGAGCACCAGCAGCAGCGCGCCGGCCAGCATGCCGCCCTGGGTGCCGGCCGACAGCCAGGCCAGCGCGTTGCGCGCTCCGAGCAGGTTCGCGCTGACCGCGGATTTCGCCAGTGCCCCGAGCACGATCGGCAGGGCGATCGCGGTGCGCGAATGGTTGCGGACCAGGTCGCGCGCCAGCAGCCCGACGCCCAGCGTCGTCGCGGCGATCGCGCAGACCTCGGCGACCGGCTGCCATTCGCCGCTCAGCCGGATCGACTGCAGCCAGCCGTCGAGCGCCGGAAAGCGGCCGGCCAGCAACGGCAGCAGTTCGCCGCTGGCGAACGCGACCGACTGCGGATGGCATTGCACGGCGAGCCAGGCGGCCAGCAGCAGCACCCCGGGGCCGCTGCCCGGCGCCAGCGCCAGCGCGCGCGCAATGGCGATCGGCAGGGCCTCCAGCCGGCGCGGGCCGACGACCAGAACGACCAGCGCGCCGACGAAGGCGCCCGCCACGTTCAACAGCAGATCGGGCAGCGACGACACGCGCGCCGGCAGCAGCGTCTGCAGCGCTTCGAGCGAACAGGACAGCAGTCCCGCGCAGACGACGGAGGTCACTGCGGCCGCTCCGGTCGGCAGCCGGCGCGCGAGCCAGGTGGCGCCGAGCAGCCCGAGCGGCACGTAGGCGACCAGGTTCATCATCAGGTCCAGCCGGGTCCAGTAACGCGGCCACGGCTCGGACAGGAAGGCAAGCAGCGGCACACCCGGCACGCGCCAGCCGCTCCACGGATGCAGCGACACGTAGACGATCACCGCGATCCAGGCGAGAAGCCAGGCGGCGAGATGGGAACGAACGGGGCGCGCCGGCGGCGCAGCGGTGGGGGAAATCATCGATGCCGCAGGATATGATTCGCCGCTGATGGCTGCAATCGATATCCAACGCATACGCGAGGCCGCGGCCGGCGAGGACCTCGCGATCGAAACGGTCGACGAAACCGGGTCCACCAACCGCGTACTGATGGAAGCGCCGTTCGGCCGCGCGCCGGCCGGGCCGCGCCTGCTGGCGGCTGCGCGGCAGACCGCCGGTCGCGGCCGGCGCGGTCGCGGCTGGGTGATGGAGCCGGGGCGCTCGGTGGCCTTCTCGCTGGCGATCGAGCGTACCGTCGCGGCGACGAGCCCGCCGCCTTCGGGCCTGCCGGTCGCGGTCGGCGTCGCGATCGCGCAGGCGCTCGCGCCATGCGCAGCCGGGCTCCGGTTGAAGTGGCCGAACGACCTGCAGCGCGACGGCCGCAAGCTCGGCGGCATCCTCGTCGAAACCCGCCGCGGTGCCGGCGCGCAATCGCCGATCGAACGGCTTGTCGTCGGCGTCGGCATCAACCTGTTCGTGCCTCGCGATCCGGGCGCGACGATCGGGCAGCCCGTGACGGGCTTGTTCGACGACGAGGACGGCCCTTCGGACGCCTCGGCGCAGCCGATGGTGCCAGAGACGGTGATCGGCCTCGTCGCCGCCGCGATCAACGCGGCCGCCAGGCGGGTGCTCGTCGAAGGCCTCGCGCCGTTCCTTGCGGCCTGGCAGCGCCTCGACGCGCTCGACGGGCAGCCGGTCGTGGTGCTCGACCATGCCGGCGTGGCCGTGCAGCAGGGCATCGCGCGTGGCATCGACGACAGCGGCGCGCTGCTGGTCGAGACGTCCGACGGCGTCTGCAAGCTCAGTTCGGGCGAAGTGTCGCTGCGTGCGCTCCGGTCGCCGGACGGCGACCTCGCCTGAGCGGACGCGAGCCGATGCGCTGGATCCTGCTGCTGCTGCTCGTGGCGAACGTGGCCATGTTCGGCTGGTGGCAGGGCTGGTTCGCCGACCGGGAGCCGCCGCAGGAGCTGCAACCGCAGCGGCTGCGCGTGGTGCCGCTCGGACGGCTCGGCAGCCCTTCGTCGACACCGGTGCCGGCGGCGCCGGACCGGATTTCCGACTAGCTCCGCGACGACGAGTTCGTTGGTCCGGACGCCCGGATTGCGGATTCGGACGCCCGGGACCGCTATGCCGTCGCCGCGCTGTCGTCCAGGCTGGCCTGCGGCGCATTCGCGCGCACCGATGCGATGCCCTTGTCGCGGGCGGCGCTCGACGAGTACATCTCGCTCTGCCCGATCACCTGGCCGTTGGTCGCCGTCAGCGTGAAATAAGGCTCGTCGCGCCTGGAGCTCAGTTTCTGGAAACGGCCCTCGTCGGCCGAATTCCGGCGCACCGACTCGACGCCGTTGCGCGCGTCATCGAGGCTCGAATAGACCTGGCTCTGCAGGATCGTCTCGCCGTTGCCGGCTTTCAGCACGAAGTGGAACTTTCCGTTGCTCGTCTTGCTGATCACGAACTTCCCCGCCATCTCCTCTCCTCCTTTTTTCATGGATTCCGATCGGATCTCCGGACGGAGCCCGCGGCGGATCCGATGGCGAGGGTAGGCAGCCTGCCGGGCCTTGGCAATGGCTTGTGCGCCGGACGGCGGGCTTGCAGCGCCCGGCGCAGCTCGGGGCGCGGCGCCGCGGCGGGGTGTCCGCGGCTCAGCGCTCCGAGGCGCGGATGCGATCGAGCAGCGAAGTCGTCGACCGGTCGAAGCGGAACGGAATCGAATGGACGCTGCCGCCCCAGCCGTGGACCTCAGCGGCGCCCACGATGCGTTCGACCGGCCAGTCGCCGCCCTTGACCAGCACGTCGGGGCGCAGCGCGACGATCAGGGCCAGCGGCGTATCGTCTTCGAACCAGCTGACCAGCGAGACCGATTCGAGCGCGGCGACCAGGGCCAGCCGGTCGGCCAGCGTGTTCACCGGCCGGTCCTCGCCCTTGCCGAGACGGCGCACCGATTCGTCGTCGTTCAGGCCGACGACCAGCGAAGCGCCCAGCGCACGCGCCTCGGCCAGGTAGCTGACGTGCCCCCGGTGCAGGATGTCGAAGACGCCGTTGGTGAAGACCAGCGGCCGGGCGAGCGCGCTCGCCGCTTCGGCCAGCCGCGCCGGCGCGACGATCTTGCGCTCGAACGCCGGCGCTGCGGGTGCCTTCGTGTCGTCTGCCGAGTTCGGTCCGGATGCGCTCATCGGGCGTCCAGCGAAGCCTCGATCTCCGCGAGCAGCTTCCGGTCGAGCGGACCGACCTTGCTCGGGAAGCCGGTGACCGTGCGCCCGTCGCGTGCGACCAGATACTTGTGGAAGTTCCAGGCCGGCTGCTGGCCGGTGATTCGGGCCAGATCCGCGTACAGCGGATTGGCACCGGTCCCGGTCACCTGGCTCGGCACGAACATCGGAAACTTCACGCCGTAGGTGTCGAAGCACAGTTCGGCGATCTCGCGATTGCTGCTCGCCTCCTGCTTGAAATCGTTCGACGGGAAGCCGAGCACGACGAGCCCGCGGTCGGCGTAGCGTGCGTACAAGGCCTCGAGGCCCTGGTACTGCTTCGTGAAGCCGCAGTAGCTCGCCGTGTTCACGACCAGCAGCACCTTGCCGGCGAAGCGGCAAAGGTCGAGCTGCGTTTCGTCCTGCAGCCGCGCGAAGCTCCGGTCGAGCAGCGGCGGGCAGGCGTCGGCGGAAGCCGGGCCGGCCGGGCCGGCGGTCGAGGCGGCGGCCAAGGCGGTGGTCGAGCCCGCGGTGGAGGCAGCGGCGGCCTTGTCGGCCGGGGCCGTGCCGACGGCGCCCGGCTGCGCAGCGCCGACCGCAAGCGGCGTGGCGAGTAGGCAGAGCATCGCGAACATTGCGCCGCCGCGCCAGCGGCGGGACGGAATGGGGAAGGAGATCATCGGCGTCACCTGCTGTCGCTGCCGGGGGCTCCGGGCGGCTCGGGCGCCCCGTCGGCCTATACTACGAGCCGACCATTCGCCCGGTCAAACGAGCTTTCGGAGAACGGGGCCATTGATCCAGGGAGCCACGCAGCGCGGCATGAGCCTGACCATATCGGCGGTCGAACGCGATACGGGCCTGACCAAGGACACCTTGCGGGTATGGGAACGGCGTTACGGTTTCCCGCAGCCATGCCGCGACGCTGCCGGCGAAAGGCTCTATTCGCGCGACGATGTCGACAAGCTGCGCGTGCTGCGGCGACTGCTCGATGCCGGGCACCGTCCGGGCAAGATCGTCGGGCAGCCGATCGAAGCGCTTCGCGAACTCTGCGAACCGTACGGCGCCGTCGATGCCGTCACGGCGACCGATGCCGAGCACCCGGGGGCCGACCCGCACGCCGACGGCGAGCTGTGGCACTACTACGAACTGCTGCGCATGCACGACATCGAAGCGCTGCGCTGTGCGCTGTCGCAGCAGGCGCTGCGACGCGGCGTGGGCCGCTTCGTCGTCGAGCAGGCGGCTCCGCTGAACCGGCTGATCGGCGAGGCCTGGGCGAACGGCCAGCTCGAGGTTTTCGAAGAGCACCTGTACACGGAATCGATGCAGGTCGTTCTGCGCAGCGCGATCGCCAGCATTCCGCCGGTTCGGCACGGCCCGCGGATCCTGCTCACGACGCTGCCCGGGGATCCGCACGGCCTCGGCCTGCTGATGGCCGAGGCGCTGTTCGCGCTCGAGGGCTGCCGCTGCACCTCGCTGGGCGTGCAGACGCCGCTGCTGGAGATCGCGCGCGCTGCCGCTGCCCAGCGCGCCGACATCGTCGCGCTGTCGTTGTCGGGCCTGCCGTATCCGACGCAGGTCGCCGAGTCGCTGGGCCACCTGCGCGTGGCGCTGCCGGCCGCCACCGAGCTGTGGGCCGGGGGCGGCTGCACGCTGCTGCGGCGCAGGGCGCCGGACGGCGTGCAGGTGCTCGACAGGCTGGCGGCGATCGGGCCCGAGCTCGCGCGCTGGCGACGCGGCCGCGCCGCGCCCGAGGTCGCCGACATCTTCGACGAGTCCGACTGAAGCTCGACGCCTTCGACGGAGGCTCGGCGAGTACGACCGAGACTCGGAGAATCCGACTGCGCGGCTAGCGACCGTTCTCGCCCGCTTCGACGAACAGCGTCAGTATCCCGGTGTAGCCGTAGATCCGGTCGCCTGCAATCTCGGCGTTCGCCAGGAATCCGACCAGCGGCAGCTTGCCGAGGTTGTGGGCGATCAGATCGAGCTCGGCTCCGGGCGCGCCGAACAGATGGGCGCCGCGTGCGACGCAGCTGACGTAGTGCGCACCGAGGATCCGCAGCGATTCGCTTTCGACCTCCTCGCGCAACTCGGTGCAGATCCGGGTCAGGTCGGCGCGGGCGGCCTTCTGGTCGCGCGTGCAGAAGACGGCGCGTTCGCCGGGTTCCGGCGTCGCCGCGACGGCGAGCAGGCGGTTCGTCGGGTCGATGCCGATCACGTTGCGCACGCGGAAGTCGCCGAAGCCGATCCCTCGTGGCGTGCTGCCCCCCGGCGCGAGCCCGATCATCAGCCCGCGCGCCAGCCGCTCCGACGGCAGCGCACGCAGGATCTCTTCGCCATCGCGCGAACTGCGCGCCTCGGCAGGCACGTCGAGATCGTCGAGCAGGACGTCGAGCGCCGGACGGCCGTCGAGCGTCTGGATGTACTGCGCGCTGCACGAGGAGACGATGTGTTCGCCGGCCAGCGGTGAACAGCCCTGCGTCAGCCGCGACAGCGTTCGTGCCTGCGGGCCCAGCGCGACGCCCGACACGCCGCCGGAGATCACGTCGCCGGCCAGCTGCAGCGCCGGCTCGGTGTCGCCGCCGACGACGCCGCCGACCACGTCGCCCGAAGGCACGTGGCGCAGCAGGTCGCCGAGCAGTTCGTTCAGATCGGGCGTGGCGGGGTCGGCATGCACGATCGCGGCATGCACGCCGCCCGTGGGCGCGACCATCTCCAGCCGATTGCGGCCGCCGAAGACGCTGAAGCTGTCGTTCGGCAGCTCGCAGACCATCGCAGCCAGCGCCGGTTGCTCGCGGAACTCGGCGTCGACGCCGTAGACGCCGTGAGCGATCGCGCCCACCCAGTCGATGTCGTGCCGACGTCGGCCGAGTTCTTCGAGAACCTGTTCGAGACGCCCGGCCATCGGGTCGGTCGCATAAACGAACGCGAGCCGGCGGCTGTCCTTCGGGACCGACTTGCCGCGGTCGTTTCCGAGCCTCGCAAGCAACAGTTCGACCGCCTGGCGCCAATCGGCGTGGCTCGCGCTGGCGTGGCTGAAATGTCGCACGACCCCGTGGCCCTAGCCCGAACGCGTCGAGCGCCGGCGGCCGCCGCTTGCCGTCGACCGTCCCGATGATCCCGCGGCGGGCGATCCCGCGGCGGGCGATCCCGCGGCGGGCGCCCCCGCCGACGACTTCGTCGTTCGGGTACCCGAAGCGGAAGAAGTCGCTGCGCCGGCGCCGCTCGCCCGGGATGCGGCTGCCCGCGACCCGCTCGTCGACGATTCGGAGCGCGTGGCATCGGACCCGGCGCCGCTCTTGCGGCCCGCGGTCGAGCGGGCGCGGCCGGCCGCCCCGGTCCCCGCATCGGCCGACTGTCCGGCGGGCTGCGCCTGGCCCTGCGTCGCGCTCGAGCCCGGCATGCCGGCTGCCGGCATGCCGGGCACCGAACCGGGCACCGGAATGCTGGCCATCGCCGCATTGGCGACCAGGCCGAACTGCTTCTGCAGCATGTCCCACCACGCGAGCGGATCGGTGCCTCCCGCGAATGCCGCGAACGGCATCGCGCCCGGCTCGCTCGCGTCGCCTTCTTCGCCGCCGGCGGCCTCGCCCGTTTGCGCTTCGCGTCGCGTGTCGGCGGCCGGCCCGGCGGCCGGTGCTTCCCGGACTTCGTCCAGATCGGCGATGCCGGCCTCATCGGGGGGGCCGGGCGGGAAGCCGGTCTGGGCGGCCGCCGCAGCAGCCGTCACGGCCGCCGCACTCGATTCGCCGATCGAGCGCAGCGTGCTCAACGTGGATTGCTGGATCTCGAAGGCCTGGATCGTGCCGCGCAGCATCGTCAGGTTCATCGCCAGCCACTGTTCGATCGACCGCAGCTCGACGATCCGGCGCTCGATTTCTACCGGATCGAGCGTCGGTGTGAGCCCGGGAGGCAGCGCGAAAGAGCCCCAGGCTTTCCGCACCAGCTCGAGCGTCTCGAGCAGCCCTGCACCCTGCGCGGGGTTGGCCCCGGGAACGCCCATCGAAGCCATGTCGCCGAGCCCGAATGCATTGGCCATATTCTCGCCTCTCGCATCTGCGTTGCCCCGCTCCGTAAAATAGCACGCCGCACCGGGTGCGGCGGCAAGGAGGACCATTGATGTCGGACATCGAGACGCTGCGCCGGATCCTGGCGACGAACCGGACGATCGCCGTCGTCGGCCTGTCGGCCGACTGGTATCGGCCCAGCTACTTCGCGGCGAAATACATGCAGGAGCACGGCTACCGGATCGTGCCGGTCAATCCGCGCTACGAGGAGATCCTCGGCGAGCGCTGCTACAAGTCGCTGGCCGACATTCCGCATCCGGTCGACATGGTCGACGTATTCCGGCGCAGCGCCGACGTCCCTCCGATCGCAGAGCAGGCGGTCGCGATCGGGGCGCGCACGCTGTGGCAGCAGCTCGGCGTGCTCAGCGAAGAGGCCGACCGGATCGCGCGCGACGCCGGTCTCGATTCGGTCATGGACCGCTGCGTGAAGATCGAACACGCGCGGCTGTTCGGCGGGCTGAACTGGGTCGGCGTCGACACCGGAATCGTTTCGGCACGCCGGCCCCGGCAGTTGCCTTACTGATGATCGTCCGGCGAGCCGCCGCGACGCACTGCCTCGTTCGAGAGACTCGGGAGCTCCGATGAAAGATCGCCAGTTCGGCATCGAGACGCTGTGCCTGCATGCCGGCCAGATTCCGGATCCGGCCACCGGCGCACGCGCCGTGCCGATCCACCAGACCACGTCCTTCGTTTTCGATTCTGCCGAGCACGCGGCCAGCCTGTTCAACCTGCAGACCTTCGGCAACGTCTATTCGCGACTGTCCAACCCGACGGTCGCCGTGCTCGAGGAGCGGCTGGCGGCGCTCGAAGGCGGACGCGCCGGGATCGCCGCGGCCAGCGGCATGGCGGCCGAAATGCTGGCGATGCTCACGCTGTGCCGGCAGGGCGATCACATCGTTTCGGCCAGCACGCTGTACGGCGGCACGCGCTCGCAGTTCGCCGTGACCTTCGCGCGCTTCGGCATCGAATGCAGTTTCGTCGAGCCCGACGACCCGGAGAACTTCCGGCGCGCGCTGCGCCCGAACACCAAGGCCGTGTTCGCCGAGACGATCGCCAACCCGCGGCTCAATGTGCTCGACATCGCCGCCGTCGCCAATATCGCCCACGAGCACGGCGTGCCGCTGGTCGTCGACAACACGCTGGCTTCGCCCTACCTGTGCCGGCCGATCGACCACGGCGCCGACATCGTCGTGCATTCGGCCACGAAATACCTCGGGGGCCACGGCACCACGATGGGCGGCGTCGTCGTCGAGAGCGGCCGCTTCCCGTGGGACAACGGCAAGTTCCCGGACATGGTCGAGCCGTCGCAGGGCTACCACGGCGTACGCTTCTACGAAACCTTCGGCGATTTCGGTTTCACGATGAAGGCACGGATGGAGACTGCGCGCACGCTCGGCCCGACGCTGGCGCCGCTGTCGGCCTGGCTGCTGCTGCAGGGGATCGAGACGCTGCCGGTGCGGATGGATCGGCACGTCGCCAACGCGGTGCGAATCGCCGAGTACCTGCAAGGCCACCCGCTGGTGTCCTGGGTCAACTACCCGGGCCTGGAGTCCAGCCCGTATCACGCGCTGGCGCAGCGCTACCTGCCGCGAGGCGCCGGCGGCATCCTGTGCTTCGGCGTCAAGGCGCCGGCCGAGCGCGCGACCGGCGATCCGATGGCCGCGGCGCGCAGGGCCGGCGAACGCTTCATCGACGCGGCCACGTTCATGAGCCACCTGGCCAACGTCGGCGACGCCCGCACGCTGATCATCCATCCGGCGTCGACGACGCACCGGCAGCTTTCGGACGAGGAACAGCAGGCGGCCGGCGTCAGCCCCGACCTGATCCGCCTGTCGGTGGGCCTCGAGTCGATCGACGACCTGATCTGGGACATCGACCAGGCGCTGGCGGCCTCGCAGCGCGACTGAGCCCGCAAGCGTTCGCCACGCATTTTTTCTGCCGCAGGCTTCCCGCCTTTCCGGAACCGGTCGGACTTACCGCCGCGGATCTCGGTGTCCGGCGTCGCAAGTGCCTGATCGACAAGGCTTTTGATGTCTGGCACGAATGCTGCTTGCCATAGGCGCGATCAGACCGAAAGGATGCAGCATGCAGGGAGCAGGGCTACGTCTTCAGGCCGGACAGGCAGCAGTCCTGTCGGCACAGGTGCAGCATGGCCTGAAGATGCTACAGATGTCGGCACTCGAACTCGAGCAGGAAGTGGCAAAGCTGCTCGAGACCAATCCATTGCTCGAGCGCCCCGAAGACGCGGCCCCGGCCGCATCGGCCGAAGTCGGCGCCGACGGCCAGGCACCGTCGACCGACGCCGGCCTCGACTACGCGCTCGAAGCGCCGTCCGGCGACAGCTTCGACACCGGCTCGAGCTTGTCCGAGGCGGCCGACGCGACGCCCGCGCAGGCGGAGATCGTCGAAGCACCGGCCGCCGATACGCCTTCCGACTTCGGCGATGCCTGGCCGACCGGCGGCGGGCGCGGCGAAGACTCGATCGATCCGGTCCTGCTGACGCCGGCGCGCGTCTCGTTGCGCGAGCATCTGCTTCAGCAGGTCAACGTCAGCGCGCTCGAGCCCGCCGACGCGGCGGTGGCCAGGCTCATCGTCGAGGCGCTCGACGCCGACGGTTACCTGCGTGACGACTGGCGCGACGTCCTTGCGTCGGTGGCGCCGTCGCTGGCCGGCAGTTCGCTGCAGCAGGCTGAAGAAGACGAGGACGACGAGAATTCGGCGCTCGTCGAGCAGTTCCGGCAGTCCTTCGCCGTCGCGCTTCGATTCGTGCAGAGCCTCGATCCCGCGGGCGTCGGCGCACGTTCGGTCGAAGAATGCCTGCGGTTGCAGATCGAGCGCCGGCCCGAAGACCAGCCGGGGCGGAACCTGGCGCTGCGTCTCGTCGTCGAATGCATGGACCTGCTCAGCGCGCACGACGTCGGCGCGCTGACGCGCAAGCTGAAATGCACCGAGGCCGAACTCGGCGAGGCGCACCAGCTGATCCGCAGCCTGGCACCGCGCCCGGCGCAGGATTTTGCCGTGCAGGACAATCGCTACGTGATCCCCGAGGTCATCGTTCGCGAGGTCGGCGGCAAGTGGGTCGTCCACGTGAATCCCGACGCAAGCCCGCAGGTCAGGATCAACCGCGCCTATGCCAGTGTCGTGCGCAGCAGCCGGGGCTGGTCGAACACGCCGATGGGTACACAGCTTTCCGAGGCGCGCTGGCTGCTGCGCAACCTGCGACAGCGCGCCGACACGATCGTCCGCGTCGCCGAGGCGATCGTCGCCGCGCAGCAGCGCTTCTTCGAGCACGGCGACATCGCGATCCGGCCGCTGTTCCTGCGCGACATCGCGGCGCAGACCGGCCTGCACGAATCGACGATCTCGCGCGTGACCGCGGGCAAGTACATGGCCACGCCGCGCGGGCTGATCGAATTCAAGCACTTCTTCGGCAGCCGGCTCGAGGCCGCCGACGGCTTCCGCGTATCGTCGCGCTCGATCCAGGTGCTCATCCGCGACATCCTCGCGACCGAGGACCCGGCGATGCCGCTGTCGGACATCCGCCTGACCAAGGCGCTGGCCGAGCGCGGCGTCAAGGTCGCACGGCGCACGGTGACCAAGTATCGCGACGCGATCGGCATTCCGCCGGTCGACGCGCGGCGCCTGAACGCGATGGCCAACGCGTCCGTGATGCAATCGGCAGCCCGTTGATCGGTGCGCAGCAGCCCCGTTGATCGGGGGCAGTAGCCCCGCTGATCGGCAGCCCCGGCGATCGGCGCTGCCACGGTCTGCGGCGTCGGCGCCCTGCAACCCGCGCATGCCCAGACCGCGCCTGCCTTCCGGCAGGCGCTTTCGTCAGAACCCGCCGTACTGCTTGAGCCGGTTGTAGAGAGTCTTCGCGCTGATGCCGAGCATTTCGGCGGCGCGCTCGCGATGCCCGCCGCAATGGGCCAGCGTGGCGATGATCAGCTCGCGTTCGGCGTCGGCGATCGTCATGCCGATCGTGATCGCGAGCGGGCGATGCGACGAGCCCTCCGGCACGTGGGCCGCGACAGCGGTCGCTTGTGCCGTGTCCTCGCCGGTCGATGCCTCGCGCTGCGCGTCGTCGCGCACCGCGGTGTCCCTCAGCCAGTCGCCGGTCGCCGGTGCGCCTTCGCCGGCCGGCCCCGAGAAGCTGTCCGCGCGCGGCATCTCGGTCGAACCGGACGCGTCGGACTCGGTCAGCGTGGCCGCGACATGTTCGAGCGGCAGGCAGTCGGCGTCGATCAGATCGCCTTCGGCCAGGATGAAGCCGCGATGGATCGCATTGCGCAGCTCGCGCAC
>JAAZBL010000385.1 GCA_012513825.1 Limnobacter sp. | reverse complement strand
GCGTGCAGCTGCTGACGATGGTCGGGATGAGCAACATCGCCGTCGGCGGCTGGCCGATGCTGCTGCGCGCATTGCCGATGCTCGTGGCCGGCATGCTGTTCGGCACGCTGGTGCTCGACGTCCGCCTGCAGCTGGTGCCGAACCTGACCGTGGTCTTCGCCTGCGTGCCGTTCATGGTCATCTATCCGCTGCTGATCGGCGCCACGACCTATCAGCTTTCGATGAAGCTGAGCCAGCAGAAGGATGCGCTGCGGGAACTGCACGAGCACGATGCGCTGTCCGGCCTGTACAGCCGTGCGCACTGGGACAAGCGGCTGCAGGAGGAGTTCGAGCGCTTCCAGCGCTACGGACGGCCGGTGAGCCTGATGCTGATGGACGTCGATCACTTCAAGACGGTGAACGACACCTGGGGACACACGGCCGGCGACGAGGTCATCCGTCAATTGGGCAGCCTGCTCGCGGGCGGCCTGCGACCGGGCGACCTGGTCGGGCGCTACGGCGGCGAGGAATTCGCGGCGATCCTGCCCGAGACCGACGCCGCGCAGGCGCGCGCGGCGGCCGAGAGGATACAGGCCGCGCTGAACGATACGACGATGCCGATCGGCGGCGGGCTCATCGTGTCGATGAGTTTCGGCATCGCGACGCTGGACAGCGAGACCGCCGACTGCCAGCACTGGATCGAACGGGCCGACAGCGCCCTGTACGCGGCCAAGCGCGCGGGCCGCAACCGCATACGCATCCACGAGGCGCAGCAGCCGCAGCACGGCTGAGCTTGCCCGGGGCCCGCGGACCCGGGCCTGCCTGGCATCGCGGGCCCGGGGCTACGCTTCGCGCGCTCCGGTGTCCGTGGCCTCGGGGCTGTCCGGATCGGCGGGCACGCCCGCTTCGTTCTGCTCGGGGTCTGCGTGGCTCTGGCGGCCCTCGGCCTTGCGCTTGAGCTTTTCTTCCTTCTTCTGCTTCTTCGCGAGTTCCTTCTGCCGCTTGGCGAATGCGTAGTTCGGCTTTGCCAATTCCGCTCCTGTGTTGCGTGGGTGGAGGCCTCGGTCGGCCAGCCTCCAAGGTTACAACAGGCTGCCCAGCGAGCGCCGCAGCTCCTCCTCGGAGCGATCGGTGCGGGCCGCGTAGTCGCGCAACTGGTCGTCGCCGACCGGTCCGACGTTAAAGTAGGCTGCCTGCGGGTGCGACAGGTAGAAGCCGCTGACGCTGGCGCCCGGGTACATCGCGAGGCTGTCGGTGAGCTCCATCCCGATCTCCTCGGCGCGCATCACGTCGAACATCGGCCGCTTGACCGTGTGGTCGGGGCAGGCCGGATAGCCGGGGGCCGGACGGATGCCGCGATAGCGCTCGGCGATCATTTCGTCGAGGCCGAGTTCCTCGTCGGCGGCGTAGCCCCACAGGTCGCGGCGCACGCGCGCGTGCAGGCATTCGGCGAACGCCTCGGCGAGCCGGTCGGCAATCGCCTCGAGCATGATCGCCGAGTAATCGTCGAGCATCGCCACGAACTCCTTGGCCTTCTTGTCGGCGCCGATGCCGGCGGTCACGGCGAACATGCCGACCCAGTCGGCGATGCCGCTGGGACGCCCGTCGATCGTCTTCGGCGCCACGTAGTCGGCCAGGCACTTGTTGGCCACGCCCTCGCGCTTGGCCGTCTGCTGGCGCAGGTTGTGCCAGGTGAACGCGGTCTGCTCGCGCGACTCGTCGGTGTACAGCTCGACGTCGTCTCCGACCGAATTGGCCGGCAGGAACGCGATCACGCCGTTGGCCGTCAGCCAGCGCCCGGCGATGATCCGCTGCAGCATCGACTTGCCGTCGGAGAACACGCGCCGCGCCGATTCGCCGACGACCTCGTCGTTCAGGATCGCCGGATACGGGCCGTGCAGGTCCCAGGTCTGGAAGAACGGGCCCCAGTCGACGTAACGGGCGAGCTCGGTCAGGTCGAAGTTGCGGAATTCGCGCCGGCCGATGAACGACGGACGCGGCGGCCGGTACGGCCCGCCGTCGGCGCCGCCATGCAGCCAGTCGACCGGTTCGCGGTTCGCGCGCGCCGCCTCGATCGTGATCAGCGTCGGACCCTTCTTCGCCGCGTGCTGGGTGCGCACGCGCTCGTACTCGGCGCGCAGCCCGGCCAGCCAGTCGGCGCGATTCTCCGGCGACAGCAGGTTCTGCGCGACCGGGACCGAACGCGAGGCGTCGGGCACGTAGATCGTCGGCCCCGAGTAGTGCGGCGCGATCTTGACCGCCGTATGCACGCGCGACGTGGTGGCGCCGCCGATCAGCAGCGGGATGTCGCGCTCGCGGAACCACGGATCGCGCTCCATCTCCTTCGCGACGTGCGCCATCTCTTCGAGCGACGGCGTGATCAGCCCCGACAGGCCGACGATGTCGGCGCTCTCTTCCTTGGCCTTGGCCAGGATCTCCGAGCACGGGACCATGACGCCCATGTTGACGACGTCGAAGTTGTTGCACTGGAGCACGACCGACACGATGTTCTTGCCGATGTCGTGAACGTCGCCCTTGACCGTGGCCACGACGATCCGGCCCTTCGAAGAGACGTCGCCCCCCGCATCGGCGAGCTTCTGCTTCTCCTCCTCGATGAACGGGATCAGGTGCGCGACCGCCTGCTTCATCACGCGGGCCGACTTGACGACCTGCGGCAGGAACATCTTGCCGGCACCGAACAGGTCGCCGACGACGTTCATCCCGTCCATCAACGGCCCCTCGATGACCTCGATCGGGCGGCCGCCGCGCGCGGCGATCGCCTGGCGCGCTTCCTCGGTGTCTTCGACGATGAAGGTGGTGATGCCGTGCACCAGCGAGTGCGCCAGGCGCTTCTCGACCGGTTCGCCGCGCCAGGCGAGGTCTTCTTCCTTGCGGGCGCCGCCGGCCTTCAGCGTGGCGGCGAACTCGATCATCCGCTCGGTCGCGGTCTTGGCCGATTCGGCGTCGAGCTCCGCCTGCGCCGCAGCCAGCCTCGCCCCGTCGCCCGACGCGGCGGCCTCGGCCAGCCGCGCGCGCTCGGCCGTCAGCGCAGGCTTGCGGTCGAGCACGATGTCCTCGACCCGCTCGCGCAGCTCCGGCTCGATCTCGTCGTAGACGCCGACCATGCCGGCGTTGACGATCCCCATGTTCAGCCCGGCACGGATCGCGTGGTACAGGAAGACCGTGTGGATCGCCTCGCGCGCCGGATCGTTGCCGCGGAAGCTGAACGAAACGTTCGAGACGCCGCCGGACACGCGCGCATGCGGCAGGTGCTCGCGGATCCAGCGCGTGGCCTCGATGAATTCGACCGCGTAGTGGTCGTGCTCCTCGATGCCGGTGGCGATCGCGAAGATGTTCGGGTCGAAGACGATGTCCTCGGCCGGAAAGCCCACGCGTTCGGTCAGCAGCCGATAGGCGCGCGCGCAGATCTCGGTCTTGCGCTCGAAGCTGTCGGCCTGCCCCTGCTCGTCGAAGGCCATGACGACGACGGCGGCGCCGTACCGTCGGCACAGCGTGGCCTGGCGCAGGAACTCGTCCTCGCCCTCCTTCAGCGAGATCGAGTTGACGATCGCCTTGCCTTGCACGCACTTGAGGCCGGCCTCGATGACGCTCCATTTCGAGCTGTCGATCATGATCGGCACCCGCGCGATGTCCGGCTCCGATCCGATCAGGTTCAGGAAGCGCGTCATCGCCGCGGCCGAGTCGAGCATCGCCTCGTCCATGTTGACGTCGATGATCTGGGCGCCGTTCTCGACCTGCTGGCGGGCCACGGCCAGCGCCTCGTCGAACTGCCCGGCCAGGATCATTCGTGCGAAGGCCTTCGAGCCGGTGACGTTCGTGCGTTCGCCGACGTTGACGAACAGCGAGTCGTCGTCGATGTTGCAGGCCTCGAGGCCCGACAGGCGCATCGCCGGAGCACGCTGCGGCACGGGGCGAGGCGGCAGGCCGTCGACCGCCCTGACGATCGCCGCGATGTGCTCGGGCGTCGTGCCGCAGCAGCCGCCGACCATGTTGACGAGGCCGGCCTCGGCGAACTCGCGCAGCAGCCGCGACGTGACTTCGGCGGTTTCGTCGAAACCGGTCTCCGACATCGGATTCGGCAGCCCGGCGTTAGGATAGACGCAGACGAAGGCGTCGCACTTGTCCGAGACTTCCTGGATGTACGGGCGCATCAGCGCGGCACCGAGCGCGCAGTTCAGCCCGATCGTCAGCGGCCTCGCATGGCGCAGCGAGTTCCAGAAGGCCTCCACCGTCTGGCCCGACAGGATCCGCCCCGACGCGTCGGTGACGGTGCCCGAGATCATGATCGGCAGCCGGGGCAGCCCACGCGATTCGCGCTCGGCGAGGATCTCGTCGATCGCGAACACGGCGGCCTTCGCGTTCAGCGTGTCGAAGATCGTCTCGACCAGCAGGATGTCGACGCCGCCCTCGATCAGCGCGAGCACCTGTTCGGCGTAGGCCTCGCGCAACTCGTCGAAGGTGACGTTGCGCGCGCCCGGGTCGTTGACGTCGGGAGACAGCGAGGCCGTCTTCGGCTGCGGCCCGATCGCGCCGGCGACGAAGCGCGGGCGCTCCGGCGTGCTGTAGCGGTCGCAGGCCGCGCGCGCCAGCCGTGCGGCGGCCAGGTTCATCTCGCCGGCGAGGTGCGCGAGCCGGTAGTCCGCCTGCGCGATCGCGGTGGCGCCGAAGGTGTTCGTCTCGACGATGTCGGCGCCGGCTTCGAGGTACTGCTCGTGGATCTCGCGGACGATCTGCGGCTGCGTCAGCGACAACAGCTCGTTGTTGCCCTTGACGTCGCGATCGAAGGCGGCGAAGCGCTCGCCTCGAAACTGCGCCTCGTCGAGGCCGTAGCGCTGGATCATCGTGCCCATCGCACCGTCGAGAACGAGGATGCGCTGCTCGAGCAGCGAACGCAGACGGGATTCGACGGGATTCATCGCGGGCGCTCCGAGGTCAAACGAACCATTCTATCGACCCGCTGCGCCGCCGGCTCGAGCGAGTCCGCGTCGATGGCGCGGAATCTGCCGCCGTGGCTCCCACGAAGTGTCGCCGTGGCTCCCACAAAGGTGCCTTGCGGCGCATCCAGGCCAGGCGCATAGTCGGATCGTGCACACCTCCGCAACGGAGGCCGCCATGGATGCTCGCGCTCGCAGCGGCTTTGCACCGTGCGCATGGACCGTGCTGCTGGCCGCCGGATTCGCTTCCGGCGTGCTGCAGGGATGCGCCACCGTCGGATTGCAGATGCCCGAGGCACCGCTTTTCGCAGGCAGCTACGCGCGGATTCCGGTGACGGTCGGCGCGGGCGTGGCCTTCGACGACCTCGAATTCGTGGTTCCGGCCGGCCCGCAGGCCGGCCAGGTATCGCCGTCACGCGATGCGAGCTTCGACCCGGCCAGGCCCGAGCTGATGCTGCTTGCCGGATACCAGCCGGGGTCCTACCGCCTGCAGGTCTTCGACACGAACACCAGCGCGTTGATGCTCGAGGCGCCGTTCGACGTGAGCACCACCTGGACCGACGAAGCGGCCGGGCCCTCGCTGTGGATCGCCGGCGTCGTCGAGAAGCCGACCGGAGTGCCCGGCGCGGCGTGGGGCGGCGGGCCTGCCGGCGTGCCGCAGAACATCGACGTGCTGAGCGCGATCGGTTCGCGGCAACTGGACATCGTGCTCGTCGACACGGCGAGCCAGCGCTATCCGGGCGACGCTGCTGCGGTCGCAGCGATTCGGGATCACTGGCTGGACGAGGCGCAGGATGCGAGCCCGAGCGCCGCCGCCTTCTTCGACGAAGTGTCGTACGGAAAGTTCCAGATCACGGCGAGCGTCTTCGGACCGGTGCAGCTCCCCGGCCCCTGGGAGGACTATTTTTACGACACGCCTCACTCCGGCGACCCCGAGCTGACGATCTGGAAGCCGCGGGCTTCGTTCTACCCCGCCTGTGCGGCGGCGGCCGACGGCCTGATCCAGTTCGGCAGCGGCCGAAGCCTGGCCTGCGTGACCCCGTCGCTCGATTCGGGTGCCGTGTTCGCCTGGCCATCGGCCAACGGCGCGTCGATCACGACCGCCGAGGGCACCTTCAATCCCGGCACGATCTCGATGCCAGCCGACTTCGAGCTGCTGCAGTCGAAACAGGTGCACGAGACACTGAGCCACGAGCTGGGGCACAACCTGGGCCTGCCGGATCTGTATACGCCGAAGGTGCCGATGTTCAACCCGCCGACCCAGGTGCGAAACCTCGACACCTGGGACCTGATGGGCCAGGACGCGGGACTGCCCCACTTCTCGATTGCGAACCGGATGATGCTCGGCTGGATCGATGCGGCCTGGGTCGAGCCTTTCAATTTCGCGGCGAACGTACCGAACGCACCGCCGGTCGACAGGACCGTGACACTGCGCCCGGCCCAACTGGGCGCGCCATCCGCCGGTGCCCGGCTCGCGGCCGAAGTCCGGGTCGCCAACGGCTGGAACTACTACTTCGAGTACCGCAGCAAGCAAGGCGGCCAGTTCGGCGACCAGGGCCTGCCGCTGGACAGGAGGATCGTCGGCACCGACGTGCTTTCGAACTCGGCGATGCCGATCGAACGTCCGGACATCCTGCTGCTCGACAACGACCCGGACGGCGACGGCAGCGTCCTGGGCAGCGGGCAGAACTACCGCGAACCCGACGTGTCCGATCCGTTCTACCCGACCGATTTCCGGGCCGATGCCGGCCCGATCGCTGCCGGGTCGGCGCAACTGCGCGTGCGCTACGGCACGAGCAGCCGGCCCGATCCGTACATCCGGCCCTGGCCGGCGTCGCCCGAGGCGCAATGGCAAAGCCCGGACATCGAGGTCATGAACGCGCGGAACGCCGCCGACCCCGCGTGGAAGAACGTGCCATGGATCGGCCACACGAACACGGTCGTCGCCACCGTGCACAACGGCGGCACGCTGAACGCCGAGCAGGTGAAAATCGAGTTCTTCGCCAAACCGTTCAACATCGGCTTCGACGCCGAGTTTCCGATCGGCTCCGATGTCGAAGACATCCCGGTGAACGGTTCGACGCAGTTCGAGTCGACCTGGGTGCCGCCCTTCGGCGGGCACTGGTGCATCAAGGTGCGGATCGCGCCTTACCAGACGGCGACGGGCGTGAAGGAAACCAGCGAAAAGAACAATCTCGCGCAGTCGAACTACACGAAATTCATTTCGGCGACCGCGTCGGCGCCCTCGCGCGAGACCGCGATCCTGCAGGTGCAGAATCCCTTTGCGCAGCGCACGCGCGTCCTGATCCAGCCCAGCCAGACCAACCCCTTCTACCGGACCTATCTCGAGCATCGCTGGCTGACCCTCGATCCGGGCGAGATCCGCAAGATCGGCGTGATGTTCGAGTTCGCCCCCGACGCGGCGCCACCGGGCCCCGTCGCCCCGCACCCGGCCGATGCCAGACGGCCGAACGACGTGCAGTTCGTTTCCTTCATCGAAGATCCGCGCGACGATCCGCCGCACCATGCCCGGCTGTACAGCGGCGCACAGGTGCAGGTCGTCACCGGCAGGGCGACTCGCTTCGAGTCCTTCGCGACCAGCGACCGCGCCGCGGCAGGCCGGGTCGTCACGGTCGACAACGGCCAGCCTCCGCCGGGCGGACAGGCGGTCCTCGCGATCGGCAAGGTCGCCGGCGACATGCAGTACCGGATCGTTCCGGTCGTCGACGGCAGCTTCAGCGGGGCCTTGCCCGACGACTGGTGGACCGTCACCGGCCACTACGTGCCGATGGAGGGATACGACGAGAGCCGGAGCGAGACCATCGGCAGGTAGCTCGAGCGCCGTCCGTCGCCGAACGGCGCGACCCGGCACCGCCGAAGCGTTACGCTATCGGTTCCCTGATTCGCGAACGCTGGAGCGCCCGGATGTCCTTTGCATTCACCCCCCCGCTGCCCGCCGCCGTGCCGGTCGCCGGCACCGACATGCAGTTTCCGGTCAACCGCGTCTACTGTGTCGGGCGCAACTACGTCGAGCATGCAAAGGAGATGGGCTTCACCGGACGCGAGCCGCCGTTCTTCTTCCTGAAGCCGGCCGACGCGCTGGTCGTCGTCCCCGAGGGCGTCGTCGGCGAGATTCCGTATCCGCCCGGCACCAGCAACCTGCACCACGAGATCGAGCTGGTCGTCGCGATCGGCGAAGGCGGGCGCAACATCGCCGCGGCCGACGCCGGCCGTCACATCTTCGGCTACGCGGTCGGCCTCGACATGACCCGGCGCGACCTGCAGGGCGAGGCCAAGAAGCTCGGGCGCCCGTGGGAGATCGGCAAGGCCTTCGACCGCTCCGCGCCGATCGGCCCGATCCGCCGCGCAGCCGAGGTTCCGGGCGCCGCCGGCGGCCAGCCGATGGCCGGCGGGGAGATCTCGCTGCACGTCAACGGCACGCCGCGCCAGTCGAGCGACGTTTCGAAGCTGATCTGGAACATCGCCGAAACGATCGAGCACCTGTCGAAGTACTGGGAACTCAAGCCCGGCGACCTGGTCTTCACCGGCACGCCGGAGGGCGTGGCCGCGGTCCAGGCCGGCGACCTGATGGAAGGACGGGTCGCCGGCGTCGGCGAACTGAAGGTCCGGGTCGCCTGAAACCGGCCATGCTCAGCTACGTCCACCCGGTGCGCATCGGTTTCGGCGACTGCGATCCCGCCGGCATCGTCTACTACCCGAACTTCTTTCGCTGGTTCGACGACGCCGTCCACGCGATGTTCTTCTCGATCGGCGAGTCGCACGACCGGTCTCGCGAACAGGACCTGATCGTCTGGCCGCTGGCCGATGCCGGCGCGAGCTTCCGGGCGCCTGCGCGCTACAACGAATGCATCGAGATCCATTCGCGGGTCGAGAGCTTCACGGCGAAGACCTTCCGCGTCGCGCATCGCGCGATGCGCGGCGACACGCTGCTCGCGGAGGGCTGGGAGGTCCGGTTCATCGGCGAACCGCACCCGGACGACCCGAAGCGCATGCGCGCGATTCCGCTCCCGGAATCGCTGCGCCGCCTGTTCGACGACACAGCCGCACCGAGCGCGCAGCCGTGAGCCTCGCATTGCACCTGCTCGATTCGATCACCGCGATCGACGAGCGCTGCGCAGACGGCGTGATCGTCTCGGGTTCGCACGGCGGGCTCTCGTCGACCGGCTTCGTGCTGCGTGCGCCGGTCAGGCCGCGCGCCGTGTTCCTGAACGATGCCGGTGTCGGCAAGGAGCGCGCCGGTGTCGTCGCGACCGATCTGCTGCAGGAGATCGGCGTGGCCTGCGGCTGCTATTCGCACGAATCGGCGCGTATCGGCGAGGCGCGCGACGGCTACGAGCACGGCGTGCTCACGCACCTGAATGCCCAGGCGCGCGCGGCCGGCCTCGAGGCCGGGATGACCGTGCGCGAGGCGGTCGCGCGGATTTCGATGGCGATCGATCAGGCTTAGGGCCTGATCACCGGCCCTGGTCAAGCGCCGGAAGCGAGCAGCGCGACGCCGCCGGCGATCAGCGCCGAACCGGCGAGCCGCCGGCCGAGCTGCCCTTCGCGCAGCAGCGTCGAGCCGGCCAGCGCGGCCACCAGCATCGACAGCTCGCGCGCCGGCGCTACGACGCTGACCGGTGCGCGCCGCATCGCTTCGAGGGCCAGCAGGTAGCTGAGCGGCGACAGCACGCCGACGGCGAGCACGACGCGCCACGAAGCGCGCAGCAGCTGCAGCCACCCGGGAACCGTCAGCATGACCCAGGGCGCGAGCACGACGGCCTGGAGCAGGCAGATCCACCAGTAATAGGCGAGCGGATGGGCGCCGAGCACCGACACGGCGCGGCCGTCGTTGACCGTGTAGGCAGCGATCAGCACGCCGGTGGCGAGCCCCCAGGCGAGGCCGCGACGCGTCTGCGTCGAAGCGCCCCCGCGCAGCGTGCCGAAACCGCCGGCGATCGTGAAGGTCCCCGACACGACGAAGGCAAGCCCGGCGATCGAATGAAGCCCGGCCGGCTCGCCGAGCCAGACGATGGCCGCGATCGACGCCAGCAGCGGTCCGGTGCCGCGTGCCACCGGGTAGACGATCGACAGGTCGCCGGCGCCGTAGCCGCGCTGCAGCACGCGGAAATAGGCGGTGTGCAGCAGCACGCTGCCCAGGACGGCCAGCCAGATCGATACCGGCCAGTCGGCGAAGCGTACGCCTGTCGGCGGCAGCGCGACGGGCACGACGCTCACGGCGCTCGGGGCGGCGCCGATGCCTTCGCCGGCGGCGCCGATCCCCGACTCGAAGGCCCCGGCCAGCCAGGCCAGCGGCGTGAACAGCAACGCTCCGACGAGGTTCGTCGCCCAGACGAAGGCGAAACCGCCGGCCGTCCCCGAGCGCTTCATCCACAGGTTCCAGCCGGCGTGCAGCAGCGCGGCCACGACGATCAGCGCAAGCGCGGTCGAGGACACGGCAGGCCCTTTCCGGCGCCGGTCGGCGATCGGCCCGGACGCTCAGCCGCGCTGCCGCCAGGCCGCGATCTTCGCGTTGACGGTCTCGATCTCGAGCCCGACCAGCGCCTTGTACTGCGCAGCGATCGCCGACAGCTCCTCGTGCGAAGCCACGTCGTGGATGTGCGCGAATCCGTCGGGCGCGCGCTCCTCGGCGAGCTGCATGACCTGGTCGGGGCCGTTGCCGCGGTTGGCCAGGACGATGCGCGCCGTCTTCGGCCGACGATCGGCTTCGTAGACGGCGAGCGCGTCGGCCACGGCGCGGACCGCTGCCGGCCGGCCCGTTTCCCGCGCCGGCTCGCCGGGCGGTGCCGTATCGCCGGGCGACGCCGGCTCGCCGGCCAGCGCGTCGGCCAGCGAGCGCGCATCGAGGATCGCCTGCGAGGCTCCGTTCGAGCCGATCGGGTACATCGGGTGCGCGGCGTCGCCGAGCAGCGTGACGCGGCCGAAGCTCCAGCGCGGCAACGGGTCGCGGTCGACCATCGGAAACTCGAACACGCGCTCCGCACCCTCGAACAGCTCCGGAACGTCGAGCCACGGAAACTTCCAGTCGGCGAACGCGGGCGCGAAGACGCTGGACGGGACCTCGCGGTTCCAGTCGTCCTTCGGCGGCGTCTCGCCCGGCACGCGCAGCTCGGCGATCCAGTTCAGCAGCGCCCGGCCGTCGGCATCGGGCATCGAGATCGGGTAGGCAACCAGCTTCTGGTTCGCGTGGCCGGCCATGACCATCGTGCGTCCGCCGAGCCAAGGCCGGTCGTAGCTGGTCGCGCGCCAAAGGATACGTCCCGAGAAGCACGGCGGTCCCTCGTCGGGGTAGAACTGCCGGCGTATCGCCGAATGAATGCCGTCGGCGCCCACGACCAGTTCGTACTGCTCGTCGTGCACGCTGCCGTCGGCGCGACGCCGCAACCTGACGCGGCCGTCGTCGGGCTGCGCGGACAGCGCCTCGATCCCGCAGCCGATCGCCTCGCCGCCGAGCCGTTCGCGCGCCACGTCGAACAACATCATCTGCAGCCGGCCGCGGTGGATCGAGAACTGCGGCACCGCGTAGCCGGCGTCGAGGCCGCGCGGTTCGGTCCAGATGTGCTGACCGTGCCGGTTGTAGTAGCCGACCGCCGCCGTGCGCACCCCGATCGCGTCGAGCCGATCGAGCAGGCCGAGCATCGCGAGCTCGGCAACGGCGCTCGGCTGCACGTTGATGCCGACGCCGAGCGGCCGGATCTCGGCAGCGGCTTCGACGATGC
>JAAZBL010000384.1 GCA_012513825.1 Limnobacter sp. | reverse complement strand
TCCATCTTGTTGACCGCGAGCACGAGTTCGGGCACGCCGAGCCAGTGCGCGAGGTAGGCGTGGCGGCGCGTCTGTTCGACGATGCCGCTGCGCGCGTCGACGAGCAGGATCGCAAGGTCGGCCGTGCTGGCCGCGGTGACCATGTTGCGCGTGTATTCGACGTGGCCCGGCGAGTCGCCGATGATGAACTTGCGGGCCGGCGTCGCGAAATAGCGGTAGGCGACGTCGATCGTGATGCCCTGTTCGCGCTCGGAAAGCAGGCCGTCGGTGATCAGCGACAGGTCGACGCCGCCGAAGCCGCGTCGGCGCGAGGCCGACTCGATCGCGTCGAGCTGGTCGGCGAACAGCCCCTTGCTGTCGTGCAGCAGCCTGCCGATCAGCGTGCTCTTGCCGTCGTCGACGCTGCCGGCGGTCACGAAGCGCAGCAGGCCGCCGTGGATCGGTTCCGGGGCGCCCATCAGAAATAGCCCTCCTTCTTGCGCAGTTCCATCGCGGCCTCGTTTGCCTGGTCGTCGAGGCGCGTGGCGCCGCGTTCGGTGATCCGCGTGATCGCGGTTTCGGCGACGATCTCGGCCAGCGTGGCCGCCGTCGATTCGACCGGCGCCGTACAGGTGATGTCGCCGACGGTGCGAAAGCGCACCCGCAGCGATTCGATCGCTTCGCCTTCGCGCGGCGGCGTCAGCTCGGTCACGGGCACCAGCGCCCGGCCGCGCCGCACGACCTCGCGCCGGTGGCTGAAGTAGATCGACGGCAGTTCGATCGCCTCGCGCTCGATGTACTGCCATATGTCGAGTTCGGTCCAGTTCGATAGCGGGAAGACGCGGATGTTCTCGCCGGGCGCAACGCGCGTGTTGTACAGCGACCAGAGTTCGGGGCGCTGGTTCTTCGGATCCCACTGGCCGAACTCGTCGCGAAACGAGAAGATCCGCTCCTTGGCGCGTGCCTTCTCCTCGTCGCGACGCGCGCCGCCGATGCAGGCCTCGAAGCCGAATTCGGCGATCGCGTCGAGCAGCGTGACCGACTGGTGCCGATTGCGCGGTTCGTCGGGACGGCGCAGGCGCACGCGTCCGGCACGGATCGAATCGCCGACCGAGCGTACGACGAGTCTCATGCCGGCCCGTTCGGCGGCGCGGTCGCGAAACGCGATGACCTCGGGAAAGTTGTGTTCCGTGTCGACGTGCAGCAGCGTGAAGCTCGGACGCTCGGGAAAGAAGGCCTTCAGCGCCAGGTGCAGGACGACCGCCGAGTCCTTTCCGCCGGAGAACAGCAGCGCCACCTTGCTGCATTCGGCCGCGACTTCGCGCAGGATGTGGATCGACTCGGCCTCGAGGACGTCGAGGTGACTGCGCGTCGCCGCGGCGCGCGAATGCAGGGCGAGGGGGAGGGGAGCGTTCATGTCGCGGAGAGTCGGAGTGGCGTGGCGCTTTCGTCGTTCGGATGCGATGCAGCGGTGCTGCGCACGAGCCTGCCGTCGGGTGCGACGTGCAGCCCGCATTCCTTCTGCTCCGGGGTTTCCCACCACCAGCGGCCGGCGCGTGCATCTTCGCCCGGCGCGACGGCCCGTGTGCACGGTGCACAGCCGATCGACGGATAGCCGCGCGCGTGCAGCGCGTTGACCGGTACCCGGTAGCGGGCGACGTAGTCGAGCACCTGCGCTTCGGTCCAGTCGGCGAGCGGGTTCAGCTTGTGCAGCCCGTGTCCGTCGTCGTAGCCCAGGACCGGCAGATCGCTGCGCGTGACCGCCTGCCCGCGTCGCAGCCCGGTGATCCAAAGGCGCTTGCCGGCCAGCGCGCGGCCCAGCGGTTCGACCTTGCGCACGGCACAGCAGGCCTTGCGCGCTTCGATGCTCGAGTAGAACCCGTTCGGACCGTCTCGCCGAACCAACGATTCGAGCGCAGCGGCCTGCGGGAACAGGATGCGGATCGGCCGCTCGTACCGGGCTTGCGCCTCGGCGATCAGTGCGTGCGTCTCCTCGTGCAGCCGCCCCGTGTCGAGCGTGAAGACCTCGGCCGGCAGACGGTGCCGTGCGAGCAGGTCGAGGATCACCATGTCCTCGAGGCCGAAGCTGCACGAGAACGCCGCGGGCTGG
The DNA here is from genome assembly GCA_012513825.1 of Limnobacter sp. Classification (GTDB taxonomy): domain Bacteria; phylum Pseudomonadota; class Gammaproteobacteria; order Burkholderiales; family Burkholderiaceae_E; genus Zeimonas. The sequence goes on along the minus strand of JAAZBL010000384.1, from coordinate 15,228 downwards.
AACTCGGCGATGCCGTCGACGAGCCGGGCGAGCGCGGCGAGTTCGTGGGCCGAGGTCTCGCCTTCGATCGAATCTGCAGCCATGGGCCTGGCGTTTCCCGGAATCGTTTGAGGAGAACGCCGAGGATAGGAAACCAGGCAGCGGCGGTGAACGAGTTCTTTGTTCCTTGCTTATCCGGAATCCTGCAATGGCCCGGGATCAGGGAGGGCCGAGCTGGCGGATGCAGAACTGCGCGATTGCGTCGATCATCCCGGCGTCTTCGCCGAGCGACGGCGCACAGTCGATGACGATCCCCGGGCGCTTCGCTCTGGCAGCGTCGACCAGCGTGGGCAGGTCGCGCAGCACATGGCCGCCGCTGCCGAGGAACAGCGGACAGACGAGCAGCCGCGTGGCTCCCGCTTTGCACAGCAGTTCGACGCCGTCATCGAATTCGGGCGACATGAATTCGAGGAAGGCCAGCTCGACCGGCCGATCCGGATGTTCGGCACGAAGCCGATCGCGCACGGCGCGAAAGGGCGTGGCCCAGACGTCGGCGCGTGCACCGTGCGCGAACAGCAGAATTCCCTGCATCTTCGACTCCCTGAACCTTTACCTGGAGTGCGTCCGCCGATGCGGCGGGACGTGCTGATCAGAAGATAACCGCTGCTTCGATTCGGGCCGGAATCCGACGATTTAAGGCAGCGCTAAGAATCGGGGATCACATTCGAGGCCTCGTCAACCAACGGCCTTTCGAGGCTCTCGAGATGAAAAGCAGAAAATTCGCACCCAACAAGCTCGTGGCCGCGCTGATGGTGGCCGGTGTCGTCGGAGCCGCGGGAATGACCGCCCTCGCTTCGGCTCCCGAAGCGATGGCGCAACAGACGGCAGGCGCCTCGACCGACGCCGCGCCGGCCGCGGCGGTCGCGCTTCCCGACTTCACCGCGCTGACGAAGCGTTACGGTCCGGCGGTCGTCAACATTTCGGTCACCGGTTCGAGCAAGGTCTCGATGGACGGTTCGTGGCGCGGCGCCGTGCCGCGCGGCATGGATCCGGACGACCCGATGTTCGAATTCTTCCGACGCTTCCAGATCCCCGGCTTCGGCGACCCCGAACAACGCCAGATGCCGGCGCGCGGGCAGGGCTCGGGCTTCGTCATCGATTCCGACGGCCTCATCCTGACCAATGCGCACGTCGTGCGCGATGCGAGCGAAGTCACCGTCAAGCTGACCGACCGGCGCGAGTTCGTCGCCACGGTGCTCGGCAGCGACCCGAAGACCGACGTCGCCGTGCTGAAGATCGACGCGAAGGGCCTTCCGACCGTCGAGCTCGGCAAGGCCTCGGATGTCGAGGTCGGCCAGTGGGTGCTGGCGATCGGATCGCCGTTCGGGTTCGAGAACTCGGTGACCGCCGGCGTGATCAGCGCGACCGGCCGCACGCTGCCCGACGGCGGCTTCGTTCCGTTCATCCAGTCCGACGTCGCGGTCAACCCGGGCAACTCGGGCGGTCCGCTGTTCGACACGAACGGCAAGGTCGTCGGGATCAACTCGCAGATCTACAGCCGCAGCGGCGGTTACCAGGGCGTGTCCTTCGCGATCCCGATCGACGTGGCGTTGAACGTCAAGGACCAGATCGTGGCGACCGGCCATGCCACCCATGCGCGCCTGGGCGTGACGATCCAGCAGGTCAACCAGACCTTCGCCGACTCCTTCGGTCTCGATGCTCCGAAAGGCGCGCTGGTTGCCGACGTGTCCGAGGACAGCCCGGCTGCCAAGGCGGGGCTGAAATCCGGCGACGTGATCCTGGCGGTCGACGAGCGCGAGATCGACGTTTCGAGCGAGTTGCCCGGGATCATCGGCATGTCGAAGCCGGGGCAGACGGTCAAGCTGACGGTCTGGCGCGACGGCAAGCGCCAGGAGATCGCCGCTCAACTCGGTTCCACCAGTGACGACCCGGTGAAGACGGCCGATGCAGCCGATGCGGCCGCCAGCCAGGGCAGCCTCGGCCTGGCCGTTCGGCCGATGAAGCCGGAAGAGCGAGCCGGGGCAGCAGACGGCGGGCTCGTGATCGAAGGCGTCGCAGGTGCGTCGAAGGCGGCCGGATTGCGGCCCGGCGACGTGGTCGTTGCGATCAACGGCGAGCCGGTCAAGTCGGTCGAGCAGTTGCGCAAGGAAGTCAAGAAGGCCGACAAGGCCGTTGCACTGCTGATCGCTCGCGACGGCAACCGGATCTTCGTGCCGGTGAAGGTCGGCTGATGCAGGCGGCCGTGCCCGCGGACGTGTCGTTCGCCGAACGCTCTCTCTATTGGCTGCGAAGCCGGTACCAAAGTGTGTAGGCCCAGCACGCGGCGCAGAAAGAGAAAGCCCATTCGGCGAACGAAAACACCGCGAGCACCGCTGCGGGCACCTGCCACATCGGACTTCCCAGAAGCCAGAGCACGACGCTCGCCGCGCTCGCGACGAACAGCAGCTTGGCAGCGAACATCTTCGGGCCGGCGTTCTCCTTCTTGCCGGCCCAACCGCGTGCTTCTAGCAATGCTCTATGCAATCTATGGACCGGACAGTGGCTGTGGCCGAAGAAGCCGCGTACGAAGCCGGCCGCGGCGAGGATCACGAACAGCCAGGGCAGGCCGAAGGCGAGCGCGGCGACGCTGAGCACGAAGGTGACGAAGGCGTCGGCACGCGCGACGTTGGAGTAGACGGGAGGGACATCGAAGCGGAGCATGGCCGGGTCATTCCTCTAAGCGGGTCAGCCTGCCCGATGATCCGACAAAATCGCCGACGATGGCTTGATTCTTGCCAATTAAGGCGATCGTTTGCCTACTGCCGCTGTGCTCCCGATATCTCGAAGGCCTTCGCCCATTTGTCGATCTCGCGTCCGATCGTGTCCGCGGTGCTCGCCGGCGACGAGTCGACGACCGGAATGATGCCGAGCGATTCGAGCTTCGAGTGGATCGCGGGTTCGCGCAGCACCTCGTTGATCGCCCGGTTCAGTTGCTCGACGACAGGACTGGGCGTGCCCTTGGGCGCCATCACCACGTTCCAGGTGCCGACCTCGAGGTCGGGCAGGCCGGCCTCGGCGAAAGTCGGAACGTCGGGCGCCGCACCGAGCCGCTGCCGACTCATCACGCCGAGCGCGCGCAGCTTGCCTGCCTGGACCATCGGCAGCCCCACGCCGACCGAGCCCCCCATGAACTGCACCTGGCCTGCGACCAGGTCCTGCAGCGCCAGGCCGGTGCCCTTGTAGGGCACGTTCAGGGCTTTCACCGATGCCGACGCCTTGAACAGCTCCACGCCGAGATGGCTCGTGCTCATGCCGGCCGACCCGTACGCGTACTTCTCGGGGTGGGCCTTCAGCAGCGCAACGAAGTCCTTCAGGTTATCGGGCATCGACGGGTGCGCGTACAGCACGAGCGGCACGCTGCCGACGAAGGCCACTGGCTCGAAGCTGTCGAGCGGGTGATAGGGCAAGGACTTGAACACCGAATGATTCAACGCGTGGGTCGCCGCTGTACCGAAGATCAGCGTGTAGCCGTCCGGCCTGGCCTGTGCGACGAGCTCGCAGGCGACAAGGCCGGTGGCACCGGGCCGGTTCTCGACGACGACCGGTTGCCCGAGCACCTCGCCGAGACGCCCCGATATCGCTCTCGCGAAGATGTCGGTCTCGCCACCCGGCCCGAAGGGGATGACCAGTCGGATCGGGCGCTCCGGATAGCTCGTGTCGGACGCTTGGGCCTGTACCGGGGCGGCCGTCGTGAGCAGGGAGACGGCGGAGGCTGCCGCGGCGAGCGTCGCCAATCGAAGTAGTCGGCGACGCGTCGTGACGTGCGTCGAGGATGTGGATTTCGAGGTCATGGCGTGCTCCTGCTCGATGGCCCGGAACGCTCAGTGCGCGAGCTCGGCGACGATTTCGGCGATGTCGAAGACCGGCGGACGCGGGGTGCGCTGCCAGGCGATCATGTCTTCGTTGCGGTCCGCAAAGGCCGGCGGCAACGAGGCGAAGCCCGGCGTACGCAACCACAGCCGAAGCAGATGACGTTTGCGCTCGGGCTCGGGCCAGTCCTCGTAGTCGGTGCGCGAGTGCAGGATCGTGTAGTTGCAGATGAACTGCATGTCGCCCGGCTCGAAGCTCATGTCGAGATAAAGCTCGGGATCGTTGCAGAGCGCGTCCATCAGGTCGAGCGCCTGCACCTGTTGGCTCGTGAGCCGTACGTCGGCAAAGCGCTGTGCCGACTCGATGAAGGTGCGGTTGTAGCGTATGAAGAGCCGTCCTTCGTGCCAGTTGAAGCAGGGCGTGACGTAATACGGCCTTTGTCCCGCGCTTTCTTCGCCCCGGCGATCGACGCAGAAGGGCTCGCACATGACCCGCCAGAGGTCGGGCCGACGCTGTAGGAACGCGTTGTAGACCGCGGTCGAGCTCACGATGCGCGATTGTCCGCCGGCCTTCGCCTTCTGCAGGCAAAGCAGCCCGACCACGTCGGTCGAGTCGTTGTGGAAGGGAAGGTGCAGGCGCGTCTGGTAGCCGCGCGCTTTCATGTCGGTCTTCCAGTCGGCGCCGAGATCGCGAACATGCCCGAGCATGTCGCCCTGTGCGTTCTGCGCGAAGGCGGGCCCGAGGTGCGCACCGATGCCCCAGTAGATCAGCGCGGCGTCGGCCTTCGAGTAGCGATCCACGGGGAGCCCGCGCAGCAACACGAAGCCGCGGCCGTTCTCGAGTTCGTCCCGGATCGCTGCGATCCGGGCCGCGAGGCGCGGCAGAGGAAAATCGTCGCGGCCGAGCGCAGGGATTCCGAGCTTGCGCGACTTTGCGTGGGCGAGCGCCGCTTGCAGTTCATCGATGTCGCCTGCGTCGAGTTGGACGATCCAGTCGTCACGACGCGCCATCTCTGCGCCTTTCCAGACCGACGGATGGGAGTAGATGTGCTCGGGTGGCTGCATGGAAGGACTCCTCGTGTTCGCCGTGCTCCCCGGGTTCGGGAGCCCCCGGCTTCGGCGTTTCGCTCGGGGCGCCTACTGCTGGGCCGCGCCCTTGATGACCGCCGCGTACTTTTCGGCGCGGCTGCGTTCACCAGCAATGAATTTCTCGAACCCGGGCTTGTCGAGGTAGGCGACTTCCGCGCCGAGCGCCTTGATTTTCTCGACGACTTCGGGATCGCTGGTGGCCGCCTTGACCGCCAGGGCAATCCTGTCGAGTGCGGCAGCGGGCGTCCCGGCGGGAGCATGAAGGCCGAACCAGCTCACCGAGGTTGCTTCGGGGTAGCCGGCCTCGATCAGGGTGGGTACCTCGGGCATCAGCGGCGAGCGCTGCTCGGCGGTGTTGGCGAGCGCGACGAGCTTGCCTTCCTGGACGAGCCGGCCGACCACGTTCACCGGAGAAACGGACATCGCAAGCCTGCCTGCGAGCAGGTCGGTAATGAAGCTCACGCCGCCCTTGTAAGCGACGTTGAGCAGTTCGATGTCGGCCGACTTCGCGAACATTGCGCGCGCAACCGCCTGCGACGACCCCGGTCCGGTGACGGGTGTCGCCAGCCCCGGACGGGCCTTGGCAAGGGCCACGAAGTCGGCCAGTGTGGCCACTTCCAGCGAAGCCGGCACGACGATCAGGTTCGGCGACTGCGCAATGCGCGCGATCGGCACGAAGCTGTCGTGGCCGAAGCCGGGGTTCCTTTCGGTGTACGGATTGATGACCGTTGCGGTCGAGCTCGCGAGCAGCGTGTAACCGTCGGGCTGGGCCTGCGCAACGAGGCTCGGGCCGATATTCGCGTTGCCGCCCGGCCGGTTCTGCACGACCACGGCCTGTCCGAGCGCGGCTGCCATCTTGTCGACGACGATCCGGCTCACGACGTCGACGACACCGCCGGGGCCATAAGGCACGACGATCTGTAGCGGCCTGCTCGGGAAGTCGAAGTCGGCCGCGACAGCCGCCGGTGCTGTCGCGGCTGCCGCGAACAAGACACCACAGAAGGTGGCAAGCGCCTTCGTGAACTTCATTTCCTGTCTCCGTGCAAGCTGCTTCGGTCTCTTGCCGCTGCGTTCATTTCGTCATCGACTTTGCCGCCTGCACGTAGCGTTGTGCCTTCGCGGTTTCATCGGCCAGGAAGGCCTCGAACGCCTTCGTGTCGAGAAACGCCGTTTCGGCGCCGACCGCGGCCACGCGCTCGCGGACGTTCGAGTCCTCGGTGGCCGCTCGCACCGCCTGGACGAGGCGCTCGATCGCGTGCTGCGGGGTGCCTGCGGGAGCATGCAGGCCATACCAGCTGACGCCGGTCGCTTCCGGATAACCAGCCTCTGCCAGCGTGGGCACTTCCGGCAGCATCGGCGAGCGCGCCTCGGCAGTCACTGCGAGCGCAATCAGCTTGCCGTCGCGCACGTGCTGCAGCACCACGTTCATCGGGGCAATCGACACCGACAGCCGGCCGCTTATGAGGTCGGGCAGGTAGCTGACGCCGCCCTTGTACGCGACTTCGGTCAGGTGAATTCCGGCTGCTTGTGCGAGAAGCCCGGTCGATATCGTCTGCGGGGTTCCGGGACCTGCCATGGAGGTTGCAAGCCCGGGACGCGCCCTCGCGAGCGCGACGAACTCGGCCAGCGTCTTCACGTCGAGCGACGCCGGCACGACGAGAACGTTGGGTGCCTGCACGTAGCGCGCGACCGGAACGAACTGCTGCGGCCGCCAGCTCAGGTTCTTTTCGAGCAGCGGATTGACGACCGTCGCCGTGGAGCTCGCGAGCAAGGTGTAGCCGTCGGCATCGGCGTGCGCGACGGCGGCTGGTCCGATGTTGGCGTTCGCGCCGGGCTTGTTCAGCACGACCACGGGCTGGCCGAGCGACTGCGCCAGGTGCTCGGCGACGAAGCGGCCGATCACGTCGACGGCCCCGCCCGGGCCGTATGGCACGACGAGCTGCACCGGATGCTTCGGCCAGGCCGGCGCAGCACCGGTGGCCGTCGTCAGCAGGCCGGCTGCCAGCAGTGCACCCAGAAATGCGACAGCGCGCATGGGCTTCGTCCGGTCAGGCGGGAACCAGCGGTGCGACGAACGGAACGCCCGGCACGCAGATTCCGTTCGGTCGTCCGTTGCTCGTCGTGCCGAGTCGCTCGAGCATCGACGGCGGCAGCTCGGGCCCGTCTTCGCATGCGAGCCAGAGCCTCAGCAGGTGACGTCGCTTGTCGACCTCGGGCCAGTCCTCGTAAGCCGTGCGCGAATGGAAGACGAAGTGATTCGACAGCAGCTGGATGTCTCCCGGCGCGAACTTCATGTCGAGGTGCAGCGAGGGGTCGGCTGCGAGCGCATCGACATGGTCGAGCGCTTCGATCTGCTCCGGCGACAGGCGAGGCACCTCGGGCATCGTGGCCTGCGCCTTCATGATCGCGCTGCGCACGTAGGAGGCGAACATGCAGCCTTGGTGGGGCGCGAAGATCGGGTTCGATGCGTAGCGCTGCTTGTTGGCCGGAATCTCGCCCCAGCGCGTGCGGTGGAATTCGCCGAGCAGCGTGCGCGCATGGTCGGGCCGGCGTTCGACGAGCTCGTTCCAGATCGTGGTCGAGCTGACGATCGAGGACAGGCCCCCGGATTTCGCCGTACGCAGGCAGAGGAGCCCGACGATGTCCGAAGAGTCGGTGTGGTAGGGCAGCCGAGCAGAAGTCTGGTAGCCGCGTACCTCGGGGTCGGCATAGTTCAGGCCAAGGTTGGTTACATGACCAAGCACGTGCCCCTTGCCGTTCTGAGACACCGGCTCTCCGAGTTGCAGGCCGAGGCCCCAATAGGCAATGGCAGACTGGCGGATCGTGTAGCGTTCGACCGGGATGCCGCGGAACACCTGGAAGCCGCGACCGTGCAGCAGCTGCCGGCGCGTTTCGCGAAGCATCGGCATCAGGCTCGGGATTTCGAAGTCTTCCCGGCGGATCTCGAGAATGTCGAGGCCGCGCGCGTCGATCCGCTGGACGGCCCCATCGATCTCGGCGAGTTCCTCGCTCGTGAACGCATGGACCCAGTCGCTGCGCCCGGCCATGTCCGGGCCTTTCCAGGCCTGCTCGTTGCGGAACAATGGAAGGCCGTCGCGGCCACTTTCCGGTGCAAACTGCGCCTCGGGGTTCACGGCGGCGGCCGCTGGCGCGCGCGTTGCTTGCTGGTTCACATCTCGCTCCACTTGTCCAGCCGCTGACAGGCCGGGTCGTTGACCGAAATCAATCTAGTGGTTGATTCTGGTAATGTCCAATCGATTATTTCGTTGGATTGATCGATTCGGTTCATGAGCGTCACGCTGCGCCAGATGCGCCTGTTCGTCGCTGTCGCGCAGCAGCTGAGCTTCACCGCGGCGGCCGGCACAGTGAACATCACTCAATCGGCGCTGACGGCCGCGATCCGCTCGCTCGAGTCCGAACTCGGGCTCAAGTTGCTCGATCGAACGACGCGCCGCGTGCGGCTCACCGCCGAAGGCGAGCAGTTCCTCGCCATGGCCGAACGGCTGCTCGGCGACATCGACGCATCGCTCGAGAACATTCGCTCGATCGCCGCGCGCATGCGCGGACACGTCACCTTGTCCTCGGCCTCCTCGTTTCTGCGCTACGTCGCCTGCCCGGCAGTGGCCCGCCTCGCTCGTACGCACCCCGGCGTGACCGTGCGGCTCGTCGAGCAGACGGTCGACGTCGCCACGCGCGCCGTGCTGGCCGGCGAGGTCGATTTCGCTATTTGCGGACTCGTACAGCCGAACGTGGAGATCTCGGACGTGACGATCCTGCGCGACCGCTTCGGAGTGCTCGGGCTGCCGAGCCAGATGCCGGGGCAAGGCGGCGACTCGCGTACGCGCGAAGTGCAACGAAGCGGCCCCGTCCGATGGAGCGAGCTCGATCCGGATCGGTACGTGGCCCTGGCGAGCAGCTATGGCCTGCGTCAGTTGATCGAACGTCACCGCTCTGTCACCGATGCACTGCGCAACCCGCGCTACGAGGTGGCCTCGACCGCATCGCTTGCCCTGCTGCTGGAGGAAGGTCTCGGCTATGGCATCGTGCCTGCGATGACCGCCCAACCACTGCTCGAGCACGGCTTCGTGTTCCTTCCGCTCGAAGGTCCGGTCGTGCATCGCGAATTGCACATCATCAAGCGGCGCAACCATGGGCTGTCGCCGGCAGCCACGGCGCTGGTCGAGCAGTTCGCCCCGATCATCGCGGCGCTTGAAACGATCGACGGGATCGAGTTGCGGCTCAGCCAACCTGCAGTAACGAGATTCCTCGACTCGTGACGGGCGCGGCCGTTCGGTCGCGGAGCGTATCCAGCAGACACTGGCCATCAGGCCTATGGCCGACGTCGGCCGAACTCGGCCTCCCGGTCGATGTGCGATGTCGTCGCGGTCCCTAGCATCGAGCGATGGCCCAGCGACGCATCGTCCCGCCGCGCAATCCGACGCTGCCGGTGCTCGTCGCCGCCTGGCTGCCTCCCTGGCCGTCGTCCGTACTGATCGGCGCATTGCTGGTGCATCGCCTGCCTGCGGTGCCCCCGGCCGAAGGGTCGATCACGCTGATCGCCGTCGGGCTCGCAACGATCGCCTTCGCGGTGCCCGAGTCGCGCGCGTCGCTTCGATTCGTCGGCCTGTTGATTGCGGCTGCCGGCTGGACGATGCTGCGCGCCGAGCTTGCGCTGGAAGAGCGGCTGACGCCGTCGCAGGAAGGCGTGGACTTCGTCGTGCACGGCTACGTCAGCGGCATGCCGCAGGCGGGCGAGCGCGGCCCACGCTTCCTGTTTCGCGTCGAACGCTGCGTCGGGCCGTCGGCCCGCGCGGATGCACCGATCTGTCCGGCCGGCCGCGAGCTGCGGATTGCCTGGTACAGCGGGTTCGGGACGCCGGCGCAACCGCGTCGTGTCCGCAATGGCCCGCAGGCGGGCGAGCGTTGGCAGTTGACGCTGCGGCTCAAGCGCCCGCACGCCTTGCTGAACCCGAATGCCTTCGACGCGGAACTGCGTTCGCTCGAGGAGGGGATCGCGGGCAGCGGCTACGTTCGCGCGACCCGCGACAAGGACTGGCCGAACCGTCGCCTCGACGGGCGCAGCTGGCGGCCGGGCGCCGTGATCGAGGCCATGCGCGGCAAGCTTCGCGACGCGATCGTCGCCGCGCTCGACGGGCATCGCGAAGATGCGGCGGGAGTCGTTGCCGCCTTGTCGATCGGCGACCAGGCGGCGATCCCGGCCGGCTGGTGGGACACGTTCAACCGCACCGGCGTCGGGCATCTGATGAGCATATCGGGGCTCCATATCACGATGCTCGCCGGCATGGCCGGTGGCCTGGCTCGACGCCTGCTGCGCGATCCTCGGATCGGCCGCGCCGCGCTGCTCGAGCGCTTTCCGGCCGATCGGCTGAAATGGGCGTTCGCTCTGGCGGTCGCGTTCTTCTACTCGGCGCTCGCCGGCTGGGGGATCCCGGCGCAGCGCACCTGCTGGATGCTCGCCGTGGCCGGTCTGGCGATGCTCGGCGGACGCAGTCAGTCGCTGACCCGCGTGCTGGCGCTGTCGGTGGCCGTGGTCACCGTGCTCGATCCGTGGGCTCCGCTGGCCGCCGGCTTCTGGCTGTCCTTCGCCTCGGTGGCCGCGATCATCTGGTATGGCAATCGGCCCGCGCCGGCCGAGGGCCTTCCACGCGAACGCGCGCGGCGCTGGCGCGCCCGCACGCACGCGCTGCTTGCCGATGCGCTGCGCACGCAATGGGCGTCGACGCTGTCGCTGCTGCCGCTCGGTGCGCTGTTCTTCTCGAGCTTCTCGCTGGTCGGGCCGCTGGCCAATGCCTTCGCGATTCCGTTGGTATCGATCGTCATCACGCCGCTGGCCCTGCTCGGCACGGCGCTGGCGCTGTTGATTCCGCCTGCCGGCGATCTCGTGCTGGGGGTGGTCTGCATCGCAACCGGCTGGCTGCTCGATGCGCTGGTGCCGCTGGCTGCGCCGAGCTACGCGATCGCCGTGCTGCCGCCGCCGCGCTGGCCGGCCACGGTGGCGGCGGCGATCGGAATCGCCGCGCTGCTGGCCCCGCTGCGCCTGCCGGGCAGGCCGGCGGCCTTCGCTGCGCTGCTGCCGCTGTTCGCCAATGTCGACGCGCGGCCGCAACCGGGAACGATGGTCGTCACCGCGCTCGACGTCGGGCAGGGCTCGGCGATCCTGGTGGAAACGCCGAATGGCCGGCTGCTGTTCGACGCCGGCCCGCGACACAGCGCCGATTCGGATGCCGGAGCCCGGGTCGTCGTGCCGTACCTGCGTTCGCGCGGCATCGAGCGGATCGAAGCGATGATCGTCTCGCACGCCGACGACGACCATGCGGGCGGCGCCGCCAGCGTGCTGGCCGGCGTGCGCGTCGACTGGGTGGCCAGCCCGCTCGCCGACAACGACCCGGCCATCGCCGGCGCCGCTGCCCGCTACCGCTGCTGGCGAGGGCATCGCTGGCGCTGGGGCGAAGTCGCATTCGAATTCCTGCACCCCGGGCCCGAGAAGACTTCGCGCAAGTCGACGACGAATGCGAGCAGTTGCGTGCTCAGGATCGCGTCGCCGGCCGGCGTCGTGCTGCTCACCGGCGACATCGAGGCGGCGCAGGAGCGCTTCCTCGTCGAGAAGCTCGGGGCGCGCCAGTTACGCGCCGACCTGCTGGCGGCGCCGCACCACGGCAGCAACGGTTCTTCGTCGATGCCGTTCCTGCGGGCAGTCTCGCCGTCGCTGGCGCTGGTGCAGGTCGGATACCGCAGCCGGTTCCGCCATCCCGGCGACAAGGTCCTGGTGCGCTATCGCGTCAACGACATCGAGGTGCTGCGCACCGATCACGACGGCGCGATTTCGGTCACCCTGTCGGGTGCCGGCACGCCGATGCTGGTCTCGCGGCTGCGCCGCGACGAGCGCCGGTACTGGCGTATTGCCGTCGAATGAGGGCGGGGCCCGGCGCTTTACTGCGCGGTCCAGCCCCCGTCCATCGCCCAGGCCACGCCACGCACCTGATCGGCTGCCGGCGAACAGAGGAAGGCCGCCAATTCGCCGAGCTGCTCGGGGGTCACGAACTCCTGCGACGGCTGCTTCTCCGAGACGAGATCGAGCTTTGCCTGCTCCGTGCTGATCCCGTCGGCGGCAGCACGTGCGTCGATCTGCTTCTGGACCAGCGGGGTCAGTACCCATCCGGGGCAGATCGCGTTGCAGGTGATGCCGGTTTTCGCGTTCTCGAGCGCGACGACCTTCGTCAGCCCGATGATCCCGTGCTTGGCGGCGACGTAGGCCGACTTCTCGACGGACGCGACCAGTCCGTGAGCCGACGCGATGTTGATGATGCGGCCCCAGTTGCGCTGCTGCATTGCCGGCAGTGCGCAACGCGTGGCGTGGAAGGCCGCCGACAGGTTCAGCGCGATCACGGCGTCCCAGCGATCGACCGGGAAATTCTCGACCCGGGCCACGTGCTGGATGCCCGCGTTGTTGACCAGAATGTCGATCGCGCCGTGGCGTTCGACGATCCGGCCGATCAGCGCCTCGATCTCGTCGGTCTTCATCAGGTCGGCGTTCTCGTACTCGACCTCGACGCCGTGACGCGATGCCAGGCCGGCGCGCAGGCGCTCGATCTCGGCCGGATCTCCGAAGCCGTTGAGGACGATATTCACGCCGCGCTGCGCCAGCACCTCGGCGATGCCCAGGCCGATGCCGCTCGTGGATCCGGTCACCAGTGCCAGCTTGCCTTTCATCGTGTTCGCTCCCTGTACCCCTGTACAATTCGTTGCGATTCTAGCCGCTTACGGAACGGGGCCTTCGAGGATGCACGACGAACCGATGCTGCGCTTTGTCAGCTGCGCAAGCCCGAAGGGCCTTCACCGGATAGCCTACTGGCAGTGGGACGCTCGCTGCGGGTCGCCGGCCGGCGAGGGCACCGTGCTCTGCGTGCACGGACTCACCCGCAACGCGCGCGACTTCGACGCGCTGGCCGCGCGCCTTTCCGAGCGCTGGCGCGTCGTCTGCCCCGACATGGCCGGCCGCGGCCGCTCGGACCGCCTCGCCGACCCGATGCTCTACACGGTCCCGCAATACCTTGCCGACTGCGTGACGCTGATCGCGCGTCTCGACATCGAGGAGGTCACCTGGATCGGTACTTCGATGGGCGGCCTGATCGGCATGGCGCTGGCTTCGCTGTCCGGCACGCCGATCGCCCGGATGGTGCTCAACGACATCGGTCCCTTCATCGATCCGAAGGGGCTCGAGCGCATCGCCGGCTACGTCGGCGACGATCCGAGCTTCGACAGCTTCGAGCAGGGCGAGGCCGTGCTGCGCGAACTGATGCGCGATTTCGGTCCGCATACCGACGAGGAGTTCCGGCTGCTGAGCCGCAACTACGTGATCCCGAAGGGCGATCGCTGGGGCTACCACTACGATCCGGCGATCGCGCTGGCCTTCCGCGCACAGGCCGGGATGCCGCAGCCCGACCTCTGGCCGATGTGGGAGGCGATCAAGGCGCCGGTGCTGGCGATCCGCGGCCAGAACTCCGACGTGCTTTCGGTCGACGTCGCCTCGCGGATGCGCGAAACGGGGCCGCGCGCACGCGTCGTCGAGTTCGCCGGCATCGGCCATGCGCCGACGCTGATTGCGAACGACCAGATCGCGGCGGTCGAGGAATTTCTCAGCGAGAAGGCGGAATGACGATCGAGCGATTGCAACCCGGACCGCGCATGTCGGAGGTGGTGATCCACAACGGCACGATCTACCTGGCCGGCCAGGTTGCCGACGATCCGTCGCAGGACGTGGCCGGACAGACCCGGCAGGTCCTTGCCGCAATCGATGCGCTGCTGGCCGAGGCCGGCAGCGACAAGACCCGCATCCTTCAGGCGCAGATCTTCCTGGCCGACATCGCCGACTTCCCGGCGATGAATGCTGTCTGGGACGCCTGGGTGCCGGCCGGCCATACGCCGGCGCGGGCCACGACCGAGGCGCGGCTGGCTGCCGCGGCCTACCGGGTCGAAATCCTCGTGATCGCGGCCGATAGGCGCGGCCGGCTAGGCGCGGCCGGCTAGGCGCGGCTGGCTAAGCGCGGCCGGCCGGAACGCGGCCAGCCGGCGACCGCTCAGCGCCAGCCGACGCGGTCGATGATCTTCGCGGCGGTGACCTGCGCGGCGCCGATGGCGCCGATCGGCAGCGTGTCGGCCTTGAACTCGCCGAGTTCGGCAAGCTGCGGGTTATCGGTCTTCACGCTCGAAACCGTCGGCCACTCGTTGTTGCCGTTGGCGAAGTAGGCCTGCGCCGAATCGCTCGCCAGGTACTCGAGGAACTTGATCGCCGCGTCGCGGTTCGGCGCGTGGCGCGCGACGCCGGCACCCGAGACGTTGACGTGCGTGCCGACGCCCGACTGGTTCGGCCAGACGATGCCGACCTTGCTGACCACGTCGCGATCCTCGGGCTTGTCCGAGCGCATCAACCGGACCACGTAGTACGAGTTGCTGAGCGCGACGCCGCATTCTCCGGCGGCCACCGCACGAACCTGGTCGGTGTCGCCACCGCGCGGCTTGCGCGCGAAGTTCGCGACGACGCCTTCGGCCCATTTCTCGGCCTTTTCTTCGCCGAGATGCTCGGTCATCGCGCCGATCAGCGAAAGCATGTAGGGATGCGCGCCCGATCGCGTGCAGACCTTGCCCTTCAGCTCGGGCTTGGCCAGGTCCTCGTAGTTCTGGACGCTGGCCGGGTCGACGTTGGCCTTGTTGTAGACGATGATGCGCGCGCGCTGGGAAAACCCGAACCAGTTGCTGCCCTTGCCCTCGTCTTTCGAACGCAGGTGCGCGGGAATCCGCTCTTCGAGCACCTTCGACTGGATCGGCTGGAACAGGCCTTCGTTTTCCGCCTTCCACAGCCGCGCCGCGTCGACGAGGAGCAGCACGTCGGCCGGGCTGTTCGCGCCTTCGTTGCGCAGGCGCTCGAGCAGGGCTTCGTCGCCGGCCTCGATCCGGTTGATCCGGATGCCGGTCTGCTTCGTGAACTCGCCGTAGAGCTGGTCGTCGGTCTGGTAGTGACGCGCCGAGTAGAGGTTCAAGACCTTGTCCTGCGCCTGGGCCGGTGGCGCGGTCAGTGCCAGCGACAGCGAGACCCCGCCGACCAGCGCGGCAATGGCGGCGGCGCTCAACAGGGTGCGACGAGCGGCGGCGGCAGCCGGCGCGGCGAGGAGGTTGACAGGGCGTTTGCTCATGGGTCGTGGGCTCGCAGTGGTGCAGGGAACAGGCTTCGAAGCTTAGTGTAATCGATACTTGTTCGCAATTCCGTTGACCG
>JAAZBL010000383.1 GCA_012513825.1 Limnobacter sp. | reverse complement strand
TTCGTGCGCGACTGGCTCGAGACGGTGCCCGGCTGGAACAAGCGTGCGCCGGCGCCGTCGCTGCCGCCCGAGGTGATCGCGCGCACCGCCGGCAAGTACCGCGAAGCGCTGCGCCGGCTCACCGGCATCGAGCTCGACGGCGCCAGCGCGGCAGGCGACGAGGCCGCGCGATGAACGAAGCGCGGGTGGGTGTCGTGATGGGCTCGAACAGCGACTGGGAGGTCATGCGCCATGCGGTCGCCGTGCTCGAGGAATTCGGCGTGCCGCACGAGGCGCGCGTCGTCTCCGCGCACCGGATGCCCGACGACATGTTCGACTATGCGGCTTCCGCTCGCGGGCGCGGGCTGCGCGCGATCATCGCGGGTGCCGGCGGCGCCGCGCACCTGCCCGGCATGCTGGCCGCCAAGACCATCGTCCCGGTGCTCGGCGTGCCGGTGCCGTCGAAGTACCTGCGCGGCGAGGATTCGCTGCTGTCGATCGTGCAGATGCCGCGCGGCATTCCGGTCGCGACCTTCGCGATCGGCGAGGCCGGCGCCGCCAATGCGGCCCTTCACGCGGTGGCCTTGCTCGCGGCTCACGACGAAGCGCTGGCGCAGAGGCTCGAGTCCTTTCGCGCCCGGCAGACGGCAGCCGCACGCGCGATGACCTTGCCGCCGCCGACGGCATGAGCGCGGGCAAACCAGTCGCGTCGCCAGGCGGGCTGCCGCCCGGGAGCTGGCTCGGCCTGCTCGGAGGCGGCCAGCTCGGCCGCATGTTCTGCATGGCTGCGCAGAGTCTCGGCTATCGGGTCTGCGTGCTCGACCCCGGCGCGGACAGCCCGGCCGGCAGCATCGCCGAGCGTCATCTGCAGGCCGATTATCTCGACGAGGCTGCGCTCGACGAGCTTGCCGGCCTGTGCAAGGCCGTGACCACCGAGTTCGAGAACGTGCCGGCGCAGGCGCTCGAGCGGCTCGCGGCGCGTTGCATCGTCTCCCCGCGAGCATCGTCGGTGGCGATCGCGCAGGATCGCATCGCCGAGAAGAGCTTCCTGCGCGACAGCGCGATTCCGGTCGCGCCGTGGGCGGCGGTGCTGTCCGACGACGATCTTCGCAACGTCGACCCGGCCCTGCTGCCCGGCATCCTGAAGGTCGCGCGCCTCGGCTACGACGGCAAGGGACAGGCGAGGGTCGAAACGATCGACGAGGCGCGCGCGGCGTTCGGGAAGTTCGGCCGCGTGCCCTGCGTGCTCGAGCAGCGGCTCGCGCTCGAGCTCGAGGTGTCGGCCGTGGTTGCGCGCGGCTTCGACGGCCGCCAGGCCTGCTACCCGGTCTCGGAGAACCTGCATGTCGACGGCATCCTGGCCCAGTCGATCGCGCCGGCGAGAGTCTCGCAGCTGATCGCTTCCCGCGCCGCCGAGCTGGCGGGCCGGATCGCCGATTCGCTGGACTACGTCGGCGTGCTCTGCGTCGAATTCTTCGTGCTGGCCGACGACTCGCTGCTGGTCAACGAGATCGCGCCGCGCCCGCACAATTCCGGGCACTACACGATCGACGCCTGCGTGACGAGCCAGTTCGAGCAGCAGGTGCGCGTGATGGCCGGCTTGCCGCTGGGCTCGACGCACCAGCATCAGTGCGCGCTGATGCTGAACCTGCTCGGAGACGTCTGGGAGGCCGCCGGCGGCGAGCCGCCGTGGTCCGAGGTGCTCGCGCATCCGAAGGCGCGCCTGCATCTGTACGGCAAGACGCAGGCGCGACGCGGCCGCAAGATGGGGCACCTGACGATCGTCGCCGATTCGCTTGCCGAAGCGAGCCAGGTCGCGCTCGACATCGAGCGCAGACTGCATATGCGCCGCTGAGATGGACGACGGCGGGTACGCAGGCCCGAATCCGCGCAAGGCCGATGCGGCCGCGATCGCCGAGGCCGCTGCCGAGCTGGCTGCCGGACGCCTGGTCGCGCTGCCGACCGAAACGGTCTACGGCCTGGGCGGCGACGCTGCTTCGCGCGAAGCGGTGGCGCGCATCTACCGGCTCAAGGGCCGCCCCGCAGACCATCCGCTGATCGTCCACGTGACCGGGGTCGAGCAGGCGCGTCGCTGGGCCCACTGGGATGCTCGCGCGCAGGCGCTGGCCGACGCGTTCTGGCCGGGACCGCTGACGATGATCCTCGCGCGACGCGACGACGCACCGGCCTGGGCCTGCGGCGGCCAGCCGACGATCGGCTTGCGGGCGCCTGCGCATCCGGTCGCACGCGAGCTGCTGCAGGCCTTCGAGGCGCTCGGCGGCACCGGCGTGGCCGCACCGTCGGCGAACCGTTTCGGACGGGTCAGCCCGACGCAGGCTCGGCACGTCATCGACGACCTCGGCGCGCAGGCGCCGATGGTGCTCGACGGCGGTTCCTGCGAAGTCGGCGTCGAGTCGACGATCGTCGACCTGTCGCGCGCGGTACCGGTGCTGCTGCGGCCCGGCGGGATCGAGGCGGCGCGGCTCGAAGCCGTGCTGGGCGAGCCGCTCGGGGCGGCCGACGCCACCGCGCCGCGCGCTCCCGGCACGCTGGCCGCGCATTACGCGCCGCGAACGCCGCTGGAACTGATCGACGGACGCGATTTGCCGCGCCGGCTCGGAGCGCTGTCGGCGCGCGGTCTGCGTGTGGCGGTCTGGTCGCGCGAACGCCCGGCCGCTAGCGCCGCGCATTGGGAGGCGGCGCCCGAGGAGCCGCAGGCGATGGCGCAGTGCCTGTACGAGACGCTACGCCGGCTCGATGGCGGCGGTTTCGACCGCCTGCTCATCGAAGCGCCGCCCGAGGCGGCGCAGGCCGGCGGGGCGAAGCCTCCCGGCGGGGCGAAGCCTGCCGGCGACAAGAGGCAGGGCGGCGACGTGGAGCACGCCGGCGACACGAAGCAGTCGACGGGCGCGCGCGAGTCGGGCGACCCGGCGGGGCGCTGGTCGGCGGTCGTCGATCGCCTGTTGCGTGCAGCGGCCGGC
>JAAZBL010000048.1 GCA_012513825.1 Limnobacter sp. | reverse complement strand
GGCGCGCGTACATGTAGGCGATGTGGAAGATCATCGCGAGCACTTCGCGCGAGCGTTCACCGGTTTCCACTGCCAGCTTCGTGAACTCGCACAGCCGTGCGCCGGTCTGCCGGAGCCGGTCGACCTCCTCGCCGTAGAGCGCGTCGACGAGCAGGCCGTCCGACGAATCGAAGCCCACCGAGATCGTGGCCAGCGCCTTGTCGTGGTCGTTGGCGACCAGCGTGACGGCGTGCGGTCGCGCCGTCGCCGCGTTCGATGCGGCCCCATCGGCGGACATGTATCCGCGCCAGCTGTAGCGCTTGTGGATCAGGTAGCTTGCAGCACTGCGCCGGCCTTCGCTGTTGGCGAGCCGGATCCGGAATCGCTCCGGCGTGTCATGCAGCTTGCGCAGCACCTGCGGATTGTCGACGGCCGGCGCAAGCGGCAGTTCGGCACAAAGGCCGTCTGCGCCTTGCAGCACCTTGATGATCGTGTCGGGGAATTCTTCCGGTGCCGCCCTTTCGTCGACCTCGCGGCTGTGCGCGGCCTGCGACTGCCTGGCCGTATTCGATGACCTTGCTTCGTTCATGTTGCTTTTCCTCGTGGCCCGGGCCCTTCGACCCGGGTTCTGTCGAGTATGGGCACTGCCGGCGCGTGCGATAAGGCTCGCGGGACGAGTGGCCAGTTTGTCCGACGCCGACGGTGCGATGACGCCGACGGTTCGATCGCTCGACGCATCGATCAGTCGAGCCGCTTCATGTAATCCTTCGTGAACATCCGGTTCGGCAGTTCGCGCGGGGTCAGTTCGGAATACTCGAGGATCGAGCGCTCGCCTTCCTTCACCGCGTCGGTCATCACCAGTCGTGTCGGACGGACGCGGTCGCCGAGCTGGACGAAGTTCTCGTAGGTGCAGGTCTTCAGGAGGCGACCGGACACCGCATGGAACTCGGCCTTGAACGGATGGTGGTTGTCCGTGCGCACCCAGTAGACGACTTTCGGATAGGTGACCCCGCGCGAGGCTGCAACGAGCTCGAGCACGTAGTAGTCGTGTTCGTCGATCGTTTCGGTGCGCAGCAGCTTCGCCGTGTAGTCTCCCGAGAAGTTGGCTCGCGCGAGGTCGCCGTTCGCGACTTGCCCGGTGAGTCTTTGCGACAGCGACAGTCTCACCGGCTGCGACACGCTCGGCATGTAGACCCACAGCTCGCGCCCGCGCATCAGCATGTTCTGCCCGCGTTCGGTGGCCGGTTCGAGGGTCTGGACGATCGTGTTCTCATTGCCCTTGGACAGGATCCGGTACAGGCGCGGTTCGAGTTCCTGTCCGCCGCTCGTCGACGAGACGGTGACGTCGACCTGGAACGCCTGCTGCGGAAAGCGGATCTCGTCGGCTTGCCGCACGATCTCCGCTGCCCGGCTCCCGTCCGGGTCGCTGTCCGGATCGAAGACGGCCGAGCTCGCGTTCTCGCCGCCGGTCGGCTGATCGCCTGCGACGGGTTCTTCGACCGCTTGCGCGTCGGCTTGCGCCATTACCATTGAGGCCTCGGGCGCCCGCATGTCCGGCTGAGCGGTGGCTGCGGCGGGCAACGCGCAGAACAGGGCGAGCAGCAGCCTGTCGATCGTCTTTGCCATGGTTTGCATCTTTTCGAATCGGTTACATTCGGGCCTGACCCGGTGCGCCCTTCCGTCGGTCCCAGGTCCCACGGAGTAGCGGATGGCGCTCGTCACGCTTGAAAACGTTTCACGGAAGTACCGTCTCGGCGACCAGATCCTCGACGCGCTTCGCGACATCGACCTGAGGATCGAGGAGGGAGTCTTTCTCGCGATCGCCGGCCCTTCGGGTAGCGGCAAGTCTACGCTGCTGAATCTGATCGGCTGCATCGACACGGCGAACGCGGGCCGCCTGGTGATAGACGGTCACGACGTCAGCGGCCGCAGCCCCGACGAACTGGCCGACTACCGTGCCCGGACCGTCGGGTTCATCTTCCAGACATTCAATCTCTTCCCGGTCCTGTCGGCTTACGAGAACGTCGAGTATCCGCTGCTGCAGTTTCCGGAAATCGACGCGCGAAAGCGTCGGGCACGGGTCACACGCTTCCTCGAACTGGTGGGGCTGGCCAAGTATGCGGATCACCGGCCGAACCAACTCTCGGGCGGTCAGCGCCAGCGGGTGGCCATCGCACGCGCGCTCGCCGTGAAACCGCGGATCGTACTGGCCGACGAGCCGACAGCCAACCTCGACCACGAAACCGGCACAGGAATTTTGCGGCTGATGAAGTCGATCAACCGCAGGTATCGCACGACCTTCGTGTTCTCGACGCACGACGATCGCGTGATCGCGGCCGCCGACCGCCTGGTCAAGATCGAAGACGGACAGATCATCGGCCTGGGCGTGCGTCGCGGATCGAAATGGACGATGGTCAAACCGGATACCGACGAAGCATCACTTGCCGATGCGGCGTCGGGATTCAATTCGGAGTCGCAATGATCGAAAGAATCCGTGACGAGGCCGGAGCGGCCGGACCATGTGGAGGGCCCGCCGGCGTTTCCCGGATCGCGCCCTGCCTTCGTGCGGGGCTGATCGCGATGGCGGCGCTGGCTGCCGTCGCTGCAACGACAGCGGCGTCCGCGCAGCCTGCGGTGCCGCCGGCGTCGTCCGCGGCATCCGGGGCTTCCGCGTCATCGGCGTCATCGGCGGCAAAGGACGCCGGGGCGGCGAACGACACCGATGCCGGCCTGGGCGCCTGGTGGCGCGGCACCGAAGCGCGCTGGAACGGGTGGCTGCAGGTCGACGCCGCCTACGCCTGGCCGGTCAGCGGCCGATTCACCAACCTGCGTACGAAAGGGGAGCTGAGGGGACAGGGCAACTGGGGCACCGGGCTGAAATGGAGGCTCTCCGCCAGGGCGCACTACGACGCCGCCTACGATCTCTCCGACCACTACCCGCCGTCGGTCAAGCGCGATCAGCGCGCGGAAATCGGCCTGCACGAGGCCTACGTCGATTTCTCGCGCGGCGACTGGGAGTTCCGGCTCGGCAAGCAGAACATCGTCTGGGGCGAGATGGTCGGGCTGTTCGTCGCCGACGTCGTTTCGGCCAAGGACCTGCGCAGCTTCATCCTGCCGGAGTTCGACCAGATCCGGATCCCGCAGTGGGCTGCCCGGGCCGAATGGTTCGCCGGCGATTCGCATCTCGAACTGATCTGGGTGCCGTTCCCCGAGGTCGACGATATCGGTCAGCCGGGCGCGGAATTCTTTCCGACGCCGCTGCGCTACGAGGGCCTCGGCTTCGATGTCATCGGCGAGAAGAAGCCCTCGGGAAAGTTGTCGAACTCGGGCGTCGGCCTGCGCGCGTCGACGCTGATCGCCGGGTGGGACCTGACTGCGTTCGTGTATCGGGCTCCGGATACGCAGCCGGCCTTTCAACGTTCCCTGGAGCCGGGAGCCGGCGGCACGCCGACGGTCGTCTACCAGGCCAGGTACGATCGGGTCACGCGCATCGGCGGCACCCTGTCGAAGGACTTCGACGGCATCGTCGCCAAGGCCGAGGTCGTCCATACGGACGGGCGCAGCTTCAACCAGCTCGAACTCGATGCGGGCAACGGGATCGTCGAGCTCGACACGATCGACTGGGCGGCGAGCATCGACGCCACGCCGGCCGATCGCTGGCGGATCAACGCGCAGTTCTACCAGCGCGCCTTCCTCGATTACGACTCGCGGATCGGGCTCGATCACCGGGAAAATGGCGCAAGCCTGCTCGTGGCGCACGAACTGGCGCCGAACGTCGATGCCGAGATGCTCGCCTTGACCAGTCTCAATCGCAGCGACAGGCTCGTTCGTGCGATGCTGACCTGGATGCGCGGGCCGAATGTGCGGATACGGGGCGGGGTCGACGTCTTCCACGGCCATCCGCTCGGGATGTTCGGCCGATTCGCCGACAACGACCGGGTCTGGGTCGAGTACCGCTACAGCTTCTGAAAGTCGCCGGAGCGCCGGCTCCGAGCTTCGACGGGCGCCGCGCCGGGCGAAGTCACATGATGTCCGAGGGCGCCGGCATCGGCGAGACGCAGAACCTGGCGGCGATGCGGTCGACTTCGCTGGCCGGCAAGGACATCGGATAGAGCGAGCGGATCTTCCTGGCAAGCTCGGGGCGTCCGCCATAGCGGGCGATCTGCTGCTCTCCGTATTCGAGCGGCAATTGCAGCAGGACGGCCGGCGCATCCACGCGCTCGCAATGGCGCTGCGGCCCGCAGACCTGGAAGCCGAGCATGCGCGAGTAGAACTGCACGTGCCTCGGATTGACCTCGGCAACGATATGCGTGCCCTGATAACGCCGGCGTGCAAAGATGAACGCGACATGGAACATCAGCGCGAGCAGCTCGAGCGAGTTCTCGGCGCGATCGACGGCGAAGCGGGTGAATTCGCAGAGCCGCGCGCCGCCTGCGCGCAGCTCTGCGACCACGTCGGGATACAGCTCTTCGGCGTTCAGCCCGTTGGGGGAATCCAGCCCGACGGAGATCGTGGCAATCGGTTCGGAATCGTCGCAGGCGACCAGCGTCACGCAATCGGGATCGTCGGCTGCCGGACTGGTCAGGTAACCGCGCCAACCGTACATGCGGCCGACGAGTTCGTCTGCCTGCTCGCGGCGCAGGCGGTTCTCGGCCAGATGGATCGCCAGGTTCGACGGCGACAGGCCGGGAACCTCGATCAGCGGGGTCTCTTGAGCACTTGCTGCGCCACTGGTGTTTTCGTATCCGTGGTCGCTATGCAGATCTGCGACCAGGCGCGAAACTTGCTGAGTGCGAGCAAAATTAGAGCGTGCGGTATCCAATGTCCCTGTCCCTTGAAAGCAACGAACCGGGCGGCGAAGGCCAGGTTCGGGCGGGAAAGCCAGAGGCTAACGCACAGAAGAGTTGACGCCCACGTCGAAATCTGATCGAAGTGGGACGATCGGCCGGCGATCTCGCGGCAATCGTCGGAGCGGCCGACGAACGGTCAATCGAGCCCCGGGAGCGGCGCCCTCCGGTGGATGCTCGGCGGCGGAGGGCTTCCGCTTCCTGACGAAGCTGGGAGTCAGAGCGAAAGCAACTCGACCTCGAACTGCAGCGTCGCATTCGGCGGAATCACGCCGCCGGCGCCGCGCGCGCCATAGCCGAGTTCGGCCGGGATCACGAGCATCCGCGTGCCGCCGACCTTCATGCCCTGCACGCCTTCGTCCCAGCCGCGAATGACGTGGCCGGCGCCCAGCGGGAACACGAACGGCTGTCCGCGGTCCTTGCTCGAGTCGAACTTGCGTCCGCGCTCGCCGTTCTCGTAGATCCAGCCGGTGTAGTGGACGCTGACGCGCGCGCCCGACTGGGCCTCGGGCCCGTCGCCGACGACGGTGTCTTCGTACTGCAGGCCCGAGGGCAGGGTCTTGTAGTTCATCGAATCTCTCCGGTTCGTGGTTGAAGTCGGCGCCGCCGTGGCCCGGCCGGCTGCCATCGACGCGAGTCGTGCGCGGATCTGCTCCACGCGCCTGCGATTGCTTCCGAAATCGAAGTGCCTGGCCCGGGCCGCCGAGCGTACATGGATGACGCCGGCCGCTTCGTCTGCGAGGAACTCGATGTCGTCGACGAGGCGCAACCAGCGCGACCGGAATCGCGCGTGCACGTAACCGCGCCGCGCGGACACGATCCTGCTGCAGGACATCGTCGTGACGATGTCCTCGAGCCTTGCGAGCGCGACGAGCGGGTCGTCGCCCGCCGGCAGCGGATCGACGTGATGACGCGGACTGGTCGAGAAGCTGCTGACGGCATTGCGCCGATTTTCCATGATAGGCGCCAGGCGGCCGTTGTGGATGCCCAGGTGGTGAGGATGTCTGCCGAAGAGCGAAACCATTGCGGACCGAGACAAAGCCAGTCGAACGATGCGCAAGGGGACGGCCTGTTCTGCCTGCCCGGGCGACCCGTCCCCCGCCGCCGGCACGAGGCGTGCGGCCAGGCACGCGCCGCGGCGCCGGGCGCTTCAGTGCCAGCCGTCGGGAGCGCGTCGCCCGTGCGCTGTCATCCGGCCTTGCGCAGCCGGCGTATCAGGCTCGAGGTATCCCAGCGTCCGCCGCCCATGCGCTGGACGTCGCCGTAGAACTGGTCGACCAGCGCCGTCACCGGCAGCGGCGCACCATTGCGCTTCGCTTCGTCGAGGCAAAGCCCCAGATCCTTTCGCATCCAGTCGACGGCGAAGCCGAAGTCGAACTTGTCGTCGACCATCGTCGTGCCCCGGTTGTCCATCTGCCAGGACTGCGCCGCGCCCTTGCCGATCACTTCGAGCACGAGCTTCATGTCCAGATCGGCCGCGATGCCGAAAGCGATGGCCTCGCTGAGACCCTGGACCAGGCCGGCAATGCAGATCTGGTTGACCATCTTGGCCAGCTGGCCTGCGCCGGGTGCGCCGACCAGCGTGATCGCGCGCGAATAGGCGGCCGCGACCGGCCGGATGCGTTCGAAGGTTGCCGGGTCGCCACCGCACATCACGGTCAGCACGCCGTTGACGGCTCCGGCCTGTCCGCCCGACACCGGCGCGTCGACGAAGCCGAGCTGCTTCTGCCCGGCGGTTTCGTGAAGCTCGCGGGCGACCTGCGCCGATGCCGTGGTGTGGTCGACGAAGACGGCGCCGGCCTTCATGCCGGCCAGCGCGCCGTCGTCGCCGAGCACGACCGAGCGCAGGTCGTCGTCGTTGCCGACGCAGCAGAAGACGATGTCGGCGTCGGCGGCCGCCTCGCGCGGCGTGGACGCGGACCGGCCGCCGTACTCGTCGGTCCATTGCCCGGCCTTTGCCGCGGTGCGGTTGTAGACGGTGACCTGATGCCCGGCGCGTGCAAGGTGGCCGGCCATCGGATAGCCCATGACGCCCAGGCCAAGGAAGGCGACCTTGTGCGGGGTGACCGGTTCGTAACTGCGCTCGCTCATCGGGTTCGGCTCCTGTCGAATGG
>JAAZBL010000382.1 GCA_012513825.1 Limnobacter sp. | reverse complement strand
GACGCGGTGCTCGGCTTCGAGCCGCTGTTCGGAGACCTTTCCGGCAATGCGGTGCTGCGCGAGCGCGTCCGTTTCTGGCATCGCCGGCTGCTCGAGCGCGGAAGCCTGGAGACGCTTCGGTGAGCGATGCCGCAGCCGACCCGGGCGTCGAGCCGGCGGCCGCGCGCCGCGGCTCGCGCGCGGTGCTCGCCGCGCTGATTCCCTTCCTTGCCCCGTACCGGCTGCGCGTCGCGCTCGCTGCGGTGGCGCTGATCGTCGCGGCCGCCGCCACGCTGGCGATTCCGCTGGCCTTCCGGCAATTGATCGACGTTGCGTTCTCGGGTGCCCTCGTCAGCGACGAGGCCGTCGACGCCGCTTTCCTCGCGCTGTTCGGCGTGGCCGTCGTGCTGGCGCTCGGTACGGCGCTGCGTTACTACTGCGTCTCCTGGCTGGGCGAGCGGGTCAGCACCGACCTGCGCCGCGCCGTCTACCGACAGGTGCTGCGCCAGGATCCGCGCTTCTTCGAGACGCTTCGCGCAGGCGAGGTGTTGTCGCGCCTGACCACCGACACGACGCTGATCCAGACGCTGGTCGGCACCAGCGTCTCGCTGGGGCTGCGGAACCTGTTGCTGTTCGTCGGCGGCCTGGCGATGCTGGTCGTCACCAGCCCGCGGCTGTCCTCGATCATCGTCGGGCTGCTCGCGCTCGTCGTGCTGCCGATCCTGCTGTTCGGCCGGCGTGTGCGCCGGCTGTCGCGCGACAGCCAGGACCGGATCGCCGACACGAGCGCGCTGGCGGGCGAGACGCTGAACGCGATGCAGATCGTGCAGGCCTACGCGCGCGAGGATTTCGAGACCAGGCGCTTCGCCGACGCGAACGAGCGCGCGTTCGCGAGTGCGATCCGGCGCGTGCGCGCACGCTCGCTGCTGACGGCGCTGGCGATCGTGCTCGTGTTCGGTGCGATCGTGTTCGTGCTGTGGCTGGGCGCGCAGGCCGTGCTCGAGGGCCGGATGACGACCGGCCTGCTGATGCAGTTCATCATGTACGCGGTGTTCGTCGGCGGGGCGGCCGGCGCGATCGCCGAAGTCTACGGCGATGTCCAGCGAGCGGTCGGAGCCACCGAGCGACTGCTCGAGCTGTTGCAGGCACGGCCGGCGATCGTCGCACCGGCGAACCCGCGAGCGTTGCTGCGCGACCACCGCGCCGCGGCGATCGAATTCGACGATGTCGTCTTCAGTTATCCGTCGCGGCCCGGCGAGCGCGCGCTCGATTCCGTCTCGCTGCGCGTCGCGACCGGCGAGACCGTCGCGCTGGTCGGCCCGTCGGGCGCCGGCAAGACGACGATGTTCCAGTTGCTGCTGCGCTTCTACGACCCGCAGTCCGGCGCGATCCGCTTCGACGGCATCGACCTGCGCGATCTCGATCCGGCGGATCTGCGCGGATCGATCGGGCTCGTCTCGCAGGACAGCGTCGTGTTCTCGGCCGACGCGATGGAGAACATCCGCTACGGTCGGCTCGACGCGAGCGACGACGAAGTGATCGCCGCCGCGCGTGCGGCTCGCGTCGACGAGTTCGTCGCACGCCTGCCGCAAGGCTGGCGCACCTTCCTCGGCGAACGCGGACTGAGGCTGTCCGGCGGGCAGCGCCAGCGCATCGCGATCGCTCGCGCGCTGTTGCGCAATCCGCCGCTGCTGCTGCTCGACGAGGCGACCAGCGCACTCGATGCCGAGAGCGAGCGCGCGGTGCAGGACGCGCTCGAAGAGGCGATGCATGGCCGCACGACGCTGGTGATCGCGCACCGCCTGGCCACCGTCGTCGATGCCGATCGCATCGTCGTGCTCGACCGCGGCCGCATCGTCGAGACCGGCAGTCACGACACGCTCGCCGCGGCCGGCGGGCTTTATTCGCGGCTCGCCGCGATGCAGTTCGATGTGCGCTGAACGCCGCGCTGCGCTACGCTTGCGGCTTTCGGTCGTCAGACAACGAGGAGGAGACGGATGGCAGCGCGACTGCAGGGCAAGCACGCGTTCGTGACCGCGGCAGCGCAGGGGATGGGGCGCGCGGCGGCGCTCGCGATGGCGCGCGAAGGCGCCCGCGTCGTCGCCACCGATCTGCGCGAGGATCTGCTCGCCTCGCTGGCCGACGAAGCGCGAACCGGCGGGCTCGAGATCGTCACGGCGCGCCTCGACGTCACCGACGATGCGGCGATCGCCGACACGATCGGCGCGCTGGCGCCGCTCGACGTGCTGTTCAACTGCGCCGGGTACGTCCATCAGGGCACGATCCTCGAATGCGAGGATCGCGACTGGGATGCGAGCTTCGCGATCAACGTGCGCTCGATGTACAAGACGATCCGCGCCGCGTTGCCGAAGATGCTCGACAAGGGCGGCGGTTCGATCGTCAACATGGCCTCGGTCTGCTCGTCGCTGCGCGGGCTGCCCAACCGCTTCGCCTATGGCGCGTCGAAGGCGGCGGTCGTCGGGCTGACCAAGCAGGTGGCGGCCGACTTCGTCACGCGCGGCGTTCGCTGCAACTGCATCGCGCCGGGCACCGTCGACACGCCGAGCCTGCACGAGCGCATGCGCCAGCTCGGCGACGTCGACGAGGCCCGCAGGATGTTCGTCGCGCGCCAGCCGATGGGCAGGCTGGCCACCGCCGAAGAGATCGTGCCGATCGTCGTCTACCTCGCCAGCGACGAGAGCGCCT
>JAAZBL010000381.1 GCA_012513825.1 Limnobacter sp. | reverse complement strand
GGCCAGCGCCAGCTCGATGAAGGCTGCGCTGTTCTTCATCAGCAGCGCGACCACGTCGCCCGGCCGTATGCCCTGCGCCGCCAGCAGGCCGGCTGCCGCTTCGACGCGGTCTTGCAAGTCGCCGTAGGACACGCGCTGATTCGCGTAGACGAGCGCGGTCCTGTCGGGTTCGGTGCGGGCCCACCAGGCCACGCTTGCGCTCAGGGAAACCATGTCTCTCTCCGCTCGATTGAGGGTCCGCTCGAGCCTGGCGTGCTCAGTGGGCGGCCAGGCCCATCCTCGGGGTCGTCGTGGCCGCGGCTCAGTACGAGCGCGGCATCTTCAGGTCGTGGTTCGCCACGTAGTTGAGGATCATCTCCTCCGAAACCGGTGCGAAGCGGAAGAGCCGGCAGTCGCGCCACAGCCGCTCGACGTGGTACTCCTTTGCATAGCCCATGCCGCCCATCGTCTGCATTGCCCGCTCGGTCGCACGGGCCACGGCCTGCGCGGCCAGCAGCTTGGCGGCGTTGGCCTCGCTGCCGTAGGGCAAGCCCATGTCGAAGTTGCTTGCCGCCTTGTAGTTCAGCAGCCGCGCCGCCTCGACCTCGACGTGGCACTGCGCGAGCGGAAACTGCAGGCCCTGGTAGGCGCTGATCGGCCGATCGCCGAATACCTTGCGCTCGTTCGCATAGTCGACCGCCAGGCGAATCGCGAGCTCGCCGGTTCCGACGAGGCCGGCCGTGGTCACGATGCGCTCGGTGTTCAGCACGTCGAGCAGTTCGCGCCAGCCCTTGTGCAGCGTTCCGACGAGCTCGTCGGCTTCGATGCGCACGTTGTCGAAGAAGACGCTGCTCGAATCGAGCGTGCAGGTACCGAGCTTGTCGATCGGCGTGTGGCTGAGGCCATCGCGCTCCACGTCGATCAGGAACATCGACAGGCCGTCGGTGCGCGAGCTCGATTCGGCCACCTTCTTCGTTCGCGCGATGACCAGCATCTTCGTTGCAGCTTCGACGCCCGTGATCCAGATCTTTCGACCGTTCAGGCGCCAGCCGTCCCCGTCGGCGGCAGCAAAGCTCGTGATCTCGAGCGTATTGGTGCCGGCATCGGGCTCGGTCAGCGCCATGCAGCAGTTGATCTCGCCGCTGATGATCTTCGGCAGCAGTTCGGCGCGCATCCGCTCGTTGCCGAAGCGCGAGATCGACACGCCGCCGAAGATCGGATTGATCATGAACAGTTGCCCGACCGTCGAGCCCCCGCCGGTCGCCGCGAGGCTCTCGACGATCAGCGACATCTCCATCATCCCGAGGCCGCTGCCGCCGTGCTCGGTCGGCAGCGCGACCCCGCACAGCCCTGCATCGCAGACCGCGCGCCAGTACTCGGCGGGGAACGCCTTCGCGGCGTCCTGCTTGCGCCAGTAGTCGAGCCCGAAGCGCTCGCCGACTTGGCGCGCCGACTCGATCATCATCTTCTGTTCGTCGTTCAGTCGGAAGTCCATGGAGGTCTCCTTCGATGAGGCCGGCTTCGCGTTCGCTCGCCTCGGTCCATCAGACGTGCAGGGGCCTGCCGAATGCAGCGAGCACCGATTCGTGCATCGCTTCCGACACCGTCGGATGCGGGAACACGGTCTCGATCAGCTCGGCCTCGGTCGCCTCCAGCGTGCCTGCCAGCACGAAGCCGTGGATCAGTTCCGGCGCGTCGGCGCCGACGATCTGCGCTCCGAGCAAGGCGCCGGTATCGGCATCGAAAACGGTCTTGACGAAGCCGGCGGCCTCGCCGATCGCAATGGCCTTGCCGTTCGCTTCCAGCGGAAACCTTCCGACGCGCAACGGCCGCCCGCTCGCGCGGGCCTGTTCCTCGGTCAGTCCGACGCTCGCGCTTTGCGGGTGGCTGTAGACGCAGGCCGGGATCAGCGGCGCCGGTGCCTGCCCGTGCGCCCGCGCGTTGGCGATCCGATCGACGCAGGCCAGCGCCTGGTGGCTCGCCTTGTGCGCGAGCATCGGTGGACCCGCGACGTCGCCGATCGCGTGGATTCCCGGTACCTGCGTCGCGCCGGCGGCGTCGACCACGATGAAGCTTCGCTCGACGCGGACCTGCGTGTGCACCAGCCCGAGGTCCTCGGTGTTGCCGGCGAGCCCGATCGCGAGCAGCGCGCGCTCGGCCTGCAGCGTCTCGAGACCGCCGGCGTTCTCGAGCGTCACCCGCACGCCTGCCGGATCGACTTCTGCTCTTCGCAGGCGCGCGCCGGTGCGCAGTTCGATACCGTCGCGGGCGAAGGCCTTGCCGACGAACTCCGACACTTCGGAGTCACCGCCGGGCAGCACCCGCGGCTCGGCCTCGACGACCGTGACCCGGGTTCCGAGCGTGGCGTAGAAGCTGGCGAACTCCATGCCGATCGCGCCGGCACCGACGACGATCAGCGAACGCGGCAGCTCGCGCGCGCAGAGCGCGTCGCGATAGCTCCAGACGCGCTCGCCGTCGAACGGAAGCTGCGCGAGCGTCTTCGCACGGGCGCCGGTCGCGATGATCGTGTGGCGCGCCTGCAGGCGCTCTTCGTTGCCGTCGGCCAGGCGCACCCGAACGGCTCGGTCGGCCTCGAAGGCGGCGTGCCCTTCGAGAACGGCGACGCCGGCCTTGCGCAGCAGATGCGCAACGCCGCGGTTCAGCCGTTGCGCAACGGCGCGCGATCGATCCATCACGCGCACGAAATCCACCGAAGGCTCGGCGACCGCGATGCCCAGCGCATCGGCCCCGCGGATCCGCCTCAGCGTGTCGGCCGCGTGCAGCAGGGACTTCGTCGGGATGCAGCCCCAGTTCAGGCAGATGCCGCCCAGATGCTCGCGCTCGACCAGCGCGGTGCGCAGTCCGAGCTGCGCCGCACGCAGCGCCGCGACGTAGCCGCCGGGGCCGCCGCCGATGACCAGAACGTCGAATTCGCCGGCCATCGGGTCAGACCAGCAAGCACAGCGGGCGCTCGAGCAGCGAGACGACGCGCTCGAGGAACTTCAGCGCGGTGACGCCATCGAGTATCCGGTGATCGGCCGACAGCACCATGCCGAGTTCGCGCCGCAGCCTTGGCTCGTCGTGCTCGTCGGGCCGGAACACGCCGCGCACGCTGCCCACGCCGAGAATCATCGCCTGCCCGGGATTGATGATCGACGCCATGTAGGTCACGCCGTGCATGCCGGCGTTGGAGACGGTGATGGCCCCACCGGCCATCTCGGCCGCGCCGAGGCGCCCGGCCTGGGCACGCGAGGCCGCGGCGGCGGCCGCGGTGGCGACCTGCGCCAGCGGCTGGCGGCCCAGGTCGCGAAGCACCGGGGCCACCAACCCGCGCTCGGTATGGACGGCCATCCCGACGTCGGCCGCCGGCAGGCTCAGGATGCCGTCGTCTGTCCAGACACGATTGACCTCGGGCATCTGCGCGAGCGCGCGGCCAACGGCTGCGAGGACGAAGTGGTTGATCGTGAAGCGCTGGTCGGACTGCGCGGCGTTGAGCTCCGCGCGCAGCTTCTGCAGGGCCGAGACTTCGGCTTCTACGGCGAGGTAGAAGTGCGGGATCTGCTGCTTGGCGGCGACCAGGCGCCGGGCGATCGTCTGTTCGGTCGACGTGGCGGCGCGCAGGTCATTGGCGGGCGCCCCGTGCGTCGTCGCCTGCGGGATTCGTCCCTCCTTCGCCGCACGCGACGCGTCGGTTCGCGCAGGAGCCGGCGCGCCGGAGGCCGCGGTCGCCTGCGAAGAAGCGGAAGCGCCGGGTTGCGTTTCGGGCAAGTCCCGCGCCCGGATTCGTCCTCGCGGGCCCGAACCGGTCAGCGTCGCCAGGTCGATGCCTCGCTCGCGGGCCAGTCGTCGAGCGAGCGGTGTCGCGATCGTGCGCACGCCTTCGGGGCGCGAATCAGCCTGTCGCGCCGCATCGCCGGCAGGCGCCTGGTCGTCCCAGTAGCCGATCACCGCGCCCACGACCAGCGTCGTCCCGACTTCGGCCGTCGTCTCGAGCAGCACGCCGTCGGCCTCGGCCGGGATCTCGGTGGCCGCCTTCTCCGACTCGATGACGAAGATGTTCTGGCCGCTCCGGAACGATTCGCCCGGCTTCACGAGCCACTCGACCAGCGTGCCCTCGGTCATCGTCAGGCCGAGCTTGGGCACCAGCAATTCGCGCCGCATCGATCTTCAGCGGCCGGTGAAACGCGGCGCCCGCTTTTCGAGGAAAGCGCGGCAACCTTCGTGCGCGTCTTCGCTGTCGAGGACGAGGCCGATCATCGCCTGCTCGTGCGACAGGGCCATCGGCAGCGGCATTTCGGCGCCGTCGCGCAGGCTGCGCTTGAGCAGCTTCAGCGTCAGCGGCGACTTCTCGGCGATCTTCGTCGCCATCGCGATCGCTTCGTCGAGCAGGCGCTCGCGCGGCACGGTCCGGTTGCACAGGCCGAGCGCGACGGCCTCCTCGGCACTGATCTGCTCGCCGCAGAACATCATCTCCTTGGCGCGACACAGCGGGATCTGCCGGATCAGCCGCTGCGTGCCGCCGGCACCGGGGAACAGCCCCAGCGTGATCTCCGGCAGGCCCAGCCGGGCCTCCTGCGCCACGAGCCTGATGTCGAGCGTCAACAGCAACTCGGTGCCGCCCCCCAGTGCCCAGCCGTTGATGGCGCCGATCGTCGGCTTGTCGCTGATCTCGAAGCGACGGAACACGCGATGGATGACCTCGGCGAACTCCTGGTAGTGGGCAAGCCCCTGCCGACTGTCGAGGTCGGCGATGTCGCCGCCGGCGACGAATGCGCGCTCGCCGGCGCCGGTGACGACGATCGCGCGGACCGTCTCGTCGGCTTCGAGATCGGCCAACGCCGATTCCAGTGCCTGCAGCGTGTCGA
Source organism: Limnobacter sp. (assembly GCA_012513825.1). GTDB lineage: Bacteria > Pseudomonadota > Gammaproteobacteria > Burkholderiales > Burkholderiaceae_E > Zeimonas. The sequence goes on along the minus strand of JAAZBL010000381.1, from coordinate 8,990 downwards.
CGTTCAGCGCGTTCAGCGTTTTCGGTCGATTGATCGTCAGCAGGCCGACGGGGCCGCGCCGCTCGCAAAGGACCAGGGCTGCGGTCTCGGACATGGGTGTCTCCTCCCGGTTCGGACGGTTCAGTTCAGTGTCTTGCGCGCGGCCGCGATGACCGCTTCGGCATTCACCGCGTAGCCCTTTTCCAGCGAACTCGCGAAGGGCACGGGCATGAACGGCGCACCGACGCGCAGTACTGGCGCATCGAGATCGTCGAAGCCTTCGTCGGACAGGCAGGCGGCGATTTCGGCGCCGACGCCGAAGGCCGTCACCGCTTCGTGCACGACGACGGCACGATGCGTGCGCGCCAGCGACGCCAGCACCGTTTCGCGGTCCCACGGCTGGATCGATCGCAGGTCGATGACCTCGGCCTCGATGTCTTCGCGGGCCAGCGCTTCGGCGGCCTGCATGCAGACGGCCACGGTCGCGCCGTAGCTGACCAGCGTCAGGTCGCGGCCCGGCCGGACGATCCGTGCTTCGCCGATGCGCGCGACGCTCGGTTCGACCGGCCCCTTCTGGCCGTAGAGCGCCTTGTGCTCGACGACGACGACCGGGTCGGGATCGGCGATCGCGGCGCGCAGCAGCGAATACGCGTCCTGCGGCGTCGACGGGCAGACGACCTTCAGGCCGGGCACGTGCGCAAGCCAGGCTTCGAGACATTGCGAATGCTGCGGACCCGCACTCAGGCCACCGCCGTGCGGCGTGCGCAGCACCATCGGCACGCTGCCCTGTCCCCCGAACATGAAGCGCGCCTTGGCCGCCTGGTTGACCAGCGCATCCATCGCGAGCGTCACGAAGTCCATGAACATGATCTCGACGACCGGACGCATGCCGGTCAGCGCGGCGCCGACCGCGGCCGAGACGATCGAGGCCTCGGAAATCGGCGTATCGCGGACGCGCTCGGGTCCGAACGCTTCGAGCAATCCGCGGGTCGCCTTGAACGAACCGCCCGCCGCGGCGATGTCCTCGCCCAGCACCATGACCCGCTCGTCGGCCTCGAGGCTGTCGCGCAAGGCCTGCGCCACGGCCTGCACGTACCTGATTTCCTGCGCGCTCATTGCCGGATTTCCGCGCCGATCGAGGTGTAGACGTCGCCCACCGCATCGGCGAAGGCGGGCGGTTCGTCGGCGCGGGCCGCTTCGATCGCAGCTTCGACGCGGGCCCGGATCTCGTCGTCGATCCCCTGCACCCGGCTGTCGGGAACCCCGGCTTCACCCAGCACCCGGCGCATGCGGGCGAGCGGATCCTTGCCCTCGAGCGCCTGCAGCTCGTCGGCGTCGCGGTACTTCTGCGGATCGCCTTCGTAGTGGCCTCTCACGCGATGCGTGATGCACTCGAGCACGAACGGGCCCCGGCCGGCGCGCAGCGCGGCGCACGCCTCGCGGGCCGCCTCGGCCACCGCCGGCGCGTCGTTGCCGTCGACCCGTGCGTAGGCGATTCCGAAGGCCGCCGCCAGCGCTTCGAGCTTCGCCGCGAACTGACGCGACGTCGGCGAGAACTCCGACCAGCCGTTGTTCTCGCAGACCAGCATCAGAGGCACTTTCCACAGCGCCGCCATGTTCAGCGTTTCGTGCAGCACGCCTTCGGCCATCGCTCCGTCGCCGAAGAAGGCGACGGCGACGCCATCGGTCCTGCGTGTCGCATGCGCGATCGCACTGCCCAACGCGATCGGAATCCCGGCGCCCACGATGCCGTTGGCGCCGAGGATGCCGAGGCTCAGGTCGGCAACGTGCATCGACCCGCCGCGGCCTTTGCACAGGCCTCCGGCCCGGCCCATGATCTCCTTGAAGAAGCCGTCGACGTCGATACCGCGTGCGAGCACGTGGCCGTGCCCGCGATGCGTCGTCGCCAGCGAATCCTGCGGTTCCATCGCGCTCGTCACGCCGGCGGCGATCGCTTCCTGCCCGAGGCTCAGGTGGATGAAGCCGGGTACTTCGCCGTTCGCGAACAGTCGGCTGAGCGCCTGCTCGACCTCGCGCACCAGCGCCATCGTCCGGTAGAGCGCGACCAGCGATTCGCGGCGCGCGCCGGCGGCATCGCCGGCTGTCCGGCCGGCCGCCTTGCCGGACTTGCTGCTCGTGCTCATGCGGACATCCCTCCGGACAGCAACCTCGCGGTGCCGACGAGGCGATCGACGCCGTCGTCGCCACGCACCCAGACGCGATAGCAAGCGCTGTCGCCCGGCTCGAGTTCGCCGCCGGCATGGATCGTTTCTCCGACCCGCACGGGCTTCACGAAGCGCACATCGAGTTCGACGCGCTGCGCGGCAGCGTCTCCCAGCGAACGGAACAGCGATTGCCAGAGCAGGCAGATCGACATCGTTCCGTGAGCGATGCAGCCGCCCATCGGCGTCCTGGCCGCGAACTCCGGGTCGATGTGGATCGGATTGAAGTCGTCGGTCAGCTCGCCGTAGGCGCGGATCACGTCGGCATCGGCAGTCAGCGAAACCGCTCGAAGTTGGGTCGTCATGGTCAGGCCGCCCAGATCAGAGTGAGGATGCCCGCGTAGATCGATCGGCCAGCGTCGCCGGTGCCGCGAACGCCGAGCTCGACATAGCGGCGCTCGCGCTTGATCTCTTTCGACAGGCAGTTGACGACGGTGCGGACCGGCTCGCCCTGCCGCGGAACCGCGTCGAGCGTGAATCGCTGGCGCGCATGCACGTTGCCCGGCGGACGAGGCGTGACGACGCCCAGGTAGCCGCGCATCATCATCGCCACCGCGATGCCCGCCCCTTCGGCAGGCGTGCCGGCATCGGCCGATCCGAAGATGCCACGCCAGGCGCTGGCCAGCGAATCGTCGAACGGCTGCGTGATCTCGCCCAGCGAAGCGCCGGGCCGGAAGTCGTTCCAGAGGATGGGCTGGGTCATGGACACACCTGGGCGTGAGGAAGCATCGTGCCATCGACTTCGCGAAACCCGATCTCCACGCGCGAGCCGATTCCGATGCCTGCGGCCGGGCCACCGGCGACGTTGGCCATCAGCCGGAAGCCTTCGTCCATGTCGATCAACGCGATCACGTACGGCACTTCGTCGCGAAACGCCGGCGTGGGCGCGCGGTGCACGGTCGTGTGGCTGAGCACGCGGCCGTATCCGCTCGACTCGTGCCAGGCAAGCGCATCGCCGTGGCAGCCCGAGCACAGAGAGCGCGGGATGCGCTGCACGGTGCCGCAAAGTGCGCAGGACTGGAAACGCAGGACGCCGTTCGCGCAGCCTTCCCAGAACGGTTTCGTTTCCGCGGTCGGACGGGGCAGAGGCCGGTTCATTCAGTGGGCTCCCAGCACGAGCGAGCAGTGGGCGGACAGGATGCCCCCGTCGCCGTGGACGAATGCGAGCCTTGCGCCGTCGACCTGGCGTGCGCCGGCGCGGCCGCGCAGCTGGTGCACGGCCTCGACCGCATGGAACATGCCGCCGGCCGCGCCCGAGTGCCCGTAGGACAGCAGGCCGCCGTGAGTGTTGCAGGGCAGCCGTCCGCCGAGGCCGAGATCGCCGCGTTCGGCGGCAGCGCCGGCCTCGCCGCGTTCGAAGAAGCCGATCGACTCGAGTTCGACGGCGAGCGTGATCGTGAACGAATCGTAGATTTCGGCGACGTCGATGTCGGCACATCCGACGCCGGCGCGCTCGAACGCGGCCTTCGACGACGCCTTGCAGCCGAAGTCTGCAAGGCTCGGCGCGGCGACGATGTGTTCGTGCGTATGCCCCTGTCCGGCGCCGAGGATCTCGATCGGCGCGCCCCGGCAGTCGCGTGCGGCAGCCCGGCTGCTGACGACGAGCGCCGCACCGCCATCGGAGATCAGGCAGCAGTCGAGCATGTGCAGCGGCGTCGCGATCGTCTTCGAAGCGAGCACCTGGTCGACGGTGATCGGCTCGCGCTTGTGCGCCTTCGGATGGCGGCCGGCATGGCGGCGGTGCTCGACCGCGATCGCGGCAAGCTGCTCCGACGTGACGCCGGTCTCGTGCATGTAGTGCCGGGCGACCAGCGCGTAGGAGGCCGGCACGCTGATGCCGAACGGTCGCTCGAACTGCGGGTGGCCGACCTCGGCCAGGGCCGCGACGGCGCCGTCGCGCGACATGCCGGTCAGGCGGTTGTCGCCGGTCACGACCAGCACGTGCTCGCACTGCCCGCTGGCGACGAGCGCTGCGGCCTGCATGATCATGATGCAGGCGCTCGCCCCGCCGGCCTGGATCGCCGCGCTGTAGCCGGGATGGATGCCCATGTACTCGCAGAAGACCGAAGCGAGCATCAGGTGCGGCTCGGTGAACGAATAGGCGCACAGCACCCCGTCGATATCCGACAGCTTCAGGCCGGCATCGGCGACCGCGCCGATCGCCGCCTGTGCGTGCAGACCCATGCAGCTGCTGCCCGGAAGCTCGCCGACTTCGGTATCGAAGGCGCCGGTGATGAACGCGTGCATCGTCACGGCTTGAATCCCAGGTCGCGCGCGATGATGTTGCGTTGTACCTCGCTGGTGCCTTCGCCGATCACGTAGACCAGCGCATCGCGGTGAATGCGGCCGACCGGATATTCGCGCATGATGCCCGCGCCGCCGTGGATGCGTATCGCCTGCTCGCTGACCGCGACCGCCGTTTCCGACGCGATCAGCTTCACGCGGGCCGCAGTGGCCGCGTCGAGCGTGCCCTGGTCGACGCGCCAGGCACCGTAGTAGACGAGCCAGTGCGCCGCCTCGATCCGCGCCGACATGTCGGCCAGCTTGTGCGCGATCGCCTGATAGTCGCCGACGCGCTTGCCGGCGACGATCCGGGTATCGGCGAAGCTGCGCGCGGCGTCGAATGCGGCTCGCGCCATCCCCAGCGCGTTCGCCGCGACGCCGACGCGATTCTCGCTCAGCGACTCGAGGATCACCGGATACGTGCCGACCGTCTCGCCGAGCAGGCAGTCGTGGGGCACGAACGCGTCGGTGATGTGGATCAGCGCCGTTTCCGACGAGCGGATGCCCTCCTTGCGAAGCTTGTGCATCTCGAAGCCGGCGTTCGGCAGCTCGACGATGAACAGGCTGATCGACTGCGGCTTCAGTTCGGGGTCGGTTCGCGCGGCCACCAGCAGGAAGTCGGCGATCGTCGCATTCGTGATGTAGAGCTTGCTGCCGTTGAGCTTCCAGCCGCCGGTTGCGCGTTCGGCGCGCGTCTTCATCGCTCGCACGTTCGAGCCGCCGTCGGGCTCGCTGAGGCCGAAGCCGGCGATCTTCGCGCCTTCGAGCGCCGGCACGAAGAAACGGCGGCGCTGCTCCGCGGTTCCGATCTTCCAGATCGGCCAGATGCCCAGGTGGGTATGGGCCGACCAGCTCGTGGCGAAAGCCTGGCTCATGTAGCTGAGCTCCTCGCGCACGATGCAGTCGCTGATCTTGTCCAGGCCGCTGCCGCCGTCGGATTCGGGATAGCGCACTCCGAGCAGCCCCAGCTCCCCCCAGCGACGGAATACCGATGCCGGGAAGGTCTCGGTCTCTTCGGCCTCGCTGACCAGCGGACCGAGTTCGTCCCTGCACAGCCGGCGAATCGTGTCGCGCACGGCCTCGTGTTCGGCGGAGAACTCGAAGTTCAGGCTCATCGGGATTCGCTATCGCGAAGAAAATTCGATATGGCGAAAGCTTAGCCGCTAACCATTTCGACCGTCAACAACTGGCGCGAGCACGGGGCCTCTCGCTTTGCCGGGATTGACGCGCCGGAGATGTGTGCATATTATTCGCGTCTGCGAATATCGTTCTCCACACCGAATACGCTTCGCCGGCGCACCGGAGAGGTCACGACCCCGGCCCCCGTACATCTGCGGATTGCGCCATCCTTTCATCCGGAGGATGAATGAGCAAGTTGGTCAAGGCCTTCGCGCCTGCGTCGGTCGCCATCCTGGGCGCATCCGACAATCCGCACAAGGCCGGTGGACGGCCGATCGCATTCCTGAAGCGATACGGCTTCGCCGGGCGCATCTATCCGGTCAATCCAGCTCGCGCGCAGGTCCAGGGCCTGCGCGCCTATGCTGCATTGGCGGCGCTGCCCGAAGTTCCGGAACTCGTCATCGTCGCCGTCGGCGGCGCAGCGGGTCTCGCGATGGTCGAAGCGTGCGCGGCCGCCGGCGTCCCCGTGGTCGTCGTCGTGGCCTCCGGTTTCGCCGAATCGGGGAGCGAAGGCAGGATCCTGCAGCAGCGGATGGTCGCCGCCTGCCGCGCCGCAGGCACGCGCCTGGTCGGCCCGAACTGCCAGGGCCTCGCCAACTTCGCCAACGGCACGATCGCGAACTTCGCCACGATCTTCCACGAACAACCGGGCCGCGACGGACCGCTGGCCATCGTCGGGCAGAGCGGCGCAGCCACGCAATCGGTCTACACGCTCGCGCATTCGCGCGGCATCTTCTCCCGCTACGTCCACGCAACGGGCAACGAGGCCGACGTCACCGCCGTCGAGCTGCTGCGCGAGATCGTCGAAGACGAAGACATTCGCGCCGCGATCCTGTACCTCGAGTCGATCGCCGATCCGGAGTTGCTGGCTGAGGCCGCGGCCCGCGCTTCGGAGCGCGGGGTTCCGGTCATCGCAATCAAGGGCGGCCGCAGCGCAAGCGGCCAGCGCGCGGCGTCCTCTCATACCGGCGCGATGGCGACCGAGGACCGGATCGTCGACGCCTTCTTCGCGAAACACGACATCATTCGCGCGGTCGATCCCTACGAAGCGGTTTCGGTCGCGGCGCTCTGCGTCGGGGCGCACATGCCGCGCGGCCGCAACCTCGTCGCCATGAGCAGTTCCGGGGCGAGCTGCGTGATGGCCGCCGATACGGCCGACGAGCTCGACCTTCCGCTGCTGACGCTGGACGGCGAGGCCGCTCGAAGCCTCGAAGAAGTGCTGCCGGGATTCAGCAGCGCCGCCAACCCGGTCGACCTGACCGGCGCCATGCTCACCGACCGGAACCTGTTTCCGGGAGCGCTCGATGCGCTCGCACGCGCGAACAGCCTGCACCTGTTGATGTTCTCGCTGCCGGTCGCGGGTGCCGGCTACGACGTCGACGGCTATGCGAAGGCGCTTGCAGCCTTCGCCGCCGGCAACGACGTCACGGTGGCGGTTGCCGCGCACCAGGCGAGCGTGCGCGAATCCTTCGATGGGCACGGCCTCGTGACCTACGAGCGCGAACGCGAGGCACTGCAGGCACTGAACGTCGTCGCCAACTACGCGCTGCGGCGCCAGCGCAATCGCCGCGCCCCGCAAGCCGGCGGACCGCGCGCCACGCCGCCCGCACCTGCGGCACCGCCGGAGTCGACGGGCCCGGCGATGCTCGACGAGGCACGAAGCCTGGGACTGCTCGGCAGCGCGGGGCTGCAGACCGTCCGGTTCGCACTCTGCCGGACACCCGACGAGGCCGTCGCGGCATGGCGAAACATCGGCGCGTCGGTCGTCTTGAAGGGGTGCTCGCCGGACATCCTCCACAAGAGCGAGCACGACCTTGTCGCTCTGGACCTTTCGGAAGAATCGCAGGTGCGCGAGCAGGCCGAGCGCCTGGAAGCCGGCGTTCGCAGGCTCGGTGCCCGTTACTCGGGCGTGCTGGTGGCGAGCATGCTTCGCGGCGGACACGAGCTGGCCCTGGGCGCGCGGGTCGACCCGGTCTTCGGCCCGGTCGTCCTCGTGGGCGACGGCGGCGTCTATCTCGAAGCGCTGCAGGATTTCCGGCTGCTGGTTCCGCCGTTCGGCGAATGGGAAGTGGCCGACGCGCTGGCACGACTGCGCATTGCGCCGATCCTGGCGGGTCTGCGCGGCGAACCTCCGGCCGACACCGAAGCCTTCTGTCGGATGGCCGTGAACCTGGGCAACGCGATCCTCGAATGGCGCGAACGAGTGGCATCGATCGACATCAATCCGGTCAAGGTCTTCGCCGAGGGCCAGGGGGCGGTCGCGGTCGATGCCGTCGTCGAGCTGGCGCGCCCCTGACGGCAATGGTCGCGACACGGACTTCGGCAGGAGGACTTCGAAGGCGCGCGCCCATGGGAGAATCGCGCTCGAATTCCATCGGCACAGCATGAGTACTTCCCGAGCCCCCGAAAAACTCGTCGGCGCGCTGAGCACCGGCCTGGGCGTCCTGCGTTACCTGATCGCGGCCGGAACGCCGGTCGGCGTGACGCGCGTCGCGCGCGACCTGAACCTGCATTCGAGCACCTGCTTCAATCTGCTGAAGACGCTCGTGCACGAAGGGCTCGTGACCTTCGACGATCGCACGAAGACCTATGCGGTCGGACTGGGCCTCGTCGAACTCGCCAAGGGGGCGCTCGAGCAGGCGTCGATCGTGCGCATGCTGCGCCCGCATCTGGAAGCGATCGCGACCGACTACCGGGTGACGGCGACGCTATGGCAACGCACGCGGCAGGAGCGCGTCGTGCTCGTCGACCTCGCCGAGAACAGCGCGGCGATCCGCGTCCACATGAGCATCGGACAACGACTTCCGATGTACATTGCCGCGCTCGGGCGCTGCATGGCGGCGTACTCGTCGCTGCCCGACGAGCAATTGAAGGAACGGATCGATGCGCTGCGCTGGGGCGACCCTCCGAGCTTCGACGAGTATCGCGCCCAGGTGCGCAAGGTCCGCGAAATCGGCTATGCGGTCGACGACGGCAACTACGTGAAGGGCGTGACCACGATCTCCGCGCCGATCGTCGATGCGAGCAGCGAAGCCGTGATGGCCATCAGCGCGGTCGGATTCAGCGCGCAGTTCGACAAGGCCGCGATCCGTCGGCTCGGCGAGGATTTGCGCCAGCGTACCAGCGACGTTTCGCGCGCCCTGTCCGGACGCGCTTGCGCCTAGGAGGCTTGCGAACAGGCTCGCGGTCAGCCCGCGGTATCCTCGCTCGCGACCATGACCATCCAGTCGACGCCGAAGCGATCGGTCAGCATGCCGAAGCGCGGCGACCAGAAGGTCTTGCCGAGCGGCATGCGGACCTCGCCACCGTCGGCCAGCGCCTCGAACG
>JAAZBL010000380.1 GCA_012513825.1 Limnobacter sp. | reverse complement strand
GACCTTTGCCATGTAAGCGCCTTGTAAGCGAATTTTTCGAACACCAATCAACGCTTGTCAGGCCATCTGCTCGGCAGATGCGACGTAAATCGTTGATTTATATGATTTGCAAGGCGATTCTATCAACGGCTCGGAATACCTGCAAACACTATTTGCAGCGCATTCGTAATGCGAAGGTCCCCAGTTCGAGTCCGGGCATCGGCACCAAAGAATCAAGGGGTTAGCGTCGCGAGACGCTAACCCCTTTCCTGTTTCTGGCGCTCATGCAAGCCCTGCATCAAGTTCCGTTACCCGAACGGTCGGGTCGCCTGCTCCGCTGAACCTACGGCCCTCCGCGCGAGCGCATCCACGACCAGGCCCCCGGTACCGGTGGGACGGATTCCTTGCACGAAAAGCAGGAAGTCGCTTGCGAATGGATGCGCGTTCCGCGCCCGCCGCTTCCGCCGCCGTTCCGGAACCGCCCCGCCGCGGTCAATCGGGCCGCCGCGTGCAGCCTGCGCGCTTGACACCTGCCGGCTCGACCCGGTCTCATCCCGTGTTGCCGCGCCCCGAGCGGGCGAATCCGAGAACGATCACTGGAGCAGACACCCGATGCGAAGACTCGCGTCGGCAGTCCTTTTCTCACTGCCGCTGCTGGCGCTCGCCGTCCTGTGGGCGATCGTCGTCCGGACCTTCGACGTCGATCCGCGCGTCTTTCCGGGCATCGGAGCGGTCGGGCAGGCCGGCATCGAGGCCGTTGCCGATGGCTCGCTGCTGCGGCACGTGGCGGCGAGCATGTGGCGCGTGTTCGTCGGCACGCTGATCGGACTCGTGCTGGCGATTCCCTGCGGCGTGGCGATGGGCGTGAGCCCGGCGATCTCGGCGTTCTTCACGCCGGTGTTCCGCTTCTTCTCGGTGCTCGCCGGCATCGCGTGGATCCCGATCGCGACGCTGTGGTTCGGTTACGGCTTCGGTGCGATCGTCTTCGTGATCTTCAACGCCGTCTTTTTCGTCGTCGCCTACAACACGCTGCTCGGCGTGGCGAGCATTCCGATGCCGCTGCGCAACGCCGCCGCATCGCTGGGCGCAGGCCGCTGGCAGATCCTGACCGAAGTGCTGCTGCCCGGCGCGCTGCCGAACATCGTGACCGGGATTCGCACCGGCCTCGGTTTCGCCTGGCGCGGGCTGATCGCCGCCGAGATGATCGCCACCAACGTCGGGCTCGGCTACATGCTGTTCGTCGCCCGCGACTTCTATCGCACCGAGGTCATCGTCCTCGGCATGATCGTCATCGGCGCGCTGTGGCTTGCGATCGACCGCCTGCTGCTGGTGCCGCTCGAGCGCGCGACGATGGAGCGCTGGGGCATGGTGCGAGCGGCATGAACGCGTCGGCAAGCTGGTGGGCGCGCCATGTCCGCGCACCGTGGACGCGCTGGACGAGCCGCTGGCCCGCCTTGCAGTCGCTGTTGCCCTTCGTGCCGCTGATCGCGCTGTGGTGGGCGCTGGCAGCCGCCGAGCTCTTTCCGCGCGCCTTCTTCCCCGGTCCGCCCGAGGTCGTGCGCGCGTTCTTCTCGCTGACCTACAAGGGCATCCTGCCCGCCTACCTGGGCGACAGCGTGACGCGGTTGGCGGTCGGCGCAGCCGTCGGTATCGCGCTGGGCATTCCGCTCGGCGTGCTGGTCGGGCTGAGCAGCCGAGCGCACAAGGCGCTTTGGCCGATCCTGCTGTTCTTCCAGGCGATCGGCGACATCGCCTGGCTGCCGATCCTGCTGATCTGGTTCGGCTTCGGCCTCACGACGATGACCTTCGTCATCGTCTACACGGTGCTGTTTCCGATCGTGCTGAACACGGTGCTGGGCGTGCGTTCGGTCCCGCTCGAACTGCACCGGGCGGCGCGCAGCCTCGGCGCCTCGCCGGCACGCGTGGTCTGGGAGGTCGTGCTGCCGGGCGCACTGCCCAACATCATGACCGGCTTGCGCAACGGGCTGGGATACGGCTGGCGCGCGCTGATCGCCGCCGAGATCATCGTCGGGACCAGCGGCATCGGCTTCCTGATGTTCGACGCGCGGCGCGCCGGATCGGTCGTCGAGATCCTGCTCGGGATGATCGTGCTCGGCCTGCTCTGGTACATCGTCGACGCCTGGGTGCTGGCGCCGATCGAGCGGGCGACCGGGCAGCGCTGGGGCATGGTGCAGCGACACTAGGAAACCGGCCGGAAGCAAGCGAAGAGGGAGCTGTCCTTGAAGAGCCTGGTGTTGAAGAACCTGTCGAAGACCTACTTCGATCCCTACGCCGGATCGCAGGTCACCGCGATCCGCGACGTATCGCTCGCCGTGCAGGCCGGCGAGTTCGTCTCGATCGTCGGCCCCTCGGGCTGCGGCAAGACGACGATCCTGAACATGGTCGCCGGATTCCTGCCGGCCAGCGGCGGCGAGATCCTCGTCGACGGCAAGCCGGTCAGCGGGCCGGGCGCAGACCGCGGCGTCGTCTTCCAGTCGTTCGCGCTGTTTCCGTGGAAAACCGTGCTCGACAACGTCGCCTTCGGCCCGAAGATGCGGGGCGTCGGCAAGGGCGAGCGCGAACGGATCGCGCGCGAGTTCCTCGAGCTGGCCGGTCTCGCCGATGCCGCCGACCGCTATCCGAACGAACTGTCGGGTGGCATGCAGCAGCGGGTCGGCGTGGTTCGCGCGCTCGCCAACCACCCCGACGTGCTGTTGATGGACGAGCCCTTCGCGAGCGTCGACGCGCAGACGAGGATGACGCTGCAGGAGGAGCTGACGCGCATCTGGCAGGAACGGCGCACGACGGTGCTGTTCATCACGCACGACGTGGCCGAGGCCGTATTCCTGGCCAATCGCGTCGTCGTCCTGTCGGGCGGTCTCGTCAAGTGCGAGATCGAGGTTCCGCTCGCGCATCCGCGGCGCTGGGACGCCCTGGTCGAGGACGAAGACTTCAAGGCGCTGTCCACACGCGTCCTCCAGCAGGTGCGTGCCGCGTGAAGCAGATCCTGGGTTCGACCCGCGTCCGCATCCTGCTCGCCGTGCTCGGTGCGTGGCTTGCCTGGCAGGCCTGGCTGTCCATCGCCGCGCCGGGCAAGATATCGGACGGGATCGACCGCGACAGCCGACGCGTGAACCTGCTCGTGACGCTGCCGTTCGTGCCCGAGCGCTTCCATGTGTTGACCTTCCAGCGTTTCGGACGCGTGTCCGGCACGCAGGACCAGTCGGTCGAGGTTCGCGGCGTCGACCCGGCCCGGCTGAACGAGATCGCGCGGTATTACTGGGTATCGCGCATCGATCCGCTTCCAACCGACCAGTAGGAGGAGACCGCAATGAGAATGTTCCGGAAGGCGCTGATGTTCGCCGGCGCACTGCTGCTCGCCTCGGCGAGTCACGGGCAGGACCTGGTCAAGGTGAAGGCAGGCATGGTCACCGGCATCGACCAGGTCGGGCTGCCGATCGCGCTCGAGCGCGGCTTCTTCGAGAAGCATGGACTCGACGTCACGATCGCCCGCCCCTATGCCACCGGCGTCGACGCGCTGAACGCGCTTCAGGCCGGCGAAAGCGAAATCGTGCAGGTGGGCGTGCCGATGATCGGAGCGGTGCTGCGCGGGATGGACCTCGTCGCGCTCGGCAACTACAGCGGCAACGCGACGAAACTCGGCTCCGACGCGACGATGGCGCTGATCGCGCGCGAGGATTCGGGGATTTCGAAAGGCGACCTGAAGTCGCTGAAGGGCAAGAAGATCGCCGCCTCGTTCGGCACGATCAACCATCTGTACATTCTCGCGCTGCTCGAGAAGGCCGGGCTCACGCCCGACGACGTCACGCTCGTGAACACGCCGCCACCCGACATGACGGTCGCGCTGCTGGCCAAGGGCATCGATGCGTTTTCGGCCTGGGATCCGTGGCCGATCGTCGCGCTGAAGGACGTTCCCGGTGCGGTCGAGGTGATCCGCGGTGGCGACGTGATCTCCTACCTGGGCTTCAACGTGGCCACCCGCGCGTGGGTCGAGAAGAACGGCGAGACGATCGAGAAGTTCCTTGCCGCCCTGTCCGAAGCCGACAACTGGATGCGCGCGAATCCGAAGCAGGCCGCGCAGGTCGCGACCCGCTGGATTCCGGGGCTGAAGCCGGAGATCGCCGAAGCCGCGATGGAGTTCAACATCCAGCAGGCCGACCGTCGCCTGTCGGCGAACAACTACCGGGCGCTGTGGACCGCGCAGGATCGACTGCATCGCCTCGGTTTTCTCAAGTCGACCTTCGACGTGAACAAGCACATCGAACCGAAGCACATGCTGAAGGTGATGGAGGATCACCCGTCGCTGTTCGCCGACCTTCCGCCGATCCCGGCCGACGCGGCGATCGGCCCGGGTTTCCGGTTCGAGCCGTGATGCAGCCCGGTTGCTAGCGCAGCGCGTCCGTCAGGACATCGAGCCCCCGGGCAGAAGGGTCGCTCCAGGGAGCGGCCCTTCCTGCTTTCTGCGCGGGATCAGTCGGCCGAGGCGGCCGCATGCGACCATTGCACTCGAACCCGGGGACTCAGCGCCCGCCGCCGGTGATGTAGTGCTCGAGCTGCTCGATGATGAACTGCTGCTCGGAGATGATCGCCTTGACGAGGTCTCCGATCGAGACGATGCCGATCAGCTTGTCGCCGTCGAGCACCGGCAGGTGACGCAGCCGGTTCTCGGTCATCAGCGCCATGCACTGCTCGTTGGTTTCGTCCGGTGTAACGAAGCGCACCGATTTCGTCATGATGTCGCGCAGCGGCGTCTCCTTCGACGACCTGGACATCAGCACGATCTTGCGGGCGTAGTCGCGCTCGGAGAAGATCCCGACGATGCGGCCCTCTTCGATGACCAGCAGGGCGCCGATGTTCTTTTCGGACATCAGCTTCAGCGCGTCGTAGACCGACGCGTCGGGCTCCAGCGAATAAACCGTGTTGTCGGCCTTCGACTTCAGGATTTCGGCGACGGTTGGCATCGTTCTTCCGCCGTGTTCGAGTTGAGGAGACGCGCGGCCCGGCTGCGGCCGGCCGCGCTGCGGTACAGCATAACCCGGTTGTCGTAGCGGGCCAACCGGGGCTCAGGGCCGCTGGCAGGCGTCGAGCTACAGTCGCGGATCGCGCGGAAACGGCTTTTCGCCGCGGTCGAACCCCGAACTGCGGGCGGTCGGCATCGGCCAGGCCCTCTGCAGCGCGCTGTCGGCGCGGGCGCCGTTCATCGCCGTCTCCTCGCTGCGGCACGAAGCCCGAACAGGCGCCTGCGCCCGGCGGACGCGCCCGGATCGGCGTCGGCCGATCGCGCACCAGCCGGCGCCTCGATCGTCGTCTGCGCCGACACGTCGGCCGACGGCGCTGGCTCCGCTTCGCCCGACGGCGCACCGGCGGTCGGAAGCGGCTGCGCGTCGGCTGCGTCCTTGCGGAACGAGCCGTGCCGGTGCGCGTAGACCCAGGTGAATTCGGCGCCGAACAGGAAGATCTGCGCCGAGTAGTAGACCCACAGCAGCAGCACGACGAGCGATCCGGCCGCGCCGTAGGCCGAAGCGACCGCGCTGCGGCCGATGTAGAGGCCGATCAGGTACTTGCCGATCGTGAACAGCAGCGCGGTGACCACCGCGCCGATCAGCACGTCGCGCCAGGCGACGCGCACGCTGGGCATCAGCTTGTAGATCAGCGCGAACACGACGGCGATCATCGTGAACGACAGCACGGCGTTCAGGAGCTGCGCGATCTTCAGCCAATCGCCGAAGTAAGGGCTCCACCAGGTCGACAGCGCAGCCAGCGCCGCACTGGCGACCAGCGAAACGATCAACAGGAAACCGATGCCCAGGATCAGCCCGAAGGACAGCAGCCGCTTGCGCAGCAACTGCCACAGGCCGCCGGGCCGCTGGTCGGCCCTCACCTGCCAGATCCGGTCGAGCGAAGCCTGCAACTCGCCGAAAACCGTCGTGGCCCCGACGAGCAGTGCGACACCGCCGACGACCGCGGCGGTCAGCCCCTCGCCGGGGCGGTTGACGCTGCGCAGCATCTCCTGGACGGCACCGGCACCGCGCTCGCCCATCAGGCCGCGCAGCTGCTCGAAGATCTCGCCGCGCGCGGCGTCCTCGCCGAACACCAGCCCGGCGACCGAGATCACGATCAGCAGCACCGGGGCGATCGAGAAGATCGTGTAGTAGGCGAGCGCGGCGCCCATGCTCGGCGCATAGTCGTCGACCCACGCGGCGACCGTTTCGCGCAGCAGCGTCCAGATCTCGCGCAGCGTCACCGCGGCGCCTCCCGCGACGGCGAGCGCTG
>JAAZBL010000379.1 GCA_012513825.1 Limnobacter sp. | reverse complement strand
GTGATCGGCGTCTCGATGATCGAGCCGTCCGGCTTGGCCATCAGGCCGCGCATGCCGGCGAGCTGCCGGATCTGCGCCGCCGAGCCGCGCGCGCCCGAGTCGGCCATCATGTAGATCGCGTTGAACGACTCCTGCTTGACGGTGGCGCCCTTGCGATCGACGACGTCTTCGGTCGCGAGCTGCTCCATCATCGCCTTGCCGACCATGTCGCCGGCGCGGCCCCAGATGTCGACGACCTTGTTGTAGCGCTCGCCCTGCGTGACCAGGCCCGACGTGTACTGCTGCTCGATCTCCTTGACCTCGTGCTCGGCGGCACCGAGGATGTCGACCTTCTGCGAAGGCACGAGCATGTCGTCGATCGCGATCGAGATGCCGGCCCGGGTCGCGAGCCGGAAGCCGCTCTGCATCAGCTTGTCGGCGAAGATCACCGTCTCGCGCAGCCCGCAGCGGCGGAACGACGCGTTGATCAGGCGGCTGATCTCCTTCTTCTTCAGCGCCTTGTTCATCAGCGAGAACGGCAGCCCCTTGGGCAGGATCTCGGACAGCAGCGCGCGGCCGACCGTCGTTTCGACACGGATCGGGTTGGCCACGAAGTCGTCGGAATCGCCGTCGCCGTTCTTCGCGTATTCGACCAGGCGCACGGAGATCTTCGTGCCGAGCTCGACTTCACCGTTGTCGTAGGCGCGCTGGACCTCCGACACGTCGGCGAAGAACATGCCCTCGCCGCGGCCGTTGACCTTCTCGCGCGTCGTGTAGTACAGGCCCAGCACGATGTCCTGCGACGGGACGATCGACGGCTCGCCGTTCGACGGGAACAGCACGTTGTTCGACGCGAGCATCAGCGCACGCGCCTCGAGCTGCGCCTCGAGCGACAGCGGCACGTGCACGGCCATCTGGTCGCCGTCGAAGTCGGCGTTGAAGGCCGCGCAGACCAGCGGATGCAGCTGGATCGCCTTGCCTTCGATCAGCACGGGCTCGAAGGCCTGGATGCCGAGCCGGTGCAGCGTCGGGGCCCGGTTCAGCAGGACCGGATGCTGGCGGATCACCTCTTCGAGGATGTCCCAGACGATCGGCTCCTGGTTCTCGACGTATTTCTTGGCCTGCTTGATCGTCGTGGCCACGCCCATCGTTTCCAGCTTGTGGAAGATGAACGGCTTGAACAGCTCGAGCGCCATCAGCTTGGGCAGCCCGCACTGGTGCAGCTTGAGCTGCGGGCCCACGACGATGACCGAGCGGCCCGAGTAGTCGACGCGCTTGCCGAGCAGGTTCTGGCGGAAGCGCCCGCCCTTGCCCTTGATCATGTCGGCCAGCGACTTCAGCGCGCGCTTGTTCGCGCCGGTCATCGCCTTGCCGCGGCGGCCGTTGTCGAGCAGCGAATCGACCGCTTCCTGCAGCATCCGCTTCTCGTTGCGCACGATGATCTCGGGCGCCTTGAGCTCGAGCAGCCGCTTCAGGCGGTTGTTGCGGTTGATGACGCGGCGGTACAGGTCGTTGAGGTCGGACGTCGCGAAGCGGCCGCCGTCGAGCGGCACCAGCGGGCGCAGCTCGGGCGGCAGCACGGGCAGCACTTCCATGACCATCCAGTCGGGCTTGATGCCCGAACGCTGGAAGCCTTCGAGCACCTTCAGCCGCTTGGCGATCTTCTTGATCTTCGCCTCGGAGCCGGTGGCTTCGAGTTCGCGGCGCAGCGTCTCGATCTCGCGATCGATGTCGATCGTGCGCAGCAGTTCGCGCACGCCCTCGGCACCCATCAGCGCGCGGAACTCGTCGCCGTATTCCTCGACCTTGGCGTTGTAGTCGTCCTCGGTCATGATCTGCGCGCGCTTGAGCGGCGTCATGCCCGGTTCGATGACGACGAAGGCCTCGAAGTACAGCACGCGCTCGATGTCGCGCAGCGTCATGTCGAGCACCATGCCCAGGCGCGACGGCAGCGACTTCAGGAACCAGATGTGCGCGACCGGGCTCGCCAGCTCGATGTGGCCCATGCGCTCGCGCCGCACCTTGGTCAGCGTGACCTCGACGCCGCACTTCTCGCAGATGACGCCACGGTGCTTCAGGCGCTTGTACTTGCCGCACAGGCACTCGTAGTCCTTGATCGGACCGAAGATCTTCGCGCAGAACAGGCCGTCGCGCTCGGGCTTGAAGGTGCGGTAGTTGATCGTTTCGGGCTTGCGGACCTCGCCGAACGACCACGACCGGATTTTTTCGGGCGAGGCCAGGCCGATGCGGATCGCATCGAAATGCTCCTCTTCCTGGACCTGTTTGAACAGATCAAGCAACGCTTTCATTTGCTGCTCCTGAATTCCTTGGGCGATGGCCTCAGTTGCGCTCGAGATCCATGTCGATGCCGAGCGAGCGGATTTCCTTGACCAGCACGTTGAACGACTCGGGCATGCCGGCGTCGATCGTGTGCTCGCCCTTGACGAGGTTCTCGT
>JAAZBL010000378.1 GCA_012513825.1 Limnobacter sp. | reverse complement strand
GCGGCTTCCAACGGCAGCATCAAGGTCGTCTTCTTCCCGGCGCAGCAGCTCGGCAAGGCGGCCGATCACTACGACATGGCGCGCGACGGCATCGCCGACATGACCTGGGTGAACCCCGGCTACCAGGCCGGTCGCTTCCCGATGATGTCGGTCGGCGAACTGCCGTTCCTGATCTCCAAACCCGGCGGCGGCTCGCAGGCCCTCGACACCTGGTATGCGCAGTACGCACCGACCGAGATGAAGGACGTGAAGGTCTGCCTGACGCACGTCCACGTAGGCACGCTGCATTCGAAGAAGCCGATCACCGAGCCCGGGCAGCTCAAGGGGATGAAGGTGCGCCCGTCGAACGGCACGGTCTCGCAGATGATGTCGCTGCTCGGCGCGACCAACGTCCAGGTCTCGGCGCCCGAATCGCGCGACGCGCTCGAAAAGGGCGTGGCCGACGCGATCACCTTTCCCTGGACCTCGATCCTGACCTTCGGCATCGACAAGGTCGCGAAGTTCCATAACGACCAGCGGCTGTACGCGTCGACCTTCGTCTGGGTCCTGAACAAGGACTGGTACGCGGGCCTCGGGCCGAACCAGAAGAAGGTCATCGACGATCACTGCAACAACGAGTGGTCGGCCAAGGTCGGTGCCGCGTGGGGCGACGACGAGGATTCGGGCCAGGGCGTGCTCGAAAAGACCGAAGGCCACACGATCGTCAAGCTGACGCCCGAGCAGCACAAGGCCTGGCGCGATGCGGTCGAGCCGCTGTACACCCGATGGACCGAGGCGGCGGGCAAGGCCGGACACGACGGCAAGGCGGCACTCGAGGCCTTTCGCACCGAGCTGCGCAAGCATGACGCGCTGAACTGAGTCGGCTGCGTCGAAACGGGCGCTGCGTCACGCCGCGCGTTGCGCCTGGCCGGGCCGGCTGCCTGTGGCCAGCCGGCCACGGATCGACGCAAGGCCGCCTGGCCCGCGCGGGTGCGCCCGACCTTCGGGTCGGCGCACCGAGTGCCCACCCAAGTCAACAGAGATCGATGAGACGCCTGCTAACGGCCACCGAAAACGCTTCGGCCCTGTTCCTGCTGCTGATCGCCCTGCTCACGGCGGGCAACGTCGTGCTTCGGGACCTGTTCGGCGTGCAGGTTCCCGACTGGTTCGACGGGTCCAAGCAGCTGCAGGGGATCGCGCTGTTCTGGGGAATCGCGCTCGCGACGTGGCGCGGTTCGCACATCTGCGTCGACATCGTCTGGGAACACCTGTCCGCTGGGCGCCGCCGCGCGATGGACGTGGTCGCCACCTCGATCACACTCGCCTTTCTCGCACCGATGAGCTGGATGGTCTGGAAGAAGGTGGCCGGCTCCGGGGGCCAGGTGACGGCCGACCTCGGCTTGCCGCTGCAGTGGTTCTATGCGGTCGGCGCGGTGGGCGCGACGGTGGCTGCCTTGCTCGCAGCCTTGCGCGTCGTCGCGCTCTTGCGCAAGCGCTCGCACGAGGACCTCGTCGAAATGGAACTCGCCGAGTTCGCCGCTCGCAACGCCGCACAAGCTACGGCTGGCGGCGCGCATCGCTCGGCAGCAGGGAGGCCCGGCGATGGATCGTGACCTGGTCGCCTTCGGAGGCTTCGTCGCGATGTTCGCGCTGATGGCCGTTCGCGTGCCGATCGGCGTCGCAATGGGAATCGTCGGCGTCGCGGGATTCGCGCTGCTCACGAAGTTCGGCACGGCGATGAACCTGCTTGCGACGGTGCCCTTGTCGGTGCTGACCGACTACAACCTCAGCGTGATCCCGATGTTCGTGCTGATGGGCGCATTCGCCTCGCACGCCGGAATGAGCCGCGAGTTGTACGGAGCCGGCCTGGCCTGGCTCGGTCATCGCCGCGGCGGGCTCGCGTTGGCCACCGTCGCCGCCTGCGCCGGCTTCTCGGCAATCAATGGCTCTTCGGTTGCGACGGCGGCCACGATGACCCAGGTCGCGCTGCCGGAGATGCGCAGGGCAGGCTACGAGCCGGGCCTGTCGACCGGCGTCATCGCCGCCGGCGGCACCATCGGCATCATGATTCCGCCTTCGGTCATCTTCGTGCTCTACGGGATCATGACCGAGAACGACCTCGGCAAGCTGTTCGCCGCGGGCGTCGTCCCCGGTCTGCTCGCCATGCTCGGCTATTTCACCGTGATCCGGATCATCGGCATGCGCAATCCGGCGGCGATGCCGCGCGGGGAAACGCATACCTGGGCCGAGCGCATCGCCACGGTGCGCGAGCTGTGGGCCGTCGCCCTGCTCTTCCTGTTCGTGCTCGGCGGCATCTACGGCGGCATCTTCACGGTACAGGAGGCCGCCGGCATGGGGGCCGCCGGCACGCTGCTGATCGGAATCCTGCGCGGTCGCTTGCGCGCCCGCGAAATCCGGGCCGCGCTCGTCGATGCGCTGCGCGTCTCGTCGGCGATCATGCTGATCGTCGTTGGCGCCTACCTGTTCGGGTACTTCCTGACGATCACCCAGTTCACGCAGAAGGCGGTCGAACTGCTGGTCAACCTGCCGATCAGCGCCTACGGCGTACTGGCGCTCGTCATGGTCGGATACCTGATCCTCGGGGCCGTCATGGACGAACTGGCGATGATCCTGCTTACGGTGCCGATCGTCTATCCAGCGATGATGCAGCTCGGCTTCGACCCGATCTGGTTCGGCGTGATCATCGTGATGGCAGTCACCTTCGGCATGATCTGCCCTCCGGTGGGCATGAACGTCTTCGTCATCAACTCGATTGCACGCGACGTACCGCTCGGGCGGATCTATCGTGGGACGATGCCCTTCATCGCGGCCGACGTCGTCCGCCTCGTTCTGCTATGCGCGTTCCCGGCGCTATCCTTGTGGCTGCCTCGGACGCTCGGACCGTAAGCCGGGCTTGGGCGATCCGGGCGGAACCCTCGAACGCAACATCCACTAGACTGCGC
>JAAZBL010000377.1 GCA_012513825.1 Limnobacter sp. | reverse complement strand
GTGCGTGCGATCGGCGAAATCCAGCTCACGCGCCGGCGCGGCGGGTCGACCTCGTCGATGCCCACGATCGTCACCGTTTCCTCCTGCTCGCCGTTGCGCAGGTAAGTGACCGTGGCCCCGAAGAACACCTGGTCGACCGCCTCGCGCTGCGTCGGGTCCACGACTTCGGCCTGGTCGAGCCGTCGCGTCAGGAAACGAATCCGGCGGTCGATCTCGCGCAAGCGCTTCTTGCCGTACAGGTAGTCGCCGTTTTCCGAGCGATCGCCGTTCGACGCCGCCCAGGAAACGACGCGCACGACCTCGGGCCGCTCGACGTCGAGCAGGTGCAGCAGCTCGCTCTTCATCCGCGCGTGTCCGGCCGGCGTCATGTAGTTGCGCCCGCCGGGCGCGGCCGGTGCGGCCTCGGTGAGGTCGACGTCGTCGTCGTCGACCGTGTCTTCCTTCGTGAATGCCTTGCTCATCTCGTTCGGGGGATCGTCGGAGCCCGGTGACGCAGTTCCTCGTCACCTCGCCGCAACACGCCGACCATACCATCGAAGCAGACCCATCGATCCGACCGGGAATACCGAGGCCGACATGAACCCACGTCGACTGTTCAGACGCTACATGAAGCTCTCGCCGACGCCGGGACACATCGTCGGCTCGTCCGTGTCGCCTTCCCCCGAATCCCCCGTGTCGCGCTACCCGGCAGCGGCGCCCGCCTGCGACGCTGCTCGGGCGCCGGCAGCGCCCGGTGCCGCGCCTGCCGCCGAGACGGACCGTGCCTGCGAGCTGCTCGAGCTACGCCGCCGGTACGCCGGCTGGGTCCACTGAGTCGCTCGCCCCGCGCCCCGCCGGGTCCCCACAGCGCGTTCCCTGACGCGACCATCCACGCTCGATCGTCCCGCTCGCCCGTTCGCGACCCGGCCGTTCGCGACCCGACCCTTCCCGCTCGAGCGCTCCCGACTCGACCGTCACGGCCCGCCCCGTTCAACTTCCGGCGATCGCCATTTCGCCGATCAACACCGAACCTGTCCGCTTCGTGCCGCGCGTGATCTCGTCGGCCCCGACCGCGACGACGTCGCTGAAAATCTGCCGGAGGTTGCCCGCGATCGTGATCTCCTCGACCGGATAGGCGATCTGCCCGCCTTCGACCCAGAAGCCCGATGCGCCGCGCGAATAGTCGCCGGTCACGTAATTCACGCCCTGCCCCATCAGGTCGGTGACGAGCAGCCCGGTGTCCAGGCGCTTCAGCATCGCCTCGAACGAATCTTGCGGCTTCGCGAGCCGGCTGACCAGGCGCAGATTGTGCGAGCCGCCGGCGTTGCCGGTGGTCTTCATGCCCAGCTTGCGCGCCGAGTAGGTCGACAGGAAATAGCCGCGCAGCACGCCGGCATCGACGACCTTGCGCCGCTGCGTGACCACGCCCTCGCTGTCGAACGGCGCGCTGCCGGCCTCGCCGCGCAGCGTGGGATCCTCGACGATGTCGATGTGCTCGGGGAACAGCGCCTGTCCGAGCGAGTCGACGAGAAACGATGATTTGCGATAGAGCGCCCCGCCGCTGGTCGCCTGCACGAAGTGGCCGAGCAGCCCGCAGGCCAGCGGCGCCTCGTAGAGGACCGGCACGCGGCGGGTGGAAAGCCGCTTCGCACCGAGCCGGGCCAGCGCGCGCTCGGCGGCGTAGCGACCCAGAGCCTGAGGATCGGCGAGCTTGCGCGGATTGGTATGCGAGCTGTACCAGTCGTCGCGCTGCATGTCGCGGCCACGCTGCGCGATGGGCGCCGCGGCGATCGAATGGCGGCTGTAGCGATAGCCGCCCTCGAATCCGAGCGTATTGGCGCTGACGAACTGGCCATGGCTGACCGACACCGACGCACCTTCGGAATTGCGGATCGCCGGGCTGACCGCGAAGGCCGCCGCCTCGGCGGTCAGCGCGATCTCGACCGCCTCGTCGACCGAGATCTTCCACGGGTGGAAGACGCCGGGATCGCGCCAGTCGCGGGCCAGCGTATCGGGGTCCGGCAAACCGGCGAACGGGTCCTCCGCGGTATGGCGCGCGATCGCGCAGGCCGCGGCAACCGTCTCGGCGATCGAACTCTCGGAGAAGTCGCTGGTGCTCGCATGGCCGCGCCGGGTGCCGATGTAGACGGAAATGCCCAGCCCCTTGTCGCGCGTCTGCTCGATCGTCTCGATCTTGCCGCGACGCACGTTGACCGCCAGCCCGCTGCTCTCCGAAACCTCGGCGGCTGCGCCCGTCGCCCCTCCGGCGCGAGCGCGATCGAGAGCCATCGCGGCGAGCTGGCCGAGTCGGGCCGGGTCGTATTCGAACATGGGTTTCTGTCTCTGAGAGCCGGTGATCGTCGGGCGGCTTCGGGACCACGGCAACAGGCCCCCGGGACCTTCGCAAGGCCCGGCACCACCCGGGGATGGCCGGGTATCATAGCAGCGGCCATGCCTCCGAACAGACGCACTTCCCGGGCCGGGCTTCGCTCGCCGGATCCCGCCCAGGTCGCCGGCGCGGCGCACGCCGACGATGCCGAACGGCCGAGCAAGTCGCAGCGCAAGCGGGAATCGCATGCGCTGCAGGCGCTCGGCGAGCAACTGGTCGAGTTGCGCGACGACGTGCTGCTGCGACTGCCGCTCGACGAAGACCTCGTCGAAGCCATCCGCTTCGCCCGCACGATCCGCAGCCACGAAGGCAGGCGACGCCAGCTTCAACTGGTCGGCAAGCTGATGCGTCACGCCGACGGCGAGGCGATCCGCCGGGCTCTGGCGGCCGAAACCCGCGAGCTGCGCACGGCCACCGCGGTCATGCACGCCGCCGAAAAATGGCGCGAGCGCATCCTGGCAGACGACCGCGTGCTTGCGAACTGGTTCGGCGAGTTCCCCGACACCCGCGGCAGCATCGAAGCGCTGGTGCCCCGCGCACGCAGCGAGATGTCGGCGGGCGCCGCCGGCCGCGCGTATCGCGAGCTGTTCCGCAAGCTGCGCGACCGGCTCGAAAGGCAGGCCGACGAAGCCCGTGCGGGCGCCGACGCGCAAGCCCGCGCGGCCCGGTCCTGAGCAACGCGACGCTCGCGGCTTCGGCTGCGCCCGTCGGCGCTAGCGAATTCGGCTGCCCCGTTGGAGCCAGCGGATACGGTTGCGCCCGTCGGCGCTCGCGGACACGGCTGCGCCCGGCTACCCTGTCCGGCTTCGAGGACCCGGCCCGCATGTCGGGACGCTTCGTCCGGATCGACTGAACGTTCATTGGAGGCAAACGCGCATGAGCAACGCAACCCCTTCGTCTTCGACGGCTCCCGCTTCGGCGTCGTCATCGGCGTCGACAACGTCGACCGCTTCGACGCTGCGCATCGGACTCGTGTCGATCAGCGATCGCGCGGCACAGGGCGTCTACCCGGACCAGGGGATTCCGGCGCTGCAGGAATGGCTGGGCAGCGCGCTCGCCACGCCGTGGGAGAGCGTGGTCCGCCTGATCCCCGACGA
This sequence comes from Limnobacter sp., assembly GCA_012513825.1. Classification (GTDB taxonomy): domain Bacteria; phylum Pseudomonadota; class Gammaproteobacteria; order Burkholderiales; family Burkholderiaceae_E; genus Zeimonas. The sequence goes on along the minus strand of JAAZBL010000377.1, from coordinate 7,498 downwards.
GCGACCGGGCATCGAAGCAACGCTGATCGAACTCGTCGACCGGGAAGCCTGCAGCCTCGTGCTGACGACCGGCGGCACCGGCCCGGCGCCGCGCGACGTGACGCCCGACGCGACGCTGGCCGTCGCGGACCGCGAGATGCCCGGCTTCGGCGAGCAGATGCGCCAGGTCAGCCTGAGCTTCGTGCCGACCGCGATCCTGTCGCGGCAGGTCGCCGTGATCCGCGGCAAGTCGCTGATCGTCAACCTGCCCGGGCAGCCGAAGGCGATCCGCGAAACGCTCGAAGGGCTGAAGGCTGCGGACGGCACGCAGAAGGTCCACGGCATCTTCGCTGCGATTCCGTACTGTCTCGACCTGATCGGGGCGCCCTACGTCGAGACCCACGAATCCGTCTGCAAAGCCTTCCGCCCGAAGTCGGCTCGCCGAGGCTGACCCCCCCTTTGGAGTCGTGCGCCGGCCGGTGGGCGGGGGTGGCCTGCGCCGGCGCGGTGGCTGCGCCCCTCGCCTGCGGCGAGGGGTTCCGGCGCCTACCTCGAAATTTCGCACCCGCGTCGTAGGCGCTGCGCGCCGACGAGCGGGTCCCGCGAAATTTCTTTCGGTAGCGCGCCGCTTGCCAACGCGCCGGCGCAGGCCACCCCCGCCCACCGGCCTGGAACCGAGGCAGGCGAGAGGTGAGTCACCCTCGCCTGCGGCTTCGGGCTCACGGCGCGGGGGGTGCGGCGCGGGCTGCGCCGTGGGTGAACTCACCGGATACAACGAATCGACTCCGGCCACCGCGCCCTCCGTTGACCCAACGCGCCCCGACGCCCCTTGCCGCGGCGCGAGGCGGGCAGGCCCTTGCGGACGCGTTGGCAAGCGGCGCGCTACCGAAAGCGAATCCGCGGGACCCGCTCGTCGGCGCGAAGCGCCTACGACGCGGGTGCGGATTCGCGAGTAGCGCCGGAACCCCTCGCCGCAGGCGAGGGGCGTAGCCATTGCGCCCGCAAGGGCCTGCCCGCCTCGCACCGCGGCCCGCCCGGCCGAAGCAGTCATTGGATCTTCGAGTGCAGTCCGAACCGAAGTCACCCGCGCCGAGCCGAAGTCACACCGGCCACGCCCCGTACCGCCGAGAGCGTCTGCTGCAATTGCGCCGCATCGACGACCTCGACGGTGAACCGCATCCGGGCTTCCTGCCGCCGCGTCGACGTCTGCATCCCGATCACGTTCACGCGATCGCGCGCCAGCGCTTCGACGATCTCGCGCAACAGCCCGGTCCGGTCGCCGGCCCGCACCTCGATGTCGACCGGGTAGCGGCGCGGTCGCGAATCGCCGATCGCCGCGCCCGGCGAACCCCAACTCGTCTCGATCACCCGCTCGGGCGAGCGCCTGGCCAGTTGCGCCAGCGTGCTGCACTCGCTGCGGTGGACCGACACGCCGCGGCCGTGCGTGACGAAGCCGCTGATCCTGTCGGGCGGTACCGGCCGGCAACAGCGCGCAAGCTGGGTCAGCAGCGAATCGAGCCCGACGACGAGCACGCCGTCGCCCTGGCCGGCGGCCGCCTGGCCGCGTCGGCGCGACGCGATCACCGCGGCCAGGCTGGGCTCCTCGAACTCGTCGGTCGCGTCCGCCCGGCCGTCGCCGCGTCCCGGCTCGTGCCGGATCGCCTCTTCGAGCTGCCGCTGCCCGATCTCCTCGCGGGCAGCGGCAACGAACATCGCAGACACCTCGGCGTAGCCGAGCCGCCGGGCCAGGTCTTCGAAGGCCAGCGTCGTGCGGCCTTCGCGCTGCAGCACCTTCTCGATCCGCTCGCGACCGGCTGCGACGTCGCGCTCGTGCTCGCGCGCATTGAACCACTGGCGCACCTTGGCCCGGCTGCGCTGGCTGTGCAGGTAGCCGAGCTGCGGGTTGAGCCAGTCGAGAGACGGCCCCTCGTGCCCGGTTTCCTTGGCGGCGATGATCTCGACCGTCTGCCCGTTGCGCAGCGGCGTATTCAGCGGAACCATCTGCCCGTCGACCTTGGCGCCGCGGCAGCGATGCCCGAGGCTCGTATGGACCTGGTAGGCGAAGTCCACCGGCGTCGCACCGGCCGGCAGCTCGATCACGCGCGCCTGCGGCGTCAGCACGTAGATCCGGTCGTCGAGCGTGCTCGTGGCCGCGCTCTTGCCCTGCGGCGCCGCACCGCTGCCGAGCGCCTCGCCGACCTCGCGCTGCCAGGCCAGCAGCTCGCGCATCCAGGCGATCCGGTCCTCGAACACCTGCTCGCCGCGCGCACTGCCGGCGCCGGCCGCCCCGGCGGCCCGCTCCTTGTAGCGCCAGTGCGAAGCGACGCCGTATTCGGCGAAGCGGTGCATCTCGTGCGTACGGATCTGCACCTCGAGGCTGCGGCCGTCCTCGGCCGTGACCACGGTGTGCAGCGAGCGGTAGCCGTTCGCCTTGGGCTTCGAGATGTAGTCGTCGTATTCGTCGGGCACCGGCGTCCACGTCGAATGCACGACGTCGAGCGCTGCATAGCACTGTTCGACGGTATCGACGATCACGCGCAGCCCGCGCAAGTCCGAGATCTCCTCGAAGTCGCGCTGCTTGCTGCGCATCTTGTTCCAGATGCTGTAGATGTGCTTCGGCCGGCCGCTGACTTCGGCCGGGACGCCGACCGCTCCCAAGGCATCGCGCAGGTGCTGCACGGCGGCGGCGACCTTGGCCTCGCGCTCGGTGCGGCGCTCCTCGAGATCGCGTGCAAGGCGGCGATAGGTTTCGGGCTCGATGAAACGGAAGGCGAGGTCCTCGAGCTCCCACTTCAGTTGCCAGAGTCCGATCCGGTTGGCCAGCGGCGCCAGCACGTCCAGCGTTTCGCGGCTCACCGTCGGGTCCGGCGGCCGCCGTATCGAGGCGTGGAAGCGCAGCGTCTGCAGCCGCGAAGCCAGGCGCAGCAGCACGACGCGGATGTCGGCGGCCATCGCCAGCAGCATCCGGCGCAGCGTCTCTTTCGGTGCCTGCGCGTTCGCGCCGGCCTGCCGCAGCACGTGCAGCCGCCTGATCTGCCGCATCGCCTCGACCAGGCGCCCGGTGTCGGCGCCGAACTCGCGGTCGATCGATTCGCGCGGCAACAGGCTCGCCGGTTCGCACAGCGCGGCGGCGATCCGCGTCGTCGTGTCGGCGTCGATCGAGCGCAGGATCGAGATCGTCCCGCGCGCGTGGTCGAGATAGGCCTCGCCACTGGCGCCGACCGCCTCGCCGACGGCGTCGGCAGCCAGCGCGAGCGCTCGCTGCACGCGAGCGTCGTCCTCCCCGGTGATAGGCTTCCGATCGACCATCGAACGATTATAGGAGCCGCCTGTTTGCCCTCCGTGCTGCGCCGCCTGCTCGCCCGACTGGCCCCGTCGACCAAGCGAAGCGGCCGCCGGCGCGGCTTTCGCGGCCGCGCGGACCCGGCCGCCATCGACGACGCGCGCTGGCAGCGCATGCTGGCCAGCATGCGCTGGCTCGACCATCTGGATGCCTCGACGCTCGAACGGCTGCGCGAGCTCTCTGCCGGCTTCCTCGCCCGCAAAACGATCTCCGGCGCCGCCGGCTTCGAACCGACCGACGACGTGCGGCTGGCGATCGCTGTCCAGGCCTGCCTGCCGATCCTGCGGCTCGGGTTGCGTGCCTATCATGATTTTGTCGAAATCGTCGTCTATCCTGCCCGCTTCCTCGTTCATCGCAAGGAAATGGACGAAGCAGGCGTCGTCCACGAATCGCTCGACGAACTCGCCGGCGAGGCGATGGAGCGGGGCCCGGTCGTGCTCTCGTGGTCGGATGCGGATCCTTCAGCGGGCAACCGGGATGCCGGCCACCGCGGCTGGAACGTCGTGATCCACGAGTTCGCGCACAAGATCGACCTGCTCGACGGCGAGGCCGACGGCGTGCCGCCGCTGCCTGCCCGCGAACGTGGGGGCTGGGCCGCCGAGATCCAAGGGGCCTGGCAGGGCTTCTGCACGATGGTCGATCGGCTCGAAGCGGCGATTCCGCGCCACGTCGACCCCGAAAGTCCGCAGGGCGAAGCCTGGTACGCCCGGCTGCCGCTCGATCCCTATGCCGCCACCGACCCGGGCGAGTTCTTCGCCGTCGCCGTCGAGAGCTTCTTCGTCGATCCGGAACCTCTGGCAGAAGTGTTTCCCGGGTTGTATGCTCGATTTCGCGACTACTTCGGTCTCGACCCGCTGGCGGTGACGGGGCAGCAGCCGCCGCCGCAGCCGGCGGGGCGACCGTCTTCGCCGGACGACGCGCCGTCGCAGGCTGCGGCCGAAATGGAACCTCCGCCTTCACGAAGTTGACGCGACCACAAGACCGGCGGGATACGGGCAACCCCCTATTTTCGGCGCGGAGCTTGTTTGTCGAATATCCTTAAAGCTTTGGCAGAAGGCCGGCCCCGACGCCCGTCGGCCCGGCCCAGCTACTCGAACCGGCGCGAGAATCGGCGCCGGCGCGAGAGATTTGTCATGGCAGCGAGCCGCTGCCCCGGATAAGGTAGGCTCCGACCCAACAGAAGAAGCAAGGCCAGGCGATCGAGTGCCGTCGCCCTCCGTTCCATGATCCGACTCTTCAATCATTACCTGCCGCTGCGCACCTTGGTGCTGACGCTGATCGAGGCGCTGGTTCTGTTTCAGGCAATGGTTCTCGGATTCGAGTTGCGGATGCTCGATCGAGGCACGCCCCTGCCGCTGCTCGAAGCGGGGCTGTTCACCGGCGTGATGCTGCTGATGATGACCGGGCTGGGCCTGTACGAGTCGCAGAGCGAGCCGTTCCGCGTCATGTTGCAGCGGCTGCTGGTCGCCTACCTGCTCACGCTCGTCGTGCTCAGCGCGATCTTCTACGTCTTTCCGGAGACCTACATCGGGCGCGGCGTGTTCGCGCTGACGACGCTGTTCGCCGCCGGCGGCGTGCTGCTGATCCGGCTCGTCTTCTTCCGGATCACCGACGTCGGCCTGCCCAAACGCCGCGTGCTGGTCGTCGGCAACGGTGCCGAAGCCGAGGAAGTGATCCGTTTCCTGAACGACGGCGTGCGTGGCCGCACGATCGAATACGCGGGGCTGTACCCGGTGGCCAGCCGCAGCGTCGAGGAATCGAAGGCCCAGGGCTACACCCGACTCATGCGCACCGTGCGCGAGCTGCGCGTCTCGGAGATCGTCATCGCGCTGCGCGAGCGCCGCGGCGGCACGATGCCGCTGCGCGAGTTGCTCGACTGCAAGCTCAAGGGCACCAAGGTCATGGACCTGGTCTCGTTCTACGAGCGCGAGAAGGGCCTGCTGAAGATCGACAACCTGCGCGCGAGCTGGCTGATCTTCGGCGCCGGCTTCGATCGCGGCGTCACCAGGGACGTCGTCAAACGGATCTTCGATGTCGTCGTGAGTCTGCTGCTGCTGGTGATCACGCTGCCGATCCTGCTGCTGGCGATGCTCGCGATCCTGGTCGAATCGGGGCTCCCGGTGTTCTACCGGCAGGAGCGTGTCGGCCAGGGCGGCAAGACCTTCACGATCCTGAAACTGCGCAGCATGCGCCAGGACGCCGAGAAGGACGGCAAGCCCAAGTGGGCGGGCGCGCAGGACTCGCGCATCACGCGCGTGGGCCAGTTCCTGCGCCGCACGCGCATCGACGAACTGCCGCAGCTGTTCAACGTGCTGCGCGGCGACATGAGCTTCGTCGGCCCGCGCCCGGAACGGCCCTACTTCGTCGAAAAGCTGCTTGCCGAGATCCCGTACTACGACGTCCGGCACAGCGTGAAGCCCGGCGTCACCGGCTGGTCGCAGGTCCGCTACCCGTATGGAGCCTCGGTCGAAGACGCACTGGCCAAGCTGCAGTACGACCTCTACTACGTCAAGAACCACTCGTTGTTCCTCGACCTGCTGATCCTCGTCGACACGGTGCAGGTCGTGCTGCTCGGCAAGGGAGCCCGCTGAGCTTCGATGGCGTCGCCATTCCTGGGCTTCGCCGGCTACGCCGCGGCAGCGCTCGCCTTCGCGCTGCTGGCCCTGTTCCTGGCGATGCGCCGCCACCGCGCGGCGGTGAGCCCGATGCTGCGGGCCGCGCTGATCGCTCAGATCGCCTGGGCAGCCACGATGAGTGCGGCAGCGATCGGCCAGGTCGTTGCCGTTGCGCTGGCACCGCTGCTCGAAGCACTGCGCAGCTTGCTGTGGATCCTGTTCCTGATCGGCCTCGCCAACGTCCGGCCGGCAGCCGAGGCTTCGGGCGTGCCCTCCGCCGGCCTCGGGCCGCCGACCGACAACGAAGTGTCGCGGGCCAGCCGCCGCGGGGTCGTGATCGCCGTCGTGCTGGCGACTGCGTCGGCGGGCAGCGAGCTGATCGCCGCCGGCCCCGGCATGGTGTTCGCGGCCCGCACGCTGAACGCCGTCTTCGGCCTGGTCTGCCTCGAGCAGGTCTACCGCAATGCCGCCGACGGGCGCCGCTGGGCCGCCAAATATCTGGCGCTCGCGCTGCTCGCGCTATTCGGCTTCGACCTCGTGATGTACAGCGATGCGATGCTGTTCACGCGGATGAACGAAGCCTGGTGGACCGTCAGAGGCTTTGCGAATGCGCTGCTTGTACCGCTGCTCGCCGTCTCGGCGGCGCGCAACCCGCAATGGAAGCTCGACATCGGCGTCTCGCGCCAGGCCGTCTTCCATTCGGCGGCGCTCACGCTGGCCGGCGGCTACCTGATCCTGGTGTCGGCTGGCGGCTACTACGTACGCTGGTTCGGTGGCGAATGGGGTGCGGTCGCGCAGGCGCTGATCGTCTTTGCCGCGCTGCTCGGCCTGGCGATGGTCGCCGTCTCCGGGACGATGCGCGCGCGGCTCCGAGTTTTCGTTGCCAAGCATTTTTTCTCTTATCGATTCGACTACCGCAACGAATGGCTGCGCCTGACGCGACTGCTCGCCAGCGGCAGCCCGCAGGACCTTCCCGCCCAGGCGATCGAGGGCCTGGGCCAGCCGGTCGAAAGCCGCTCGGGCGCAATCTGGCTCGAATCGGAAGGCAGCTACCGGTTCGAGACCGGCATCGCCTGGCGGGGCGAGCGTGCATCGATCGACGCCGATGCCCCGCTGATCCACCTTCTGCGCGAACACGAATGGATTGTCGACGTCGACGAGCTGCGCGACGACACGGAGAACGCTCCGAATGCGGATGGGCGCTCGCGTGACGTTGCCTCGCTCCAGCAAGGCCTCGTGCTGCCTGACGCGATCGCGGAGCACGAGAACAGCTGGCTGATCGTGCCGCTGCTGCTCGAACGCGAGCTGATCGGCTTCGTCGTGCTCGACCGGCCGCTGGCGCCTCAGGTCTTCGACTGGGAGACGCGCGACCTGCTGAAGGCGGCGGCCCGGCAGATCGCCAGCCATATCGGCGTGCAGCGCACGCTCGAGAAACTGATCACCGCGCAGCAATTCGAATCCTTCAACCGGATGTCGGCCTTCGTCGTCCACGACCTGAAGAATCTCGTCGCGCAACTCGGCCTGATGACGAAGAACGCGCAGCGCCACCGCGACAACCCCG
>JAAZBL010000376.1 GCA_012513825.1 Limnobacter sp. | reverse complement strand
CCGGCGGCCGGCGCTCCGGCGGCCGGCGATCCGGCGGCCCCCACGGCGCTTCGCGAAGCACCGAGCCAGGCGACGCCGATCGCCGCGCTGCGCAACAGCTCGCGGCGTCGCAGGTAGAGACGCTTCGGTGTGATCTCGGAGGCGGGCGCCTCGTTCGCGGCCCTGGATCGGATCAGCATGACGGCAGGACTCCTTCAACGGAAGTCGTATCGCTTGCCGCCACCTTACCGCAACGAGCGCAGGAGGCCGTCGCCCCCGGCACCCTCGGATTGCCGCGGGGCGAGCCCGCGGCGCCCACTCAACGCAGGCCGGCGATGTAGTCGGAAACCGCCTTGATCTCGCGGTCGGACATGCGCGATGCGATGTCGGTCATCTCGACGCTGTTCTGGCGCTCGCCCTGCCGGAACGCGACGAGCTGCGTCTCCGTGTATTCGGCGAACTGTCCCTGCAGCCGCGGATACAGCGCCGGAATGCCGGAACCGGTCGGTCCGTGGCAGCCGGCACAGGCGGCAACGCCCTTGTCGGCGATGCCGGCGCGATAGATGCGCTGGCCGAGTTCGACACTGTCCTTGTCCTTCGCGGCCGCCGGCTGCAGCTCTTGCGACGCGTAGTAGGCCGAGACGTTGCGCATGTCGGCCTCGCTCAGCGTGGCCGCGAAGCCGGCCATGATCGCGCTCGGGCGTGCGGCCGCGTCGGCACCTTCCTCGACCTTGAAGTCCTTCAGCTGCTTGTACAGGTAGTCGGCATGCTGCTGCGCCAGTTTCGGGTTCGCCGGCAGCGGGCTGTTGCCGTCGGCGCCATGGCAGGCGACGCAGATCTGTGCGGCGAGTTCGGAGCCTTTCTGCAGATCGGGTTTCTCGGCCTGGGCGTGGGCGGCGACCGGCACGGCGAATGCGAGTGCGACGATACTGGTACGTAGCATGGGTGACCTGATTTGGGCTGACCTGAAACTGGCTGCGCCCGCAGCGCGACCCCGGTCTGCCGCAGCTGGAGGGCTTTTCGGAACCCGGATTGTACAATAGCGGCCAGCCCCGATTCGCCCCGACGCCCGCCCGACACGCCTGCAGTGGCTTCCCTGTTGCAAACGGCCCGCTTCGCCACGACCGCCGCAAAACTGGCGCAACTGCCGCGTGGGGGCGTGCCGGAGATCGCCTTCGTCGGCCGTTCGAATGCCGGCAAGTCCTCGGCGATCAATGCGCTGTGCCAGCGGCGCAGGCTGGCTTTCGCGAGCAAGACGCCCGGACGCACGCAAGCGCTGAACTGCTTCGCGCTGGGCCCCGAGCGCGCGCCGCGGCCCGTGGCGATGATCGTCGACACGCCGGGCTACGGCTTCGCGTCCGCCCCGCTCGCGGTCAAGCGCGGCTGGGACCAGCTTGCGGGCCGGTACCTGCAGCTGCGCCAGGCCTTGTACGCGGTCGTGCTCGTGCTCGACGTGCGCCGCGGCCTGACCGACCTCGACCGGGCGCTGCTGCGATGGATGCAGCCCGATGTGCCGATCCTCGCGCTGCTGACCAAGTCCGACAAGCTCGGCCGTGCACAGCAACGGCAGGCGCTCGATGCCGTCGAGGCCGAACTGCGCGCGGCGCGCCTGCCCAACCCGGTTTCCTTGCTGGCGTTCTCGTCGACCAGCGGACTGGGCGTCGAGCAGGCGCGGGCCTGGCTGGAGGCGATCGTCGCCGAGGCGGGCGCGGCGGTCGCCGAAGGCGAGCCGGCCCCGGAGCCCGAAACGCTTGCCGACATCGATCGAGTCCGTTCGGCGAATCCGCCGTAGCAGACCTCCGGCCCTTCCGACGGCGGCAAGGATCGCCGTTCCCGATTCCCTGGTCCGACGACCTTCTTCCGAGGCAGGCATGAAAGCACCGTCCCGCTACGTCCAGCAGTTTCCCGCCGTGCGCATGCGCCGCAACCGGCACGACGACTTCACCCGGCGCCTGGTGCGCGAGCACTCGCTTGCACCCGACGACCTGATCTATCCGGTATTCGTGCACGAGGGCGAGAAACTGCGCCATCCGGTGCCCTCGATGCCCGGCGTCGAGCGCCTGAGCCTGGACCTGCTGCTGCCGGTCGCCGAACGCTGCCTGGCTGCCGGCATTCCGGTCATTGCGCTGTTCCCGGTCATCGACGCGTCGCTCAAGACGCCCGACGGGGCAGCCGCCGCCGATCCCGAGGGCCTGGTGCCCCGCGTCGTTTCGGAGCTGAAGCGCCGTTTCCCGGAGCTCGGCGTGCTGACCGACGTCGCGCTCGATCCGTACACGAGCCACGGCCAGGACGGCGTGCTCGACGACGGCGGCTACGTGCTCAACGAGGAGACGATCGAGATCCTCGTGCGCCAGGCGCGGGTGCAGGCGCAGGCCGGCGTCGACATCGTCGCGCCGTCGGACATGATGGACGGGCGCATCGGCGCGATCCGCCAGGCGCTCGAGGCCGAAGGCCGGATCCACACGCGGATCATGGCGTACTCGGCGAAGTACGCGTCGGCCTTCTACGGCCCGTTCCGCGATGCCGTCGGTTCGGCGGCCAACCTCGGCAAGGGCAACAAGAAGACCTACCAGATGGACCCGGCCAATTCCGACGAAGCGCTGCGCGAGGTCGCGCTCGACCTGCAGGAAGGGGCCGACATGGTGATGGTCAAGCCGGGAATGCCGTACCTGGACATCGTGCGCCGCGTGAAGGACGAGTTTCGCGTGCCGACCTTCGTCTATCAGGTCAGCGGCGAATACGCGATGCTGAAGGCCGCGGCGGCCAACGGCTGGCTCGACGAGCGCCAGGTCGTCGTCGAATCGCTGCTCGCAATGCGCCGGGCCGGTGCCGACGGCATCCTGACCTACTTCTCGCTGCAGGTCGCCGACTGGTTGCGCGAGTCGCGCTGACGCTGCCAGCGACCGACGCTGCGCGTAGGGATCAGCTCCGATCCGCCGGCCGGGAATCCAGGTCCGACCCGGTGGGCCGCGTTTCGCCGGCAACCCAGTCGGCGTAGGCCGCCAGCACGCGAGCCGGCGCCACCGCGACGATCTCCGGCAGTTCGTACGGATGCAGCTCGTGCAGCCGCCGCTCGAGCGCCGGGTAGCGATCGCGCGTCGTCTTGACCAGCATCAGCGCCTCGTCGGCGCGCTCGATCGCGCCCTGCCAACGATAGATCGACAGGCAGCCGGGCAGCAGGTTCGCGCAGGCGGCGAGGCGTTCCTCGACCAGCGCCCGCGCGATCGGCTCGGCCTGTTCGCGCGACTCGAAGGTGCTGATCACGAGGACGATGGCGCCGGTCCCCGCGGAAACGGCTTCCGAGACATCGGCCGCGCGGGCATCGGCCGCGGGGCCGTCGGTCGAGGCGGCAGCGGGCGCCGCAGCCGCGGGATCGTTGGTCGTCATCTCGACTCCTTTCGTTCGTGCACGCTGGCTGACCCGGCGCCGGGCGCTCAGGCGGCGAAGCGACGCCGCGTGAGGACCAGCGCAACGTAGATCGCGACCGACGAATAGGCCAGCAGGATCGCCAGCGGCACCCAGACCTCGGTCGGCCACTGCCCGATCACCAGCGGTCGCGCCAGGTTCACCGCCGCGGCGAGCGGCAGCGCCTGTGCCACCGGCGCCAGCCAGTCCGGCAGTTCGCTGACCGGATAGTAGACGCCCGACAGGAAGATCATCGGCGTGACGACCAGCGTGAAGTAGTAGGTGAAGAAGTCGTAGCTGCGTGCGATCGCGTTGAAGCACAGGCCGATCGCGCCGAAGCACAGGCCGGTCAGCGCGACGACCGGGAGCACCAGCGCCAGCGTCGGTTCGCGCGAGATCCCGAGCACGATGACGACGGCGATGATCGCCAAACCCGAGAACATGCTCTTCGTGCCGGCCCACAGCCATTCGGCGATCAGGATGTCGTCGAGGTCGAGCGGCGCGTTGAGCAGCGAATCCCAGGTCCGTTGCGCGTGCATTCGCGAGAACGCCGAGTACAGCGCCTCGAAGCTCGCCGCCATCATCGTGCCCATGCAGACCGAGCCGGCGGCCAGGAACAGGATGTACGGAATGCCGTCGACCTGCGGCAACAGCCCGCCGAGTCCGTAGCCGAAGGCGACGAGCACGATCAGCGGCTCGGCGATGTTGCCGACGATGCTGGCCAGCGCCAGCTTGCGCCAGACGAGCAGGTTGCGCCGATAGACCGGCAGCCAGCGCAGGCTGGGCAGCGGCAGTGCGAAACGGTTCATGCTGCGGTCTCCGGAATCGGCGCGACACGGGCGCGCTGCGTCGCTAGTCGCGCAGCTCGCGTCCGGTCAGTTCGAGGAACACGTCTTCGAGATTGGCCGCACGACGCAACACGCGCAGACCGGCTGCGCGCGCCCGGGCGGCCGCCGGCGACTCGGCGTCCGCGCAATAGAGAAAGGCCGTCTCGCCGACCAGTTCATGGTGCGATACGCCGGCCAGCGGTGCATTGGCCTGCAGCCAGTCGGCCACCCCGTCGCCGCTGAGCTCGACGACGTTCGGCTGCACGTGCGCGGCGATCAGCGACTCGGCCGTCCCCTCGGCAATCAGGCGCCCGTGATCGACGACGGCCAGCCGCGAGCACAGGCGCTCGGCCTCCTCCATGAAGTGCGTCGTCAGCACGATCGTCTTGCCGTCGGCGAGCAGGCGCCGAAGCCGGTCCCAGATCAGGTGCCGCGCCTGCGGGTCGAGCCCGGTCGTCGGTTCGTCGAGAAACAGGATTTCGGGATCGTTGACCAGCGCGCGGGCCAGCGTCAGCCGCCGCTTCATGCCGCCGGACAGCTCGGTGATCTTCGCGTCGCGCTTGCCGAGCAGGCCGGCGAATTCGAGCAGCGGATCGATCCGCGTGCGCACCAGCGCATCGCTCAGGCCGAAGTAGCGGCCGAACACGAGCAGGTTCTCGGCGACGGTGAAATCCGGATCGAGCGCATCGGCCTGCGGAACGACGCCGGCACGCCGGCGCAGCTCGCGCGCCTTCTGCGGCACCGGCAGCCCGAGCACGCGGATATCGCCCGCATCCGGTGCGGCCAGCCCGAGAATGAGCTTGAGCGCCGTGCTCTTGCCCGCGCCGTTCGGTCCCAGCAGGCCGAAACACTCGCCGCGACGCACCTCGAAGTCGAGACCGTCGAGCGCGCGCAGGCTGCCGTACTGCTTGACCAGGCCGCGTACGACCAGAACCGGATCTGGCGGGGTTCCGTCGGCAGCGGCCGAAAGCCGGTGCGGCCGCTGCGATCGCGCATCCGGCCGGTGCGCGAGGCCGACCGAGGCACGCGCCGGACGCGCGGGTTCGGCACCGCGATCCCTGCGCGCGACCGCGTCACGGCCGCCTGGTTCGGCGCTGCCTGCACGATCCTGTCGACGGTACGGTTCGTTCATCGATGCGCCCCGATGCGGCAGGCCCGGAATGCAGAACGGGCGCGGACAGTCTCGCTGCCTCGCGCCCGCTTGCCTCGCGTCGAAGCAGCCGATCGCCCGACCGGCCGCCGCGCTGCGCGAGGATTCAGTCCCGCGCTTCTTCGGCCGGCGCTTCTTCGGCCGGACGATCCATCAGCTCGATCAGCGCCATCGGCGCGTTGTCGCCGTTGCGGAAACCGAACTTCAGGATTCGCAGGTAGCCGCCGTTGCGGGCGGCGTAGCGGGGGCCGAGCTCGTCGAACAGCTTGACGACCATCTCGCGGTCGCGCAGCCGATCGAAGGCCAGGCGGCGATTGGCCAGCGAGGGCTTCTTGCCCAGCGTGATGATCGGTTCGACGACGCGGCGCAGTTCCTTGGCCTTGGGCAGCGTGGTCTTGATCAGCTCGTGCCGGAGCAGCGAGTTGCACATGTTGCGCAGCATCGCCTCGCGGTGGGCGCTGGTGCGGTTCAGTTTACGGAGTCCGTGACGGTGACGCATCTGTGGTTCCTCGAATCAGCGGTCGGCGCGAAGCTCAGGGGCGTTCGAGCCCGGCCGGCGGCCAGTTCTCGAGTTTCATGCCGAGCGTGAGACCTCGCGAGGCCAGCACTTCCTTGATCTCGTTCAGCGACTTGCGGCCCAGGTTGGGCGTTTTCAGCAGCTCGTTCTCGGTGCGCTGGATCAGGTCGCCGATGTAGTAGATGTTTTCGGCCTTCAGGCAGTTCGCCGAGCGCACCGTGAGCTCGAGATCGTCGACCGGCCGCATCAGCAGCGGGTCGATCTGGGCGCCACCGAGCGCCACGCCGGCACCCGGCTGGCGCGCGCTGGCGCCGATGTCGATCGCCGCCTCGCCGGCGCCGCCCTCGAGCGCCGCGAACACGGCGAGCTGCTCGACCAGGATCCGGGCCGACTGGCGGACCGCTTCCTCGGGCGCAATGACGCCGTTCGTCTCGACGTCGACGATCAGCCGGTCGAGGTCGGTTCGCTGCTCGACGCGTGCGCTCTCGACCTGGTAGCTGACGCGACGAACCGGCGAGAACGAGGCATCGAGCACGATGCGGCCGATCGCCTTGCTCTCGTTGATGTCGCGCAGCGTTCCCGGCACGTAGCCGCGGCCGCGTTCGACCTTGATCGACATGTCGAGTTTGCCGCCCTGCGTCAGCGTGGCGATCACGTGATCCGGGTTGATCAGTTCGACGTCGTGCGGCAGGTCGATGTCGGCGGCGGTGACGGGCCCCGGCGAGTCCTTGCGCAGCGTCAGGAAGACGTCGTCGCGATTGTGCAGCCGGAAAGTGACGCCCTTGAGGTTCAGCAACAGGTCGACGACGTCTTCGCGCAGGCCGTCGACCGTCGAATATTCGTGGACCACGCCCGAGATCTGCACCTCGGTGGGCGCGTAGCCGACCATCGACGACAGCAGCACTCGACGCAACGCGTTGCCGAGGGTGTGGCCATAGCCGCGTTCGAACGGCTCCATGACCACGCGGGCGTGCGATGCACCGAGTTGCTCGACCTCGACGATGCGCGGCTTCAGCATGGCAGTCTGCATTGATATCCTCTCGATTAGCGCGAGTACAGCTCGACGATCAGGCTTTCGTTGACGTCGCCGGCGATGTCGCTGCGGTCAGGCAGGTTCTTGAACACGCCTTCCATCTTCGTCTTGTCGACCGACACCCACGACGGGAAACCGCTCTGTTCGGCCAGGTTCAGCGCGTCCTGGATGCGGGCCTGCTTCTTCGCCTTCTCGCGCACTGCGACGACGTCGCTCGGCTTCACCATCAGCGACGGAATGTTCACCGGATTGCCGTTGACGGTCAGCAGCTTGTGGCTCACGAGCTGGCGTGCTTCGGCGCGCGTCGAGCCGAAGCCCATCCGGTAGACGACGTTGTCGAGTCGCGACTCGAGCAGGTGCAGCAGGTTTTCGCCGGTGTTGCCACGACGGCGCTCGGCCTCCGCGACGTAGCGGCGGAACTGCTTCTCGAGCACGCCGTACATGCGCTTGACCTTCTGCTTCTCGCGCAGCTGGATGCCGTAGTCGGACGGACGCGAACCCGAGGTGCGGCCGTGCTGGCCGGGCTTGCTGTCGAGCTTGCACTTGCTGTCCAGGCTGCGACGTGCGCTCTTCAGGAACAGGTCGGTCCCTTCACGGCGGGACAGTTTGGCTTTCGGTCCGGTATAACGTGCCACGTCAGTAATCCTCGTTTGTTACGCGAATCGCTTCGCGCTCAGTCCGTCTTCGGTACCCGGGCCGGCTGGGGCCCTCGCGGGTGACGGACGGTGGGCTTTCGATGCCGGTTTCGCTGCGCCGCACGAGCGGTTGGCAATTCGGAGGCCGCTGCGGACCGCCGGGACGACCGGCGCCGGGACCGGCTCGCGCCGTCCCGGCCCACGCCCCGATTTCGGGTGGATCCGATCAGATCCGGCGCTTCTTCGGCGGACGGCAGCCGTTGTGCGGGATCGGGGTGACGTCCTGGATCTGCAGGATCTTGATGCCGAGCGCGTTCAGCGAACGCACCGACGATTCGCGACCGGGACCCGGACCGCGGATCTGCACCTCGAGGTTCTTGATCCCGCACTCCTGCGCCGCACGGCCGGCCGCCTCGGCGGCCACCTGCGCGGCGAACGGCGTGGACTTGCGCGAGCCCTTGAAGCCGGCGCCGCCCGACGAGGCCCACGACAGCGTGTTGCCCTGGCGATCGGTGATCGTGATGATCGTGTTGTTGAACGAGGCATGGACGTGCGCGATGCCGTCCGACACGTTCTTCCTCGCCTTCTTGCGAGCCCGCGAAGCCGCTGCTGCAGCTGCCGCCGACTGTCCCTTGGTTGCCATCTGTTCTCTACTCCGCTCGATTCTATCTGGTCAGCCCGCGATCACTTCTTCAGCGCGACGCCGGCCCTGCGCGGACCCTTGCGGGTGCGTGCATTGGTCCGCGTGCGCTGGCCGCGCACCGGCAGCCCGCGACGATGCCGGACACCGCGATAGCAGCCGAGGTCCATCAGGCGCTTGATCGCCATCGAGTTCTCGCGACGCAGGTCGCCCTCGATGATCAGCCGCCCGATCTGTTCGCGCAGGCGCTCGAGTTCGGCGTCGTTCAGGTCCCTCACCTTCTTGTCGAAGGGGATGTTCGCTGCCTCGCAAATCTGGCGCGCGCGTGTCCGCCCGACGCCGTAGATCGCCGTCAAACCGATCTCGGTGTGCTGACGGTCGGGGATGTTGATGCCCGCGATACGTGCCATGGATTCGTTTCCTCGTTCAGCCCTGACGCTGCTTGTGGCGCGGGTCCGTGCAGATTACGCGGACCACGCCGTTGCGCTTGATGATCTTGCAGTTGCGGCAGATCTTCTTGACGGAAGCCATTACCTTCATCATTCACCTCGATAGTCGTCGGCCTGCGCCACCCGACGATGCGTCGACCGGCAGCGAGTACCCTCGTTCTTCACTTCGTCCGGAAGACGATCCGGGCCCGGGACAGGTCGTAGGGCGTGAGCTCCACCGTCACCTTGTCGCCGGGAAGGATCCGGATGTAGTGCATCCGCATCTTTCCCGAAATGTGTCCCAGCACCATGTGGCCGTTTTCGAGCCGCACCCGGAAGCTCGTGTTGGGCAGGTTCTCGACCACTTCTCCCTGCATCTGGATGACGTCTTCCTTGCTCATCGCGGGGCGCCTCCGCCCTTCGCTACAGACCCATGCCCTTGGCTCCCGCCTTGCGCAGCAGGCTCTCGTACTGATGCGACATGACGTAGGCCTGTACCTGCGACATGAAATCCATCGTCACGACCACGATGATCAGCAAGGACGTGCCGCCGAAATAGAAAGGCACGTTCCACCGCAACACCAGGAACTCGGGCAGCAGGCAGACCAGCGTGACGTAGATCGCACCCGCCAGCGTGAGCCGCATCAGGATCTTGTCGATGTAGCGCGCCGTCTGTTCGCCGGGCCGGATCCCGGGCACGAAGGCGCCGCTCTTCTTCAGGTTGTCTGCGGTCTCGCGGCTGTTGAACACCAGCGCCGTGTAGAAGAAGCAGAAGAAGATGATCGCCATCGCGTACATCAGGATGTACACCGGCTGGCCGGGCGACAGCGTGGCCGCCAGATCGCGGATCCAGCGCACGACGGTGCCCGAGCCCTCGCCCGACGTGAACCACTGTGCGATCGTCGCCGGGAACAGGATGATCGACGACGCGAAGATCGGCGGGATCACGCCCGACATGTTCAGCTTCAGCGGCAGGTGCGAGGTCTGGCCGCCGTAGACGCGATTGCCGACCTGGCGCTTCGCGTAGTTGACGGTGATCTTGCGCTGCCCGCGCTCGACGAACACGACGGCGGCCGTCACGACGACGACGAGGACCAGGATCACCAGGCTCACGAACGCGCTCATCGCGCCGGTGCGCACCAGCTCGCCCATGCCCGCGATCGCCCCGGGCAGCCCGGCCACGATTCCGGCGAAGATGATGATCGAGATGCCGTTGCCCAGCCCGCGCTCGGTGATCTGCTCGCCCAGCCACATCAGGAACATCGTGCCGGTGACCAGCGAAACGACGGTCATGAAGCGGAACGCCAGGCCCGGCTCCATGACGAGCCCGGGCTGCGATTCGAGCGCGATCGCGATGCCGACCGCCTGGAACGTGGCCAGCCCGACCGTGAACCAGCGCGTGTACTTCGTGATCTCGCGTCGACCGGCCTCGCCTTCCTTCTTCTTGGCTTCGAGGAAGGGCACGACGACGGTCATCAGCTGCATGATGATCGACGCCGAGATGTACGGCATGATGCCCAGCGCGAACACCGTGAAGCGCGACAGCGCGCCGCCCGAGAACAGGTTGAACATCCCGAGGATGCCGCCCTGCTGGCCGCGGAACAGGTCCGCCAGTCCGTCGGGGTTGATGCCGGGCACCGGCACGTGCGCGCCGACCCGGTAGACGACCAGCGCGAGCAGCAGGAACAGCAGCCGGCGCTTCAGGTCGCCGAACTTGCCGCCCTTGATCAGGCCTGCGGGGGAAGTGGCCACTTGCGTTCCGTGTTCAGGCGACCGAACCGCCGGCGGCCTCGATCGCTGCCTTCGCGCCCTTCGTGGCGCCGACGCCCTTGAGCGAGACCTTGCGGCTCAGCTCGCCGGACATGAAGACCTTCGCGCCGCGCGCGGGCTGCGGGACGATGCCGGCCGCCTTCAGCGCCAGCAGGTCGATCTCTTCGGCCTCGAGGCGCTGCAGGTCGGACAGGCGCACCTCGGCGACGTCGCCGGCCGTGCGCGAACGGAAGCCGCGCTTCGGCAGGCGGCGCTGCAGCGGCATCTGGCCGCCCTCGAACCCGACCTTGTGGAAGCCGCCCGAGCGCGACTTCTGGCCCTTGTGGCCGCGGCCGGCGGTCTTGCCCAGGCCCGAGCCGATGCCGCGCCCGACGCGCTTGCCGGCGTGCTTGCTGCCCTCGGCGGGCTTCAGTTCGTTCAGCTTCATGGAAACTCTCCGGTGCCTTGCCGCGCTCACTGCACGCGGACCAGGTACGACACCTTGTTGATCATGCCGCGCACGGCCGGCGTGTCTTCCAGCTCGCGCGTCTGGTTCAGCTTCTTCAGCCCGAGCCCGGCGACCGTGGCCTTGTGCGTGCCGCGGGTGCCGATCGGGCTGCGAACCAGCGTGACCTTGACCGTTTTCTTGCTCATCGTTCTCTCCGCACCGCCATCAGGGCCGGCGCCACGCCGTTCAGCCGAGGAGTTCCTCGACGCTCTTGCCGCGCTTGGCGGCAATCTCGGCCGGTGTATTGATGTTGACCAGCGCGTTGATCGTCGCGCGCACCAGGTTGTACGGGTTCGACGAACCGTGGCTCTTGGCGACGATGTCGCGCACGCCCATCACGTCGAACACGGCACGCATCGGGCCGCCGGCGATCACGCCGGTGCCTTCGGGCGCCGGCTTGAGCATCACCGTCGACGCGCCGTGGCGGCCGATCACCTGGTGATGCACGGTGCCGCCGCGCAACGAAATCTTGACCATCTTGCGGCGCGCTTCGTCCATCGCCTTCTGCACGGCCACCGGCACTTCGCGGGACTTGCCCTTGCCCATGCCGATCCGGCCATCGCCGTCGCCGACCACCGTCAACGCCGCGAAACCGAGAATGCGACCGCCCTTGACGACCTTCGTTACGCGGTTCACCGCAATCATCTTTTCGCGCAGACCGTCGTCGCGATCCTCGCCGCCAACCTTTGCCTGAATCTTCGCCATCTTGTGTCCGTCCGTATCAGAACTTCAGGCCGGCTTCGCGCGCGGCCTCGGCCAGCGCCTTGACCCGCCCGTGGTACCGATAGCCGGCGCGATCGAACGCCACGCTGTCGATTCCGGCGGCCAGCGCCTTCTCGGCGATCCGCTTGCCGATCAGCGCGGCAGCCTCGACGTTCCCGCCCTTGCCGCCCTCGCCGGCCAGCTTCGAACGGATCTCCTGCTCGAGCGTCGACGCACTGACCAGCACCCGTTCTCCGCCCGCATCGGTGATGCTCGCGTAGATGTGCGTGTTCGTGCGGTGCACGGTAAGCCGGTTGACCCGCAGTTCGCGGATCTTGAGCCGCGTCTGACGGGCGCGGCGCAAGCGGGTTTGGTTCTTGTCCATCGATCGAATCCTCGGAAGCAGCGCCGACGCTTACTTCTTCTTGACTTCCTTCAACACGACGCGCTCGTCCGCGTACCGCACACCCTTGCCCTTGTAGGGTTCGGGCTCGCGGAACGCGCGGATTTCCGCAGCAACCTGGCCGACGCGCTGCTTGTCGGCGCCCTTGATCACGATTTCGGTCTGCGTCGGCGTCTCGGCCTTCACGCCCTCCGGCAAGCGGTACACCACCGGATGCGAGAAGCCGAGCGACAGGTTCAGGCTCGTGCCCTGCGCCTGCACGCGAAAACCGGTGCCGACCAGCTGCAGCCGGCGTTCGAAGCCCTGCGAAACGCCATGGACCATGTTCGCGATCAGCGAGCGGTAGGTGCCGCTCATCGCATTGGCCTCGCGCGATTCGTCGGCGGGCTTGACCAGAAGCTCCGCACCTTCGCGCTCGACCGCGATCCGCGAATTCAGGCGCTGCACCAGCGCCCCCTGCGGGCCCTTGACGCTGATCTCGTCGCCGCCGATGGCGACGTCGACACCGGCCGGCACCGCGATCGGGTTCTTGCCTACTCGGGACATCTGGCTCCTCCGGTCAGGCCACGAAGCCGATGACTTCGCCACCGACTCCCGAGGCGCGCGCATGGCGGTCGGTCATCACGCCCTTGGACGTGGTGACGATCGCCACGCCGAGTCCGTTCATCACCTCGGGCAGCGCATCGCGGCCGCGATAGACGCGCAGGCCCGGACGCGAGACGCGGTCGAGGCGCTCGATGACGGGACGGCCGGCGTAGTACTTGAGCCGGACCTCGAGTTCGCGCAGCGCGCCCTCGCCCTTGACCGTGAAATCCTCGATGTAGCCCTCGTCCTTCAGCAGGCGGGCAATCGCCACCTTCAGCTTGGACGTGGGCATCGAAACCGATTGCTTGTCGACGCGCTGCGCGTTGCGGATGCGCGTGAACATGTCGGCGATCGGATCGCTCATGCTCATGATGGGGTTCCTCTTTCCAGCTCGCTCTTTGCCGACCGGCCGCTTACCAGCTTGCCTTGGTCAGCCCGGGCACTTCACCGCGCATCGCGATGTCGCGCAGCTTGTTGCGCGCGAGACCGAACTTCCGATACGTTCCGCGCGGACGGCCGGTGATCTCGCAGCGATTGCGAAGCCGGGTCGGGCTGGAATTGCGGGGCAGGGCCTGCAGCTTCAGACGCGCCTGGTAGCGCTCTTCTTCGGACAGGGACTGATCGTTGATGATCGCTTCGAGTGCCTGGCGCTTGGGGGCGAATTTCTTCACCATCGCCTCGCGTTTCAGCTGCCGGTTGATCAGAGCGAGTTTGGCCACTTTCGTTGCTTCCTCGAGTGCGCGGGCACTTCAGTTACGGAACGGGAACCGGAACGCGGACAGAAGCGCACGCGCCTCGTCGTCGTTCTTCGCCGTCGTGGTGATGCTGATGTTCAGGCCGCGCAGCGCATCGACCTTGTCGTACTCGACCTCGGGGAAGATGATCTGCTCCTTGACCCCGAGGTTGTAGTTGCCGCGACCGTCGAAGGCCTTGGCGGAGATCCCGCGGAAGTCGCGAACGCGCGGCAGCGCGATCGTGACCAGCCGGTCGAGAAATTCGTACATGCGCCGGCCGCGCAGCGTGACCATGCAGCCGATCGGATAGCCGGCACGGATCTTGAATCCGGCAATGGCCTTGCGCGCCTTCGTGACGACGACTTTCTGTCCGGCGATCTTCGTCAGATCGGCCGACGCGTTGTCGAGCACCTTCCTGTCGGCGACGGCCTCGCCGACGCCCATGTTCAGCGTGATCTTGGTGATGCGGGGCACCTCCATGATCGACTTGTAGCCGAACTGCTTGACCAGGTCGGGGACGACCTTCTCTCGGTATACCTGCTGCAGACGAGCCATCTGTTCTTCCTTGCCGGCCTCAGACCGCGTTGACCCGCTCGCCGTTCGAGCGGAACACGCGAACCCGGGTACCGTCCTCGAGCGTCTTGATGCCGACCCGATCGCCCTTGCCGGTGGCCGGGTTGAACAGCATCACATTGGACTGGTCGATGGGCAGCGTCTTGTCGACGATGCCGCCGGTTTCGCCTTTCATCGGATTCGGGCGCACGTGCTTCTTGACCACGTTGACGCCCTCGACCATCAGGTGGGTATCGCTGACGCGCGACAACACGGTGCCCCGCTTGCCCTTGTCGCGCCCGGCGATGACGACGACCTCGTCGCCCTTGCGAATCTTCTTCATCAGAGCACCTCCGGCGCCAGCGAGACGATCTTCATGAATCGCTCGGTGCGCAGTTCGCGCGTGACCGGGCCGAAGATCCGCGTGCCGATCGGCTCGAGCTTGGCGTTCAGCAGGACGGCCGCATTGCCGTCGAACTTGACCAGCGAGCCGTCCTGGCGACGCACGCCCTTGGCCGTGCGCACCACGACCGCGTTGTAGATCTCGCCCTTCTTGACGCGGCCACGCGGCTGCGCCTCCTTGACCGAGACCTTGATGATGTCGCCGATGCCGGCATAGCGACGCTTGGAGCCGCCGAGCACCTTGATACACATCACCGAACGCGCGCCGGTGTTGTCGGCGACGTTCAGCGTCGATTGCATCTGAATCATGATTTCCGTCCCAGCTTGCTCCGCGCCGTCGTTTCGCAGCACCCCCGCTTGCCAGGGCCGCCTTCGCGATACGGACGGTCGACGGTCAGTCTTGGTCCCGTGGTTTGGGTGATCCGGCCAGGCGACGCATCGGGAGGCTCGTGCCGCGGCGCGACCGAAAAAACTGTCGCTCAGGCACTTCGCCCGGTGGGCCCATCGCTGGGCCGCGCTGACCGGAGCCGAAGATTATGGCATGAATTCCGAAGCCGTACAAGTGGGCCTCGGAAAGCGCCGCGGGCGCCGTGCGCCCGGCGGCTCAGACGGCCGTCGTGGCCCGGACCAGCCGGGCGACGACCCACGCCTTCGTGCGCGACAGCGGACGGCTCTCGCGGATCTCGACGGTATCGCCCACGTTGTACGGCTCCTCGGCATGCGCGTGGTAGCGCGTGCTGCGAACCATGTACTTGCCGTAGACCGGGTGCTTGACCCGGCGCTCGACGAGCACGGTCACGGTCTTCTGCATCTTGTTGCTGACCACGCGACCGACCAGCGTGCGCTGGACTTTCGCCGGCTGCTGCTCCGGGGCGACCCCGGTCGTGGCTTGGCTCGTGCTCATCTGGCCGCCGCCCTCTCGTTCATGACCGTACGGACCCGCGCGATGTCGCGCCGCGTCTTGCGCAGCTGGGACGTGTTGGTCAGTTGCTGGGTAGCGATCTGCATGCGCAGCGAGAAGTGCGCCTTCAGCAAATCACCGAGTTCCTTCTTCAGCGCCTCGTCGTCCTTGGCGCGCAGTTCACTGGCTTTCATCTTCCTGCCTCTTCGACGACCGGCCTCAGGCGCCGACCATGCGGGATACGAAGACCGTCGAGATCGGCAGCTTGGCGGCCGCGAGCGCGAAGGCCTCGCGGGCCAGCTCCTCGTTGACGCCGTCCATCTCGTACAGCACCTTGCCCGGCTGGATCTCGGCGACGTAGTACTCGATGTTGCCCTTGCCGTTGCCCATGCGGACTTCGGCCGGCTTCTTCGAGATCGGCTTGTCCGGGAAGATCCGGATCCATACGCGGCCGCCGCGCTTGATGTGGCGCGTCATCGCACGCCGCGCCGCCTCGATCTGGCGCGCGGTCAGCCGGCCGCGCCCGGTGGCCTTCAGGCCGAACTGGCCGAACGCCACCGAGGCGCCACGCGTGGCGATCCCGGTATTGCGGCCCTTCTGTTCCTTTCGGTATTTGCGTCGAGCGGGTTGAAGCATCGCTCACTCCTTGTCCAGGGGCACCTTCACGCGCCCTTCTTGTCGCCCGAGGCCGGGGCACCGCCGGCCGCCACCTTCCGCACGCGCCGCGCGCCCGGCTTGCCGCCGTCGCCCTGCTCGCCGCCACCGCCCTCGCCGTCGGCATGGCGGCGCGGGCCGCGCGAACCCGGCCCGCCGGGCCGGCCACCCGGTCCGCGACGGCCGCGCCGGTCTTCGCGTTCGGCCGGCAGCGCGTCCTTGTCGGCGCCCTGCGGTGCGTCGTTGCGACCGAGGTTGTCGCCCTTGTAGACCCAGACCTTGACGCCGATGATCCCGTAGGTCGTCAGCGCCTCGGAAAAGCCGTACTCGATGTCGGCGCGCAGCGTGTGCAGCGGCACGCGCCCTTCGCGGTACCACTCGACGCGCGCGATCTCGGCGCCGTTCAGGCGGCCCGAGCTCATGATCTTGATGCCCTGGGCCCCGAGGCGCATCGCGTTCTGCATCGCACGCTTCATCGCGCGGCGGAACATGATCCGCTTCTCGAGCTGCTGCGTGATCGAATCGGCGATCAGTTGCGCATCGGTCTCCGGCTTGCGGATCTCTTCGATGTTGACGTGCACCGGCACGCGCATCAGCCGCTGCAGGTCGCCCTTCAGCAGTTCGATGTCTTCGCCCTTCTTGCCGATCACGACGCCCGGACGGGCCGAATAGATCGTGATGCGTGCGTTCTTCGCCGGCCGTTCGATCAGCACGCGGCCGACCGAGGCGGTGCGCAGCTTGCGCCGCAGGTATTCGCGAACCCGGATGTCGTCGTTGAGCAGCTGCGCGTACTGCTGGCCGCTGGCGAACCAGCGCGAGCCCCAGTTGCGGCTGACCGCGAGTCGGAACCCGGTCGGATGAATCTTCTGTCCCATATCGTTCCTTCCGAGTCCTTTACTTGTCGGCGACCGTCACGAAGATGTGGCAGGTCTGCTTCTCGATCCGCGCACCGCGGCCCTTGGCCCGGGCAGCGAAGCGGCGCAGCGAGGTCGCCTTCTCGACGTGGATGGTCTTGACCTTGAGCTCGTCGATGTCGGCGCCGTCGTTGTGCTCGGCATTGGCGATCGCCGATTCGAGCACCTTCTTGACGATCTTCGACGCCTTCTTCGGCGAGAACTCCAGGATGTTCAGGGCCTGCTCGACCGGCTTGCCCCGGACGAGGTCCGCCGCGAGCCGACCCTTCTGGGCCGACAGGCGGACACCGCGCAGGATTGCTTGTGTTTCCATGTCTGGCTCCTTAGCGCCGG
Organism: Limnobacter sp.; assembly: GCA_012513825.1. Classification (GTDB taxonomy): domain Bacteria; phylum Pseudomonadota; class Gammaproteobacteria; order Burkholderiales; family Burkholderiaceae_E; genus Zeimonas. The sequence continues at coordinate 3,385 of JAAZBL010000376.1, read as the reverse complement.
CCGGCCTTGCGGTCGGCAGCGTGGCCCTTGAACGTGCGGGTCAGCGCGAACTCGCCGAGCTTGTGCCCGACCATGTTCTCGTTGATGAAGACCGGGACGTGCTGCCTGCCGTTGTGCACGGCGATCGTCAGGCCGATGAACTCGGGGACGATCGTCGAGCGGCGCGACCAGGTCTTGATCGGCCTGCGGTCCTTGGCCAGCATCGCCGCGTCGACTTTCTTCATCAGGTGGGCGTCGACGAACGGCCCCTTTTTTACTGAACGTGCCATAAGTTACTCGTCACTCACCTGTTACTTGCGGCCGCGGCGCTGCACGATCATCGTGTCGCTGCGCTTGTTGGTCCGGGTCTTGAAGCCCTTGGTCTGGATGCCCCACGGCGAGACCGGATGGCCGCCGCCATTGGAACGACCGCCGTGCGGGTGGTCGACCGGGTTCATCGCGATGCCGCGCACCGTCGGACGGATGCCGCGCCACCGGTTCGCGCCGGCCTTGCCGATCGTGCGCAGGCTGTGCGATTCGTTGCCGACCTCGCCGATCGTCGCACGGCACTCGATGTGCACGCGACGGATCTCGCCCGAACGCAGCCGGACCTGTGCGTAGCTGCCCTCGCGGGCCAGCAGCCGCGCCGAGGTGCCGGCCGAGCGCGCGATCTGCGCGCCCTTGCCCGGCAGCATCTCGATGCAGTGGATCGTCGAGCCCACCGGGATGTTGCGGATCGGCAGCGTGTTGCCCGGGCGGATCGGCGCTTCGGCACCGTTCATCAGGACGACACCGGCCTGCACGCCGCGCGGGGCCAGGATGTAGCGGCGCTCGCCGTCGGCGTACAGCAGCAGCGCGATGTGCGCGCTGCGGTTCGGGTCGTATTCGAGGCGCTCGACCTTGGCCGGGATGCCGTCCTTGTTCCGACGGAAGTCGACGATCCGGTAGTGCGCCTTGTGGCCCCCGCCGCGATGCCGCGTGGTGATGTGGCCCAGGTTGTTGCGGCCCGAGCCGCGCTTCTTGGCCTCGGTCAGCGTGGCGACCGGGCGGCCCTTCCACAGCTCGGGCGTCGTGACCTTGACCATGGAGCGACGTCCAGGCGAGGTCGGTTTCGTCTTGACGACCGCCATTTAGATCGCCTCCGCAAAGTTGATTTCCTGACCCGGCTTCAGGCAGACGTAGGCCTTGCGCACGTTGCGCCGCCGGCCGGTGAAGCGGCCGAAGCGCTTCTGCTTGCCCGACTGGTTCAGCACCTGCACCGATTCGACGTCGACCTTGAACAGCAGCTCGACCGCGGCCTTGATCTCGTCCTTGCTGGCGTCCTGCAGCACGCGAAACGCCACCTGTCCGTTCTTCTCGGCGACCATCGTGGCCTTCTCGGAGACGATGGGCGCGACGAGCACGGTCATCAAACGCTCCTGATTCATCCCAGCATCTCCTGCACCTTGGCCAGCGCCGGACGCGTGATCAGCACCTTGCTGAAGTGCACCAGCGACACCGGGTCGGCGTGTTTCGGTTCGACGACCAGCACGTGCGCGAGGTTGCGCGACGCGAGCCAGAGATTTTCGTCGAGGTTGTCGGTAATGAGCAGCACCGAGTCGCCGTTGGTGCCGAGGCCCATCGCGCGCAGCCGCTCGTTGAGCAGCTTGGTCTTGGGCGCCTCGAGCTCGATCTCCTCGATGACGGCCACGCGATCCTCGCGCGCGAGCTGCGACAGGATCGAGCAGACGCCGGCCCGGTACATCTTGCGGTTGACCTTCTGCGTGAAGTTCTCGTCGGGCGAGTTCGGGAAGATCTTGCCGCCGCCACGCCACAACGGGCTCGAGACCATGCCGGCACGCGCGCGGCCGGTGCCCTTCTGGCGGAACGGCTTCTTGGTCGAGTGGCGGACCGCCGAACGGTCCTTCTGCGCACGGTTCGCACTGCGGCCGTTCGCCTGGAAGGCGACGACGACCTGGTGAACCAGCGGTTCGTTGAAATCGCGGCCGAAGATCGTGTCGGGCGCGTCGACGCTGGCGGACGCCTGGCCCGCGGCGTCGAGCAGTTTCAGTTCCATTGACTACGCTCCTCAGCCCTTCAGCGCGGCACGCTTGCCGGGCGCCGATGCGCGCACGGCGGGCGTGACGACGACGTCGCCATTGCGGGCACCGGGCACGGCGCCCTTGACCAGCAGCAGGCCGCGCTCGGCGTCGACCCGTGCGATCTCGAGATTCTGGACGGTGCAGGTGACCGCGCCCATGTGGCCGGACATCTTCTTGCCGGGAAAGACGCGACCCGGATCCTGCGCCATGCCGATCGAACCCGGCACGTTGTGCGAACGCGAGTTGCCGTGCGTGGCGCGGCCCGAGTTGAAGTTGTAGCGCTTGATCGTGCCGGTGAAGCCCTTGCCGATCGAGGTGCCCTGGACGTCGACCTTCTGGCCGGGCTCGAACATCGAGACGGCGACGACCGCACCCGGAGCGAGCGACTCGAGCGCCCCGGCCTCGACGCGAAATTCCCGTACGCGGCTGCCGGCTTCGACGCCGGCCTTTGCGAAGTGGCCCGCCTGGGGCTTGGTGACGCGCGTGGCGCGGCGTTCGCCGTAAGCCAGCTGCACGGCGCTGTAACCGTCGGTCTCGACGGTCTTGATCTGGGTCACGCGATTGTTCGACAGATCGAGCACCGTGACGGGGATGGAATCGCCATCGTCCGTGAAGATGCGCGTCATGCCGACCTTGCGTCCCACAAGGCCAAGGCTCATTGTTTGCTCCGATTCCGGCTGCGATTGGCCGGATGACTTCGTCCGTTGCCGGACCTCGGGCACGCCGACGGACTCTCGAGCCGCCGGCGAACCTTCAATATCGGGCCCGTTTCCGGGCCTTCGTGCTTCGTGCGCCGTCGAACGCTGCCGACGGCGGAAAAACGTAAATTATAACTCGCGAACGATCATCCGCGCCAGCCGTCTGCCTGCTGGACGTAGATCTTGACGTCGACGCCGGCCGGCAGGTCGAGGCGCGTCAGCGCGTCGATCGTCTTGTCGGTCGGATCGACGATGTCCATCAGACGCTGGTGCGTGCGGATCTCGAACTGGTCGCGCGAAGTCTTGTTCACGTGCGGCGAGCGCAGCACGTCGAAGCGCTGGAAGCGCGTGGGCAGCGGCACCGGGCCGCGCACGACGGCGCCGGTACGCTTGGCCGTATCGACGATCTCTGCCGCCGACTGGTCGATCAGCCGGTAGTCGAACGCCTTCAGGCGGATGCGGATTTTCTGGTTCTGCATGGTGTTCGGTCTCAAAGAGCGATGCCGTGCGCTGCACGGCGGGGTTCTTGGGGAGGAGGTCCGGGGGGCTAACTTACTCCAGCACCTTCGCCACGACGCCGGCGCCCACCGTGCGGCCGCCCTCGCGGATCGCAAAGCGCAGCCCCTG
>JAAZBL010000375.1 GCA_012513825.1 Limnobacter sp. | reverse complement strand
TCGTAGTCCTGATTCACGTTGATGCGGGTGCGTACGCCCCAATCGGACAACTCGGTTTCCTGTTGCCTTCAACTCGTGTGGTGCACAGGCGCGAGGCCGTACACCGGCGTCGGAATATTCTCCAGGCGCGCCTTCAACTGCAGCGCCAGGCACAACGAGTAATGACGGTTCTGATGGAGGTTGCCGCCCTGCATCCACAGGTTCGGAACCTGCGTCGGCTTCCACATGTTGCGCAGCTCGCCCTCCCACGGGCCCGGGTCTTTGGTGGTGCCTGACCCGAGGCCCCAACACTTGCCCAACCTGTCGGCCGTGGCCTTGTCGATCAGCTGGGCGACCCAGCCGTTCATCGAGCCATATCCCGTCGCCCAGACGATGAGGTCAGCGTGCAGCTCGCTGCCGTCCTGCATCGCGAGACCGCTTTCGGTGACCCGTTCGATGGCGCCGCTCTTCAGCTGGATGCTGCCGTTTGCGACCAGCTCGCTGGCGCCGACGTCGATGTAGTAGCCCGAGCCGCGGCGCAGGTACTTCATGAAGAGGCCCGAGTCGTCGTCACCGAAATCGAGCTTGAAGCCGGCCTTTTCGAGACGCGCGTAGAACTCGGCGTCGCGCTCCTTCATTTGCTGGTACACCGGCACTTGCAAGGGCGGCAAGGCTTTGTAGGGGAGCGATGCAAAGATCAGATCCGCCGTCGCCGTGTCGATGCCCGATTTGACCGCGGACTCCGAATACAGGCCACCGAGCGCGAGGTCCATCAGCGTTTCGCTGCGCGCGACGTGCGTGCTCGAGCGCTGCACCATCGTGACTTCGGCGCCGTGCTCCCACAGGTCTGCGCAGATGTCGTGCGCCGAGTTGTTCGAACCGACGACCAGCGCGCGCTTGCCTCGCCAGTCTTCGCCGCTCTTGTATTGGCTGGAGTGCACCTGCGTGCCCTCGAAGTCGGCCATGCCCGGATAGTCAGGCAGGTTGGGCACTCCGCTCATGCCGGTTGCAAAGACCAGATGCTTGGGCCTGAGCGTCACGCTCTCGCCCTTGTGCTGCACGGTGACCTGCCATTCCTGCCGGGCGGTGTCCCAGCGCGCAGCCTTGCACTCGGTGTCGGCCCAGTAGTTGAGCTCCATCAGCTTGGTGTAGCTCTCGAGCCAGTCGCCGATCTTGTCCTTGGGGCTGAACACCGGCCAGTCGTCGGGGAACGGCAGGTACGGCAGGTGGTCGTACCACACGGGGTCATGCAGGCACAGGCTCTTGTAGCGATTGCGCCAGCTGTCGCCGGGCCTGGGATTCTTCTCGACGATGATCGTCGGAACACCGAGCTTCCTGAGGCGTGCACCGAGGATGATTCCGGCCTGACCCCCGCCGATCACGACGACATAGGGCTGCTCCGCGAAGCCGAGCGTGCGCTCCTCGTGCTGTCGCGCCTCGAGCCAGCTCTTGCGATCCTTGTAGGCGCCGTGCTCGACGCCCTTGGGACGGCTCTCGCCCTTCTTCTCCTCGAACCCCTTGAGCTCCTGCAAGGTGGTCAGCAGTGTCCATGCCTTGCCGCTTATCAGGCGCAGGTGACCGCGGCCTCGGCCGGTGGCCGTTTCGAACGTGAACCAGGCTTCGGTGACGCCGTTGGCGTCGCTGCCCTCGCCCTGAATCGCGAAGTTCACCGGCGCGGAATTGGGCATCGTCGCCTCGAGCATCGCCTGAATCTGCTGCGGGCCTTCGGCCGTTTTCAGGTTCCAGGTGAACGACACCAGATCGCGCCAATAGGACTCGTCGCCGAACATCGACGCGGCTCGACCAAAATCGCCGCGCGACACTGCCGTGCCGAAATCGGCCAACCAAGACGAGATCTGTTCAGTAGGTGTGCTCATGGGTGACTCCCTGACTGCAAGCGATCATCGGCCAGAGCGCCACTTTAGTTCGGGCCGAACGATTGCGCCATAGCCATGGCCGAGTGCCGGGTAGGCGCACCGAGGTCGCTCCGCGATGCAGTCGTCGTTTTCGAATGCTCGACGAGCGACCCGTCTTCGATTGCCGAAGAACTGCCACGGCCAACGCACCACCCCTGCGTTGAGACAGTCCGCCTGCAGGCAGCGCCGCTCAAACAGATGTTCGTGAACGACTGTTGGGGATCGGGACTTGACGCGCCGGGAGAGAGATCAATCAGAGCGCAGGATCGCCGCGTAACACTTGACGGGTGGACTCTCCACGTAGCGCGCGTCAGGGATAGCGGGCCGGAAAGCCGCATCAGACGGGTGCCGGCAAGAACGCTGGCGATTCAAGAATCGCCTGAACGATGCGGACGCTGAAGGTCTTTGATCCAAAAGGACTTGTGCATCAAAGACATATTGGCGGAGGGAGGGGGATTCGAACCCCCGAAGGGCTGTTAACCCTTACACGCTTTCCAGGCGTGCGACTTCAACCACTCATCCACCCCTCCGGAACCGGCGATTCTATCAAAGCGGCCCAAAGTGACGGCGGGGCCGCGACGGCGCTCGCGCGCCGCGCGACCCTCCCCTACCGCGTCAGGCGGGCGTCAGCTGCGGGTAACGCACGCTTTCGACGAGCTCCTGGGTCTTGCGGTCCGGCGCCGGCGTGACCAGCGACACCAGGAAGATGACGATGAAGCCGAGCGGCACGCCGAACAGGCCGGCCGAGATCGGCTGGATCTCCCACCACAGATCGGTGATCGGCGCGGAGCGCGGGATGCCGAGGAACACCTCGCGCAGCCACACCTGGTTCAGGACCATGTAGTAGAACGTGATGCCGAAGCCGGCCAGCATGCCGAGCGAGGCGGCGATGCCGGTCGTGCGTCTCCAGAAGATGCCCATCACCAGCGCCGGGAAGAATCCGGCGGCGGCGAACGAGAACGCTGCCGATACCAGGAACAGGATGTCGGCCGGTTTCTGGGCGGCGACCAGCGCGGCGAGCACCGCGACGACCAGCAGCAGCATCTTCGACATCAGCACGCGACGCCCGGTCGGCGCGTTCGGGTCGATCATCTTGTAGTAGACGTCGTGCGAAAGCGCGTTGGCGATCGT
>JAAZBL010000374.1 GCA_012513825.1 Limnobacter sp. | reverse complement strand
GTTGCTGATGTGGCTGGTACGCGGCTATCGGCTCGCGATCAGCCCGCTGTTTCCGCCGCGTTGCCGGTTCCTGCCGAGCTGTTCCGACTATGCGCTGCAGGCGCTCGAACGCCATGGCGCGATCGCCGGCGGCTGGCTCGCACTGCGTCGCTTCCTGCGCTGCAATCCGCTGAATCCGGGGGGCATCGACGAAGTCCCCGATAATGCCGGCGGTTGGCTCGCAGGTTTCGGCGCCGCTCCGGGAGCCGCAGGCGGCCGGCGCTGGCACGGCATCGGTTGCCTGTGCGGCAGCAAGGGCCAGGCGCCCGGCAACGACCCATCGCACGCTTCGGAATCGGTCGACCCGACGACAGGGCACCGTTCCGTCACCCGCTAGACAAATCACAGGTCCCCTCGACCGTACCAAGACGTCGAACCATGCAGATGCAGACCCAGCGAATGATCCTCTGGATCGTCTTCTCGATGTCCTTGCTGTTCCTCTGGGACGCCTGGCAGCGCCACAACGGTCAGCCCACGCTGTTCGGCGGTGCGCCGGCCACGCAGACGGCCGGTGCCGACGGAGCGCCGGCAACCGGCCCGGCCGCCGATGCCAGCATCCCGCCGGCGTCGACCTTGCCGGTGCCCGCTGCCGAGGTGCCGGCGGCCGCGCCGGCCACCGCGACCGCCCAGACGATCCGGCTGGCCAACGACGTGCTGTCGCTGGACATCGACACGATGGGGGGCCAGGTTCGGCGCGCCGAACTGCTGCAGCATCGCGACCTGAACGGCAACGGAGACCAGGCGTTCGTGCTGCTCCAGGATGTGCCGGGCGCAACCTACCTGGCGCAGAGCGGCTTCATCGGCGCGGCCGACGGCGCTTCGTTCCCGACGCATCGCACGCCACTCGCCCCGGTCGACGGCGCGCAGCCGCGCGTGATCGGCGACAGCGCCGACGCGGTGACGCTGACGCTGACCGGCGAAAGTGGCGGGCTGAAGCTGACGCGCACCTTCACGTTGAAACGCGGCGCCTACGTGATCGACGTGAGGGACGAGCTCGTCAACGAGTCGGGCGTTCCGGTGCAGCCGACGCTGTACATGCAGCTGACCCGCGACGGCAATTCGCCGCCCGGGGGCTCGAAGTTCTACAGCACGTTCACCGGCCCGGTCATCTTCACCGACGCCGACAAGTTCCAGAAGATCGACTTCGACGACATCGCGAAGGGCAAGGCTTCGCACTCCAACGCCGCCAGCGACGGCTGGGCCGGGATCATCCAGCATTACTTCGTCTCGGCCTGGATTCCCGAGCAGGGCGCGCAGCGCGAGTACTACACGCGCCAGGTCGGCGAGAACCTCTATTCGGTCGGCGCGCGCCAGCCGCTCGGCACGATCGCGCCCGGGGCGAGCGCCACGGTCGAGTCGCGGTTGCTGGTCGGCCCGCAGGACCAGCGGATGCTCGAGGAGATCGCGCCGGGTCTCGACCTGACCGTCGACTACGGCTGGCTGACCGCGGTCGCGCAGCCGATCTACTGGCTGCTCGAAAAGCTGCACGGTCTGGTCGGCAACTGGGGCTGGGCGATCGTGCTGCTCACGATCATCATCAAGACGATCTTCTTCCCGCTGCAGGCGGCCAGCTACCGGTCGATGGCGCGGATGAAGGCGGTCACGCCGCGGCTCACGCAGATCCGCGAGCGCTACGGCAACGACCGCGTGAAGATGAACCAGGCGATGATGGAGCTGTACAAGACCGAGAAGATCAATCCGCTCGGCGGCTGCCTGCCGATCGTCGTGCAGATCCCGGTCTTCATCGCGCTGTACTGGGTGCTGCTGGCCTCGGTCGAGATGCGCGACGCCCCGTGGATCGGCTGGATCACCGACCTGTCGGCGCCCGATCCGTACTTCATCCTGCCGCTGATCATGGCCGCGACGATGTTCATCCAGGTCAAGCTGAACCCGACGCCGCCCGACCCGGTGCAGGCGAAGATGATGATGATCATGCCGCTGGTCTTCTCGGTCATGTTCTTCTTCTTCCCGGCGGGCCTCGTGCTGTACTGGCTGGTCAACAACGTCTATTCGATCGTCCAGCAGTGGGTGATCACGCGGAAGATCGAGAGCGAGGCGGCGGCCAGGAAAGCCAAGGCTTGAGGAAGAGAAGGGGGAAGGGAGAAGGGAGGGTGCTCGTCCTGGCTTGTATCCGCTCCTTTCCCTGCTCCACTCCTTTTGCTGCGGCGCCTTCGGGCGCCGCGTTGCATTGGTGAAGCCTCTGTCACAAGGCGCCGTGTTCGATGCTTGAGAGAACCGCAGAACGATGATCGACGAGGCACCGATCGCGGCGATTGCCACGGCGCCCGGGCGCGGCGGGATCGGGGTCGTGCGGGTTTCCGGAAGGGACCTCGGCAGCGTCATCGACGCCTTGTGCGGGCGCAGGCTGGAACCGCGGCGTGCGCACTACGGTCCGTTTCTCTCGGCCGACGGAAGCGCGATCGACCACGGCATTGCGATCCATTTTCCGGCCCCGCATTCGTACACCGGAGAAGACGTGCTCGAACTGCAGGGGCACGGCGGGCCGGTCGTCATGCAGCTGCTGCTGCGCCGCGTGCTCGAGGCGGGCGGACCGATCGGCCTGCGGCTCGCACAGCCCGGCGAGTTCACGCAGCGCGCCTACCTGAACGACAAGCTCGACCTCGCGCAGGCCGAGGCGGTCGCCGACCTGATCGATGCGAGCACCGAACAGGCGGCGCGATCGGCGACCCGGTCGCTGGCGGGCGAATTCTCCGCGCGGATCCACGAGCTCGTCGACACCTTGATCGAGCTGCGGATGCTGGTCGAAGCGACGCTCGATTTTCCGGAAGAGGAAGTCGATTTCCTCGAAGCGGCCGATGCGCACGGCCGCTTGCAACGCGTGCGCGACCAGCTCGAGGCGGTGCTGGCGCAGGCACGGCAGGGCGCGCTGCTGCGCGAAGGGCTGAACGTCGTGCTGGTCGGCGAACCGAACGTGGGCAAGAGTTCGCTGCTCAACGCGTTGGCCGGCACCGAAATCGCGATCGTCACTCCGATCGCCGGCACCACACGCGACCGCGTCGCCCAGGCGATCCAGATCGACGGCGTTCCGATCAACGTCATCGACACCGCAGGCCTGCGCGAGACGCAGGACGAGGTCGAGCGGATCGGAATCGAACGCACCTGGGGCGAGGCGGAGAAGGGCGACGTGATCCTGCATCTGCTCGACGCGAGAGAGGCGGAGGGTAGAGCGGAAGGCCACGATCCGACGGCTCGCCGATCTTCGCCGAGTGAATCGGCGCGCGCGATCGAAGCGGAACTCGAGCGCCGGCTGCATCGCGACGTCCCGATCCTGCGCGTGTTCAACAAGATAGACCTGAGCGGCGACGATCCCCATCTGCTCCCTGCCGACGACGACGAACCTGCGCGCGTCTGGCTGTCGGCCAGGACCGGCGACGGAATCGAGCTGCTTCGCCGGCAGCTGCTCGAACTGGCCGGCTGGCAAGGCGCCGGCGAATCGACGTTCATCGCGAGAGAGCGGCATCTGGTCGCGTTGCGCGCGGCTGCCGCCCATCTGGCGGAAGCCGAAGGGCACGCACGGCTCGGGAATCGGCAGCTCGAGTTGTTCGCCGAAGAATTGCGCCTAGCGCAGGAGCGGCTCAACGAAATCACCGGTGAATTCACGGCCGATGATTTGCTCGGAGTGATCTTCAGCCGGTTCTGCATCGGGAAGTGACGGGCTTCGATGCGTTCGTGCAAGCTCGCCCGGAGCCATGGCTTCGAACGAGAACGCGACGGCACGCTGCAAGCCGAGTTCTTTTCGGCCGAGCGGTTGCTTGAGGGCCTCAACGAGGACCGTTCGATCTGCGCCTTCTCAAAGGCGTATTTCGCGGTGGCGATTCAAGGTCCGGCGCTCCGCCGTCCGGCTCGAAGCTGCTCGCCGACCAGCCGCGCGAGACTGGCCGTGCCGCTGGCGCCGCGGCGCAACTGGCTTCGCCAGCCGCTCTGGTGTTCGTGACCTTCGAGCCGGCGTCGGTTGCGCTGGGTCATCAGGGCCTCGGCAGTGGCATCGGAGATCGATGCGACCAGCAGGTCGACGTTCCAGGTCGGAGGCGCGGCACGCAGCGGAATCGCGGACTCTCCCCCCATGTCCTGGCGAATCGCAGCGAGAACGGCCGCGACCTGCTCCAGTTCCGCGGCGGGTATCCGGTTTTCGGGAAACGGCCAGCCCTCGAGCAGCAGATCGATCCCGGTCACCGCGACGATCAGCGGCGGGCGGCGGCGATCGGGGCGACGAGCCAGTTCGGCGTCGAACCGTTCGAGCAGTTCGACGTCGGGCGCCCGGGCCGGGCGATTGGCGCGGATCGCCCAGACGATCAGGTCGCTGTCGAGCATCTGCGCGAGCAGGGCGCTTGCGACGGCGGCGCTGCCATCGATGCCGTTCGTGTCGATGATGCGGAACGGTGTGCCGTCGATCGTGAGGTCGTGGCGGGTCGGTGACGGCGTGGTCGGCGCCATGTCGGTCTCGGTCCGCGATTCGCCATGCAGCGCGTTGACCAGCGTCGACTTGCCGGCGCTGATCTGGCCGACGATCAGCAGCCGTAGCGCCTGATCCGGCTGCGCGAGGATCCGTCGGTCGGTGATCTCCGACCCGAGCTGGATTCGCAACAGTTCGGTGTCGCTGAAGCGCAGGTGGCCGGCGTGGAGGTCGATTGCGGCGCGGGCCAGTTCTTCGAGCACCAGGGCCTGGAGCCTCGTCACGCTGAGCGATTTCAAGGTCTCGCCGGCCTCCGACAGCAGCAGGTTCTGGACCTCGAGGGCGATGGCCGTGACCGGCGATCGTGCGAGTCGGCCGATGCGCCAGCCTGCATGGGCGACCCGTGCACCTGCCTGCAAGCGGTCCCGATGCCCCCAGAGCCACAGCAGCTTGCGGACGCTGATCCTGTCCGAGTAGGGCACGTCGGTGCGCAGCGTTTCGCGCAGGCGCATCAGGATCCGGTCGGCCAGCAGCAGTGCTTCGGGCAGCGAGAAATCGAGCGCATGCCGGCGTCCGTCCGACAGGCGTTGCGCGGACGCCTCCAGGATCTCCCAGGCGATCGGTTTCAATGCCGGCCAGTCGACCGGTGTACGCAGTCGTGCCTGGATGTCACGGCACAGGGCCTGGTAGACCGCGCGTTCGCGTTCGCCCCATTCCGGATTCGCGGGCACCTGCGGCAGAGCGTCGTCGGGGTCGGCCGCGGCCGCGGCGGCGGCTGCCGCCCGCAGGCGCCTGCGGTAGAGCAGTTCGACGCCACGGACCGTCAGCGGCAGGCCGATCAGCAGGCCGATGACCCAGCCATGGCCTCTTTCGATCAGCCACAGCGAGCCGGGCACCATGAACAGCAGCGCAGACATCGCGAACAGCAGTAGCGACCACAGGCCGCGTCCGCGCAGGAAATTGTGTCGCACGAAGTCACGAAGACGCATCGCGGCCTCGCTTGAACGCAGCTTCGTAGCGGCTGCGCAGTTCTCCCTCGTCGATTCGCAGGCCTTCGCGGGTGCGGTACATCCAGTAGGCGGCGGCACGACCGAGCGCGTAGGTCGAGGCCAGTCCCCAGCTTGCCGACAGTACCGGGCCGACGGTCTGGCCGATACCCGGGATCAACAGCGCCAGTTCGCGTCCGAGCAGCGCAACGGCCTGCCCGCCGAGAACGCCGGTGCCCAATGCGCCAAGGAAGGCGGCGAGTTTCCTGCGCGTCCAGTCGATCCGGTAACGCGCGGCCAGCGCCGCCAGCATCGTTGCCTGAAGCGCGGGCACGGAGGCCGCGCCAACCAGCGGCAAGCCCCCTGCGGCGGCCGCTGCCGCCGTATAGCGCAGGATGAAGCCGCGGTTCGCCTGGAACTCGGCGTCTTCCGCATCGACGGCCTTCTGGCGTTCGAGGAGCATGACTACGCCAGGCAGCATCGCCTGCAACTGGGCAGTCAAGGCATCGAGGTCGGCCGTCTCGGGCGTGGCCAGCGAGAGTTCGAGCCAAGGCAGCGGCTGCCCCCAGGCGGCGTCGAAGTGTGCCTGCGTTGCAGCCCGGGCCCGGGCGCGCTCGTCGCTGCTTCCGCAGTCGGCCGCCGTATGCAGCACCAGCACCGGCATTCGTCGGCCTCGCCGGATCCGGGCCAGCGCTTCGGCTACCGGGCCCTGCACCGGATCGTCGAGACGAGCCAGCACGAGCAGCAGATGCGTGGCGGACTCGCAGGCGGCAAGGTCATCGGCGGGGTCGTAGCCGACCTCGCCGAGGCCGCGCGTGTCCATGAAGCGCATCGCCGGATCGTCGGGAGGGAAGTCGTAGACGACCGAATTGCGGGTGCACGGCACGTAGCCGTTGCCGATCTCGGCTTCGGTGGCACCGGTCAGCGCACGGATCAACGAGGTCTTGCCGGCGCCGGTCTTTCCGAGCAGCCAGAACACCGGCACCGGGGGTGGGGCCATGTCCGACGGTCCGCCAGTTGGCGCCTTTGTCGATCGCCGTCGTCGACCCAACTGCGTCAGCGAGCCGCGCACTCGTCCGGGGACGGTCGCCGCACGGTCGAGCAGGCGCCGACCGGAACCGCGTCCCGAGCGAGCGTTGCGGCGGGAGTCGTCTTCTGACACCAATGCCTTTGCGATGAATTCGTGCGCCGTACGACGGCCTGGAAGGGCACTGCCGAGGAAGATGGCGGAAAGTGGATCGAAGATTCCGAGGCTGGCTGCAGCGAATCCGAAGCCTGCAGGTAGATCCTGTCTGCGTCGTATCCTATCGCGAAGCCGCACGGGCCGAGGTCGGTGCGATTCGGTCATACCAGCACGTGATTCGGACAAGAACTCGTCGAGAGAAGCGAAGGAGACGATGACCTCTGTGGCCCCCGACCTGAGACGAACCTGGCTCTTCGGCCCCGGCGCCGACGCGCAGGCGCACGACGCGATGCAAGGCAGCGGCGCCGACGCGCTGATCGTCGACCTCGAGGACTTCACGCCCGCGGCTCGCCGCGACGAAGCGCGGCGCGGGCTCGCCGGCCTGCTGCAGCGATGGCGCGAAGCCGGACGCGTGACCGCGGTACGGATCAATGCGCTCGACGCCGATGGCCCGCTGGACCTGGCCGCCGCGATGCCGGCGAAGCCCGATGTCGTCGCCTACCCGATGGCGGCGAGCGCCGCGCAGATGCATGCGCTGCACGCCGCGCTCGCGCATTGGGAAAGCGTCGTCGGCATCGCGCCCGGCACGACGGAGATCCTCCCGGTTTGCGAGACGGCGCTGGGCGTCGTCGACGTGCGCGCCATCGCGGCGGGCAGTGCGCGCATCCGTTCGGCGCTGCTCGGGGCCGAAGACCTGGCCGCCGACCTGTGCGCCGAACGGCAGCCCGATGCGGTGGAACTCGACTACGCGAGGCGCCGTTTCGTCGTCGAATGCCGGGCCGCGGGAATCGAACCGATCGATGCGCCCTACACGTTTCGCGACGTCGACGGGGCCATCGGCGAGGCGCGCTACGCCAGTCGTCTGGGCTACCGGTGCAAGGCGCTGGTGCGACCGGAGCACGCGCAAGCGCTGAATGCGGCGTTGACGCCGAGCGAGGAGGCGGTTCGCCGTGCGAGCGCCATCGTCGATGCGTTCGAAGCGGCGCGGCAACGCGGTGAAGACCGGGCGCTGGTCGACGGGCTCTGGGTCGAAGTGCCGACCTACCGGAACGCGCGACGCGTTCTCGACCGTGCGCGCCGCCTGTCGGCGAACGGCCGATCGGCGTTGGTATGATCGGAATCCATCCGTCCGCACCTTGCCAGGGCGATCGAAGCCGCCATGACCGACTCGCTGCGGGAACTGAGTGAACAGCTCGAGCACTTCGCTCGCGAGCGCGATTGGCAGCAGTTCCACTCGCCGAAGAATCTTGCTTCGGCACTGATCGTCGAGGCGGGCGAACTGCTCGAACATTTCCAGTGGCTGACCGAGGCCGAAAGCCACGACCTGCCGCCGCAGAAGCTCGCCGAGGTACGGGAAGAAGTGGCGGACGTGTTGCTCTATCTGGTCCAGTTCGCGTCCGCGACCGGAATCGATCCGGTCGAAGCGGCGCGGGACAAGCTGGTCGCGAATGCGCGGCGGTACCCGGTGGAGAAGGCACGTGGGAACAGCTCGAAGCATGATCAGCTCTGATTCGAGCCAGCGAGCCGATCCAAACGTGTGTATTGCTCCGTCCTCGATCGATCTGATGCTTCCTGATCTCGACAATGGACGGTCGAGGTTCGGGCAGACGTGATCATCTATCAGGCTACGAAGGCCGACTTCCTTCGCCATGCCTGGCATGACGACATCGAAGATGTCGTGAGGCAGCATTTCGT
>JAAZBL010000373.1 GCA_012513825.1 Limnobacter sp. | reverse complement strand
TAGTCGTCGAGCCAACCCTGGAAGGATTGGCGGATGAGCTGCCAAAGCGAAGCATTCGGCTCGGAGGCAGCAGGTACGCGTGACGTTCGGGAAGCCATGGTCGAGGCATAGCAAGCTTGCTGCCCGAAGCAGGGGGTGTCGGGCCGGTTTCATCTCGCACCGAAGTCCCTGCGATACTGCGCGGGCGGCGCGCCGAACTCGCGCTTGAAGGCCCGGTTGAAGGCCGCCTCGGACTCGTAGCCCACTTCCCCGGCGATCCGGCCGACGGTCTTTCGCGTCGTCTCCAGCAGCCGTGCCGCCAGTTGCAGCCGCCAGCGGATCAGGTAGGCATGCGGCGGCTCCCCGAGGAATCGCGCGAAGCGCTCGGCGATCACGGAGCGCGAAGCGCCGGCGCGCGAGGCCAGCTCCGACGTGGTCCAGGGATGGCAAGGCTCGCGATGCAGCAGCGCCAGCACCGCTCCGACCACGGGATCCCGGGCTGCTGCCAGCCAGCCCGTCTGCCCGGCCGGAAGCTGCTCCATGTAGCGACGAAGCGTCTCGATGAATAGCGCTTCGGCCATCTTCGACAGCAAGGCCATCCGCCCCGGTCTGGCGGACCCTGCCTCGGTGACCAGGTGGCGGATCGAGGTCTCCAGCCACTCGCCGGCCGCGTCGCCGCGCAGGTTCATCCGGAACATCGACGGCAGGCCCGCGAGAAACAGGCGCTCGGCCTGCCGTTCGCATCCGAAGTAGCCACAGACGAAGCGGGTCGCGGCACCGCCGCCGCCGAGCCGCGTCACGCTCACGTCGCCGGCAAGGAACTTGGCGAGCAGCGAAGCAGTGTCGATCAGGCCCGATGGCGAGCCGTTGCACAGGATATGCGTGTCGCCGTGCGGAACGACGATGACGTCGCCGGCGCCGAGGCCGACGCGGGTCGTGCCGTCGATGCACAACTGCGCTTCGCCTTCGATGACCAGGTGATAAGGCATCAGGCGTTCGGTTCCCGGGGCGAGCACCGGCGCGGCCCGCTGACCGGCGGCTTCGAATCCCCAGGGCTTCGTGAACTCGGCGTTGAAGAAGATGGCGCCGGTCATGTGCACCGCTTTCAAGGCTTCGGAAAGCGCGTCCATCGTTCCCCTCCTGCGACCCGTGCGGATGAGCAAGAACTCCGGAATCCCGGTCATTGTCGGTCGACGATCGCGTTTCGATACTGACGATGTGTTCGAACCGAATCGCAGCACAAGGAGGCGATCATGATCGGGAACGCAATCGAGACACGCCGGGCCCCGGACGCCGAAAAACTGCAGTCGTTCATGGAGCGCTTCGTCGGCGACCTCGGCGCCGCCTACCACGCCGGCATGGTCGTCATCGGCGAGCGGCTCGGCTTGTACAAGGCGCTGGCCGCAACGTCGATGACGTCGACCGAGCTGGCGGCCCGCACCGGCACCGACGAACGCTACGTGCGCGAGTGGCTCAGCTCGCAGGCCGCCGGCGGTTACGTCACGTACGACCACGCCGCCGGCACGTTCGGCCTGAGCGACGAACAGGCGCTCGCACTGACCGTCGAGGACAGCCCCGTCTACGTTCCCGGCGCCTTCGAACTGGTCACCGCGGCGCTGAAGGCGGTGCCACGGATCACCGAGGCATTTCGTACCGGCGCAGGCATGGGCTGGCACGAGCACGACGAAGGCGTCTTCCGGGGCTGCGAGAAGTTCTTCCGTCCGGGCTACATCGCGAATCTGGTCGACAACTGGATTCCGGCGCTCGACGGCGTCGAAGAAAAGCTCGAAGCCGGCGCGCTCGTCGCCGACGTCGGCTGCGGCCATGGCGCATCGGCGATCCTGCTGGCACAGGCCTACCCGAGATCGCAGGTCCGGGGTTTCGACTACCACGGAGCTTCGATCCTCGCCGCCCGCCAGGCGGCGGAGGCCGCCGGCGTCGCCGATCGCGTGCAGTTCGAGGTCGCGAAGGCCAAGGACTTTCCCGGCGAGGGCTACGACCTGGTCGCGATGTTCGATTGCCTGCACGACATGGGCGATCCCGCCGGCGCCGCCGAACACGTGCTGCGCTCGTTGAAGCAGACCGGGCACTGGCTGATCGTCGAGCCGTTCGCCAACGATGCGCTGAGCGACAACCTGAATCCGGTCGGGCGGATCTACTACGCGGCCTCGACGCTGCTGTGCACGCCGTGCTCGCGTTCGCAGGAGGTGGGACTGTGCCTGGGAGCCCAGGCCGGCGAGGCGCGGCTTCGCGAAGTGGTCGGATCGGCCGGGTTCGGCAGCTTCCGTCGAGCGGCCGAAACGCCGTTCAACCTGGTGTTCGAAGCACGGCCGTGACTCGCGAACGCGTGGGTTCGCTACAGCAGGTCCTTCAGGTTCGCTCCGGCCGCCCAGGCGTTGCCCTCGTGCGCGAGCGCCGGCGCGACCTGCGCGCCGGCGCCGGTCGGCAGCACCTGCACGACGCCGAAGTTGAAATCGCGCACCACGTCGCGCAGCGTCGACGTGAACCCGCCGCCCAGCGGCACCTTCTCGTCGAGGAAGGTGCCGATCACGACGGCCGTGTCTTCGAGGGCGCTGATCCCCGACGAGGTCAGCGATACCGCCTTGAACGGCGGCTTCAGCGACGTGATGTCGAAGATGCACCCGACGTGGATGTCGCCCGAAAGGAAGATCAGCGCCCGCCCTGTCCCCGGCGCCGCATTGGCGAGCCGCGCGGCACCCGCCTGCCGCAACAGCGCCATCTGCTCGCCGCGCGAGAACTTGTGCGACCACTGGTCGCGCGCCTCGTCGAGCTTCGACAGCATGAACGTGCCCAGGTTCAGCGGCACTCCGGTAATCCGCGACAAGTGCACGTTGGCGATCGTGATCGGGATCTCGCTGTTGCTGCCCGACTTCAATTCGAGCACGCCGTCGGCATTGCCCCGCTTGAACTTCTCGACGTCGTCGGTCCGGTCGCCGAGCAGCCGCTGCACCTGGCCGTCAGGGTCCATCGAGGCGATCGGCGTCGGCGTGACGATCGCGAGCGCCTCGACTTCGGGGTCGAGCTTCGCGAAGACGTCTTCCACGAACGCCCACTGCTCGGCGCCGAGGATCGGCAGCTCGGGCGCCGGGCGGAAGACGTCGCGGGCACCGCGCGTGTCGAGCACGACGACGACCAGGCGTGCGCACCGGAACGCGAACGGCATCGCGCGCCGCTCGCCCGGCAGCGGCGGGCCGGTGACGACGTTCGGCGGCAACTCGCCGGGGACGAACACCGGGTTGTGGCACGCCTGGAAGTGCCAGTAGACATCGCGACAATCCTCGAAGAAGGCGTTGTGCCTCGCGTAGATCTCCCTGCCGCGTGGGTAGCGCGCCAGCAGCGCGGGGCTGTCCGACGCCACCGAACCCCAACCGTCGCGGATGTCGTGGTCGTCCCAGACCATGTAGCAGGGGAAATTTGCGAGCACCTCGCGAACGACCTTCCGGCTCCAGGTCAGCTCGTACTTTTCTACGAGCGCAGCCCGCCGCGCGTCCGGCCGCGACTTGAAGTGCTCGTTGAAGACGTTCGGCGTGTCCTCGTCGACGTAGACCTGGTCACCCATCATCAGGATGAAATGCGGCTTCGCTTCCTTCACGAACGCGGCGAACTCGTTCCAGACACCGTCCTGGACATGCTTGCTGCACGAGATCGCACAGAACAGCAGGTTCGCCATCGACCCGCGCGCCGGCATCGTCCGGAACGATGCGCGTGTCCCGGGCACGACGCGACCGAGGCGCACGATGCTGTAGCGATGGCGTCTGTCGGGCAGCAGCCCTGCGGCCACGGCGATGGCAGTGCGAAACTCGAGCTGCACTCCCTCGGTGCTCTCGAAATCGAAGAGCCCGACTCCGTAGACACGCAGCTTGTAGTTGCGCGGGTCGTCGAAGACGCGGATCCAGATCCTCGTCGAAGTCTCGTCGGTGTGCCCGACGACGGGGCCGAGCGCAAGCCGATTGAAGACCTGGGGACGGCGAGCCATGGCCGCGATGGGGGCTAACGGGTGCCTCGCGGCGGCCTCGCCTTCGAGGCCCTGGTGCCCGGCTTCCGGCCCT
>JAAZBL010000372.1 GCA_012513825.1 Limnobacter sp. | reverse complement strand
TCGCCGGCGATCGGGTCAGGCGGGATGCGGACGGCAACTGGCAGAGCGTTTCTCGCGTCGACTCGCAGGGCATCGAAGTCTTGCAGCTTCGCGCCGGCGACCGGGGCGGAAGCGACGGTTACCTGGTGCGCTGGACCTTCGCGAGCGGGCCTGCGGCGCACAGGAGTCGCAACAGCCTTGCCCATCGCCTGCTGCCCGAGACGGCCGTGCTGCTGTCCGATACGGAAAGCCATCAGCCGCATGGCAGCGGCCGAACGCTGGTGGCCTGGATGCCCGGAGCCGTCGATACGGCCGAACGACTGCTCGTTGCTCGCGCCGACGTGCTCGGCCTGCAGCAGCGGCGCGCAGGCGGGCAGGGCAGCGGCGGTTCCGATCGCACGCAGTTCTTCCGCAGCGCCGGCGCCGAGCTCGCGCTGAGCCTGCACTCCGAGGGCGTGGGTACGGCCCTCGTCATCCACCTGATGGAGACGACACGATGAAGCTGGGAAGACGGCAACGGGGGCAGTCGATCACCGAATACCTGGTCGTGGCGATGCTGGTCGTCGTCGCGCTTGCCTCGGGGCCGGACAGTGCGCTTCAGCGCCTGTTCGAAGCCTTCGGCGACTACTACGAGCGCTTCTCCTACGAAGCATCGCGGCCCTGAGACCGGAGCCGGCGATGACTGCCTTCTACTCCGTTGCGTCACGGGCGCTGCGCCGCCTTGCCGGCCATCGCACCTTGTTGACGCTGCTCGCAGCCGCTGCATTCGGCGTGCTCGCGGTGACGGGCGCGCGCGGCTATATCGCCGAACGTCTTGCGATCGAAAACGAGCGCTTGAACCCCCGGCGCCCGATGGTCGAGATCGTCGTTGCCAAGCGCGACCTGCCGTCCGGCGCGGCGGTCGATGCAGAGACGATGGCGGTGCGGCAGGTGCCGGCCGAGTTCGCCCCCGGCGGCGCAATCCGGCCGGAAAGCTTCGAGCACATCGCCGGTGCGCGCCTCGGCCAGCCGATGCGCAGCGGCGAACCGCTGATGCCGGCGGTGCTCGAGCAAGGGCGCGACGGCAGCTTCTCGACACGGATCCGGCAGGGCATTCGCGCCATGACGATCCAGGTCGACGAGGTCAACTCGGTATCGGGGATGCTGCAACCCGGCGACCGCATCGACCTGATGTTCACGGTGCGTCCGCCGACGGTTCCGGGCACTCCGCCAGCCGACGAGGTGACGGCGCCGCTGATGCAGGACCTGCCGGTCCTGGCCACCGGCAGCCAGGTCGTCGCCAGCGGCGAACCATCGGGCGTGGGTCGACCGTTCACCTCCATCACCGTCGAGGTGTCGCCGGAGCAGGCGCAGCGCCTGATCGTCGCGCAACGCAGCGGCCGGCTCACCGCAACGCTGCGCCACCCCGACGACCGGACGCCGGTGCGGGCGACCGCGCTCGACGTCGGCACGATGCTCGGCCTGCGTCGGGCAGTGGCGCCGGTGCGCGCCAGTGCCGGGCCGGAGATCATCGTCGGCGGGCGCGGTGGGCCGTTGCAAGCGGCCGTGCCGCCGAGCGGCTCGGCGCCTGCGCTGCCGAGCGGCTCGGCGCCTGCGCTGCCGACCGTCCTCTCCGGCGTACCGGCAGGGGGTGCGCGATGAAACGCGCAACAAGGCTGTGCAGCCGATTCGCCGGTGTACTCGCTGGCGGTGCCTGCATCGTTGCGGCCGGTCCTGGTTTCGCGAACACTGGCCAGCCTGGCGACGGACGCGTCGGCACGAGCCAGGCGAGCATCGGCCTCGCGGACGACACCCGCGCATCGCGCGAGTCGATGAATCTTTACGTCGGCGAAGTGCGCGTGCTGCAGACCGGGCCGCTGCGCCGGATTGCGATCGGCAACGGCAAGGTGGTGCAGGCCAGCGCGCTCGATCGCGGCCAGCTCCTCGTGATCCCCGAAGCGCCCGGCCAGAGCATGCTCTACCTGTGGACGAAGGACGGCCGCGAGCGCCAGGTGTCGATCACCGTCGTCCCCGGCGATGCCAGTCGGCTGCTCGAAGAGGTCGGCGCGATGCTCGGCTCGATCGGCGTCCAGCCGAGGATCGTCGGCGACAAGGTCGTCATCGACGGCGACGGTGTATCCGAGGAGCAGGCCGCCCGCATCGCCGAAGTGGCCGGTCGCTATCCGCAGATCGTCAACCTGGTCAGCCGCGTCGGGCGCGAGCGGATGATCGAAATGGACGTGCGGATGGTCGAGATCCGCCGCGACGCGATGCAGAACATCGGGGTGCGCTGGGCCGCCACTGCGCAGGGCCCGAGCTTCGGCATCATCGGCGACCTGCATCGCAGCAGCGCGTTCCGCTCCGGTGGCGCAGCCGCACAGGCGGGACTCGAAGTGCGCGATCGCATCGCGCCGTTCGCCACCGCGGTCGGCTGGGCGAGTTCGATCACGTCGATGATCAATCTGATGGTCCAGAACGGCGACGCGGTCGTCCTCGCCGAGCCGCGGCTCGCCTGCCGCAGCGGCGGTTCGGCGCGCTTCGTCGCCGGCGGCGAACTGCCGATCGCGCACACGAGCGGCCTCGCCGGCACCTCGGTGCAGTATCGCGAATACGGCGTCAAGTTCGACGTCAGCCCGGTGGCCAGCGAATCGGGCGTGATCTCGGCGCGGATCGCCACCGAGATCTCTGCGATCGATTTCGAGGTCCAGATCCAGGACGTCCCCGGCCTGATCAAGCGGCGCGCCGAAACCGAGGTGAACCTGCGCGAACACGAAACGCTGGTCATTGCCGGCCTGCTCACCGAGGAGACTTCGCGTTCGATCGATCGCGTGCCGGCGCTGGGCGAGCTGCCGATCCTCGGCAACCTGTTTCGCTCGCGCAACTTCCGCGACCGCCGCAGCGACCTGGTCGTCTTCATCACGCCGCGCTTCGTCGGCGCCGACCCGGTGCAGGCGCGCGCCGAAATCGAGCGCAGCGCCGAAAGGCTCGAGCGCGCACGCGAAATCGTCCGGATGGCCGACTGATGCTGAGCTTGCTCATCGAGACCGAGGGGCTGCCGGCGCGCGTGCTGCGAATCGGGCGCTTTCCGTGCCGTATCGGCCGGTCGCGCGACGCCGATGTCGTGCTCGGCGGATGGCGCGTCGCCCGTCAGCATGCCGAGTTGCAACGGCTGGAGCCGGGCTTCCGGATCGTCGATGCCGGCACGCTGGCGGGGACCTGGGTCAACGGCGAACGGGTCGCCGAGTTCGGTCCGCTCGACGAGCGCGACGAGATCGTCATCGCCGGCCATCGGTTGACGATCCAGCCGCGGCACGGTGGACAGCGTATGTCGGATGGCGCAAGCGCCGCCGCGCCGGCGTTGGCAGTTCCCCGACCCGACGTGGCCGGCTCCGACGAACCGGCACCGAATGCGTCGACCGAGAGCGCGGCGGAGGAGACGCTGGCGGCCATCGAGCTCGAATGGCGCAGGCTGTTCCATCGGCGGCTGCTGCAGGCGATCGATCTGCACCGCAAGGACGTGCGCCAGCTGAGCAGCGCTCAGTTGCGCAGCGAAGCCCGCGTCCTGCTCGCGGAGCTCGTCGAGGCCGAACCGGCTCTGCCCGATACGATCGATCGGGACCGGTTGATCGAGGACACGCTCGACGAGGCCCTGGGTCTCGGTCCGCTCGAAGCGCTGCTGGCCGACGACACGATCGGCGAGATCATGGTCAACGGTGCGCACGAGATCTACGTCGAACGTGCCGGCCTGCTCGAACTTTCGGCGCTGCGCTTTTCCGATGACGACGCGGTGCGCGCGGCAATCGATCGCATCGTCGCGCCGGTAGGCCGGCGCATCGACGAGAGCTCGCCGATGGTCGATGCGCGCCTCGCCGACGGGTCGCGCGTGAACGCGGTGATTCCGCCGCTTGCGCTTCGCGGCCCGGCGATCACGATTCGCCGCTTCAACCGCCGCCTGCTGTCGCCGCAGGACCTCGTCGACAACGGCACGCTGTCGCCGCCGATGCTGGAGTTCCTCCGCCTGTGCGTCGTGCATCGGCGCAACATCGTCGTCTCCGGCGGAACCGGTTCGGGCAAGACGACGCTGCTCAACGTCTTGTCGAACCTGATACCGCGCGGCGAGCGGGTGATCACGATCGAGGATGCGGCCGAACTGCGGCTCGCGCATCCGCACCTGGTCGCGCTCGAGTCGCGGCCGTCGAACGTCGAAGGACGCGGACAGGTCACGATCCGCGAGCTCGTCCGCAATGCGCTGCGCATGCGTCCCGATCGGATCGTCGTCGGCGAATGTCGCGGCGGCGAAGCCCTCGACATGCTGCAGGCAATGAACACCGGTCACGACGGTTCGCTGACGACCGTACACGCGAACAGCGCACGCGACGTGCTGGCACGGCTGGAGACGATGGTGCTGATGGCCGGCATCGAGATTCCGGTGTCGGCCGTGCGCGAGCACGTGGCATCGGCCGTCGATCTCGTCGTGCACCAGGCGCGGCTGCCCGACGGGCGCCGACGGGTCGTGGAAATCGCCGAGTTCACCGGCCTGGAAAGCGGCCGCGTCCTGATGCAGCCACTGTTTCGCTTCGTGCGGGGTCCCGCCGGTGGCCGCTTCTCGGGCTGCGGCAACGTGCCGCAGTGCATGGACGCGCTGCGCGAGCAGGGAGCGTCACCCGACCTGTCGGTCTTCGAGGAACACGGCCATGACGTGGACTGATCTGGCCGGCGCTCCGGTCGTGGTGCTGACGGCCGTCTTCGTCGCGGCAACCGCGGCCTTCGTCGCGCTGCTCGGGCTCGTCCGGCAACTGGCACTGCGGCATCGCGAACGCTTCGAGCGGACGATCGATCGGTCGTTGCGCAGTGCGTTCCTGTTCATCGACCCGGCTTCGCTGCATCGGCTGATGCTGGTTGCGGCTGTCGTGCTGTCGCTGGCGGCCTGGCTGGTCACCGGCAGTCCGGCTGCTTCGCTTGCCGCCGCATTGATCGCCGGAACCGTGCCCCGGCTGATGTTGGCGCGGTTGCGGCTGCGCCAGGTCGAAGCCTTTCG
Source organism: Limnobacter sp. (assembly GCA_012513825.1). Taxonomy (GTDB): domain Bacteria; phylum Pseudomonadota; class Gammaproteobacteria; order Burkholderiales; family Burkholderiaceae_E; genus Zeimonas. Next base: position 4,750 of record JAAZBL010000372.1, on the reverse strand, counting down.
CCAGCAGTTTCCCGACGTATTGATGCTGCTCTCCGGTTCGTTGCGCGCAGGCAATGGACTGTCGCAGGCGCTCGCCGGCGCTGCAGCCGAGTTGCCGGCGCCCGCGCGCAACGAACTGGAGCTGATGCTGCGAGAACAGCGGATGGGCGCCACGCTGGCCGAGAGCCTGGTCAGCCTGCAGCGTCGGCTGCGGCTCGAAGAAACGGCGTTGTTCGCATCGGCGCTGCGCATCGGCACCGAGGCCGGCGGCAATGTCGCCGACGCGCTCGAGTCGCTGGCCGATGCCACGCGACGCAAGCTCGCGATCGAAGGCAAGGTGCTCGCCCTGACCGCGCAAGGCCGCTTGCAGGCGGCCGTCATGGGCCTGTTGCCGTCGGCGTTGGCGGTGCTGCTCTGGGTGTTCGATCCGGAAGCGATGCACCCGCTGGTTGCCGACTGGCGCGGCTGGGTCGTCTGCCTGGCCGTCGGATTCGCGCAGATCGCCGGCTACCTGATGATCCGACGCCTCGTTGCGATCGAGATCTGAGCCTGTCGTCAACGGGAACGGAGCGATGCAAGCCTGGGCCACATGGATCGATTCATCGGGCGGCGAGTTGCGGCTGTGGCTGTCGATGGCTGCGGCCTTCGCCGCCGCGTCCCTGCTCGGCATTGCCACGCTGCGCCCGGCAGCGCGCCGACCGCGATCGGCAAGACCGTCGCCGTCGCACCTGCCGCCGATCTGGCGGTTCGTGTGGCTGCTGCTGACGCCGTTCGAAGGGCCGGCCGCGGCGACGATCGGACCGCGTCGACGGGTACTGCTCGAGACCAGGCTGCGTCAGGCGGGGCTGGCCACGAGGCTCGATCCTGTTCGCTATCGCGCGCTGTGCTGGGTGGCAGCGATCGCCGGGGCGGCCGCCTTCGGTTGGGGTGCAGCCGCGCTCGGCATGCCGAGGGCGAGTGCGACTGCGGCACTGCTTGGGGCCATGGTTGCGGCGATGCTGCCGGTGGCTCGCGTTCGCGACCGCGCCGCATCCCGGCAGCGCTCGATCCTTCGTCAACTTCCGTTCTACCTCGACTTGATCACGATGTCGGTCGAGGCCGGCCTCAGCCTCGCCGCAGCGCTTGCCCAGGCCGTCGATCGTGGGCCCGCCGGCCCGATGCGCGAAGAGCTCGAACAGATGCTGCGCGACCTTCGCGCCGGCCGCACCCGCGACGAAGCGCTCAAGGCGATGGCGGCCCGCGTCCAGCTCCCGGCGGTCTCGAACCTGGTCGCTGCGCTCGCGACCGCACACAAACAGGGCGCCAGCCTTGGCCCGATCCTGCGCGCACAGGCCGAGCAGCGGCGTACCGAACGCTTCCTGCGCGCCGAAAAGCTGGCGATGGAAGCTCCGGTCAAGATGCTTCTGCCGCTCGCGCTGTTCATCTTCCCGGGAACCTTCGCGGTGCTGCTGTTTCCGGTGATCAGCAGGCTGATGGCAGAGGGGGTGCTGTGAGGCGCAGGCCTGTCGTGCAGGCATATGCGGTCGAGCACTCCCGCCGAGAGCTCGGCAACGGCGACTGCGACTGCAGCGCAGGATCGAGTAGCGGACCCGTCGATCGCATGACGACTGGCGTCACGTTGGATGTTCGTCTCGCTCGTCGCAGGGAAGTCGTTCTGCTGACGCACGCCACGAGCTTCCTGGACCGCTTGCGCGGGCTGGTCGGTCGACCGCCGCCGGCGCCCGGTGCCGGCCTGTGGATCGAGCCCTGCAGCGCAGTCCACAGCTTCGGCATGCGCCATCCGATCGACCTCGTGTTCGTCGATCGACGCGGGCAGGTCATCGCGGTTCGGCCTCGATTGATCCCTTTCCGAGCCGCCGCGTGCTACGGCGCTCGCGCCACCGTCGAGATGGCCGCTGGCGAAGTGGCGCGTCTGCGCATCGCGCCCGGCTCGCGGCTCGTTCCGATTCACGTGGGCAGTGCTTTTTCAACCGACCAGGAGGACAGCGCAATGAACCCCCATACCAGCGCCTCGGCGTCCACCGAAACAGCCGAAGTTCCGGGCAATGCAGTCGATGTAGCCAGCGACGCGGCCGCGACGACGAGCTCTGCCGCCGTGAGCGACCCGGCCGCCGCGGTCACCCGCGAGCCGGCGATCGCTTCGAGCGGTAAGCGAGGGAGCGCGTCGAGCCACAAACCCGCCTCGGAGGCGTTCACGACTCGACGTGGTGCGTCGCGGCCGGCGCGCGCGGCGGCCATCGCCGCGGTCGCTGCCGCGTCGATGATCTCCGCAAACGCGAAGGCCGATGCCGCCGCGAACATGAATCTCGGCTACGACTTTCTCGACGAAATTGCCGGCGAGCAGGCGCCGTCCGTTTTGCCCGGCAACGGAATGCGAGACCCCTCCGAGCCCGCATCGGAGGAGAGCGAATCGCTTTCGGCAGCGGCGCCGTTGGAGGCCGGAACGAGCCGGGCACCGGACGCGGAATCGAAATCGACACCGGCATCGCCGGATCCGGTCGAGGTGTCGGTCCGTCTCTCCGAGGCCGAGGGCTTGTATCGAGAGGCCCGATACGACGAGGCGCAGCGCGCGTTCTCGGCGATCGTCGCAGCCGACCCCGGACACGCGCATGCCTGGCTGCGGATCGGCAACCTGATGCACCGCAAGCGCAACTGGTTCGATGCGCTGTCCGCCTATCGCAAGGCGGCGCGACCGCAGGCCGATCACGCGATTCGAGAGAAGGCGGTCTACAACATCGCGTTGCTCAACCTCGAGCTTGCGCGGCATGCGCTTCGCCGACTCGAGAAGATCCGCAACGAGGCCATCGGAACCGGTGGCCCGCTGCCGAAGGCGGGCATCAGCGATGCATCGTTCAGGCAGCTGACCGATCGACTCGGCCATGCCTATGCGTCGGTCGCGGCAGCGCACCGGTCCGACCGGGACGCTCGGCCAGTCGCCGCCGTGCCGTCGAGCAGCACCGCAGCAGCAGCCGACGCGGCCCGGTCCGCGCCCATGGCCGCCCCCGCTCCTGCGCCCGGACCGCGCACACCGAAGCCTCTGCCGCTCGACAGGCCTGTCGAGGTCGAGATCCGTCAGGGAGGCGGCGCTCGATGAGCCAGGCACGACGGCAGGGCGGTGCGAGCGCGGTCGAGTTCGCCATCGCGCTGCCGGTCGTGCTGCTGCTCGCCCTCGGCGCACTGCAATGGGCGCTGGTATTCCACGCTCGACAGGCGATCGAGCACGCGGTGATCGAGGCGGCGCGTGCGGGCAGCGTCGGCCAGGCGCGCACCGACGCGATCGTCGCCGGACTCGCGCGCGGCCTGTTGCCCTACTGGAGTTCGCTGCCGGAGATCCGAGCGGCCGGTTCCGATCGCCAGGCCGCCGTGCTCGCCGCAGGGCAAAGATTGCAGCGGGCGAGGGCGGCAGGCTGGGTCGTTCTGCGTCGCCTGTCGCCAACGCGCGAGAGTTTCGCCGACTGGGGAGAGCCGGCGCTCGACGACTACGGACGTCCGCTCCCAGGCAGCCTCGTGATTCCCAACGACAGTCTGATGCATGCCGAACAACGCCATCCGGCCGGGGGCGCGGGCGGCACGCATCTCGGGCTTCCCGTCGGCCGCGCATCCGGCCAGACGCTGCTCGATGCAAACCTGCTGAAGATCGAGGTCGTCTACGGCGTGCCGATGACGGTGCCCCTGATCGGGCGGATCGCCGCGCGCGTGGGGCGGCTCGCAGGCGGATGCCTGGCGCCCGAGCGGGGCGGCTGCTCGGTGTTCGAGGCCCCCGACCTCACCGGACGCCATACACCCCGCTGGCCGGTAACGGCGGTCGCCACGATGCGGATGCAGAGTCCGGCGATACAGCTTGCCGAGACGCCGTCGCGATCGACGAGCGGACCGGCTGCGGGCGTGCCCGCCGGCGGTGCACCGAGCCTGCCTGCACCTGGCGCTCCGCCGACGCCCGTTTCGGCTCCGGTCGCCGGCGGCGTCGACGAACCGGCAGCATTTCGCCCGGCCTCGGGCGGGAGCGCAACGATCGGCGACGTGTTCGGCGGGATCGGCGCGACCGAGGATGGCAGTCTCGCGCGTTCTGGTTCCAACTGGTTGTCGCTGGGAGGCGATCGCTTGTTCAGCGTGCCGGGGGCGTGCACCGGACCCTTGTGATCCGGTAGAGTTTCCGGGGCGTCGATGGCAATGCCGGCATCGCCCGATGCTCGTTGTGGACGGGAGTCCGAACACTGAAGTCGCGCTGTGCGAAGTGATTACCGGCAGCTTGCGCTGCGAATCGTTACCATCGTTTCCCGAACGCCCGACTCGAGAACAAGATGCAACTGAAGAAAGCCGTTTTCCCCGTCGCCGGACTGGGTACCCGCTTCCTGCCAGCCACCAAATCGATACCCAAGGAGATGTTGCCGATCGTCGATCGGCCGATCATCCAGTACGCCGTCGACGAAGCGATCGAGGCGGGTTGCGACACGCTGATCTTCGTGACCGGACGCTCCAAGCGTGCGGTCGAGGACTACTTCGACCGCAACCCCGAGCTCGAGGCCGAGCTCGAGGCCAAGGGCAAGCACGAAGCGCTGGCCGCGGTGCGCGACATCATTCCGTCCCACGTCAAGGTCCTGTTCGTTCGCCAGCCGGCGCCGCTCGGCCTGGGCCACGCCGTGCTCTGCGCGGCGCCGATGATCGGTCCCGACGAGCATTTCGCGGTGCTGCTGCCCGACGACCTGATCGACGGCTACCCGGAAGGCGTGCTCAGCCAGATGCTGCCGTTCGCCGAGTCCACCGGAGGCAG
>JAAZBL010000371.1 GCA_012513825.1 Limnobacter sp. | reverse complement strand
GGCGTCAGGTTCTGCGCCTCGTCGATGATCAGGAACTTGTTGATGAAGGTGCGGCCGCGCATGAACGACAGCGCCTTGACCTTGACGCGCGTGCGGATCAGTTCGTTGGTCGTTGCGCGGCCCCATTCGCCAGCCGACGGATCGGGCTGGTTGAGGACCTCGAGGTTGTCCTCGAGCGCGCCCATCCACGGCTGCATCTTCTCTTCTTCGGTGCCGGGCAGGTAGCCGATGTCCTCGCCGACCGGCACCGTGGCTCGGGTCATGATGATCTCGGTGTAGCGCTTCGTTTCGAGCACCTGCACGAGGCCGGCCGCCAACGCGAGCAGCGTCTTGCCGGTGCCGGCCTGGCCGAGCAGCGAAACGAAGTCGATCTCCGGGTTCATCAGCAGGTTCAGCGCGAAGTTCTGTTCGCGGTTGCGCGCGGTGATCCCCCAGACCGCGTTCTTCAGGTGCCCGTAGTCGCGCAGCGTCTGCAGCACCGCGGTCCGGCCGGCGATCTCGCGAACCTGCGCGACCAGCGGCATTTCGCCTTCCGACCAGACGAACTGGTTCAGCAGCAGCGACGAGACCAGCGGTCCGGTCACTCGGTAGAACGTGTGGCCGCCCTGTTGCCAGGACTCGACGCCCTTGCCGTGGCGATCCCAGAAGTCGGCCGGCAACTGCAGCGTGCCGCCGTACAGCAGGTCGGTGTCTTCGAGGACCTGGTCGTTGAAATAGTCTTCGGCGGGCAGGCCCATCGTGCGGGCCTTGATGCGCATGTTGATGTCCTTGGACACCAGCACGACCTGGCACTCGGGGTGCCGGTCCTGCATCTCGCGCACGACACCGAGGATCTGGTTGTCCGCCTTGCCCATCGGCAGGTTGGCCGGCAGGATCGATGCGACCGACTGCGTCTGGAAGAACAGCCGGCCGGTGGCGTCGCGGTTGCCGAGCGCCGACAGCGGGATCCCTTCGTCGATGTTGCCGTTGACGGTCTCGATCAGCGCGTCGAGCGAGCGGCTGACCTGGCGCACGTTGCGCGAAACCTCGGACATCCCCTTCTTGTGATGATCGAGCTCTTCGAGCGTCATCATCGGCAGGAAGACATCGTGCTCGGCGAAGCGGAACAGGCTGCTCGGGTCGTGCATCAGCACGTTGGTGTCGAGCACGAACAGCTTGGGCACATCGTCGTCGTCGCGGCGCGACTTGCGCGTCGGCGCGGCGGCCGGTTTGCCCGGCCGGTCCGGGCGCGTGGCGGCGGGTGTCGAGGACGGCGCTGCCGGTGCGCGCAGCGCCGGCCCCTGCCGGGCGGCCTGCGCGGTTGCCGCCACCGCTTCCGACGCGGCCACGCGGGCTTCGGCGGCGCCTGCCAGCGTTTCGACTTCCGCGACGCCTTCCTTCGCCGAGCCGACCTGCCTCGTGCCGGCCGGCGCGCGCGCCGGCACCGGTTCGGCGGCCGCGGCGGACCGGGCCTTCGGCCGCTTCGCGCGAGCCTGCGCCGCAGTTGCGATATCGATCAGCGTCGCCGGGCGATCGGGCGGTTTCGGCAGGGGCATGGCGGCTTGCGGTAGACGGGAGAGGAAAGGATCAAAGCGATTGCACGAACTCGAGCACCTCGTCGGCGTGTCCGGCCACTTTCACGCCGCGCCACTCGCGCGCGAGCTTGCCGTCGCGGTCGATGACGAAGGTCGAGCGCTCGATGCCGCGCACCTGGCGCCCGTACATGTTCTTGAGCTTCATGACGCCGAACAGCTCGCAGAGCTTTTCATCGGGGTCGGAAATCAATTCGAAGGGCAGCTCCTTGCCGGTGCGGAAGCGTTCGTGCGAGGCGAGGCTGTCGCGCGAGACGCCGACGACGATCGCGCCGGCTTCGGCGAACCGCTGATGGCGGTCGCGAAAGTCGATGCTCTCGGTCGTGCAGCCGGGGGTGTTGTCCTTCGGGTAGAAATACAGGACGAGGATGCGGCCCTTCGCGGACGCCAGCGAGAACGCCCCGCTGGTCGATGCCGCCGTGAATTCGGGCACCTTGTCGCCAATGCTCAAGCTCAATCGGATCTCCGTGCCGCGACCCGGACGGGCGCCGGGCCGCATGTCGAGTCAAGGTAACACAGGCTCCTT
>JAAZBL010000047.1 GCA_012513825.1 Limnobacter sp. | reverse complement strand
TTTCATGCAGCACCGGGAGGCACTCGGCATCGAAGGCCGAAGCTGGTTGTTCTTCGGCGAGCGCAACTTCCGCACCGATTTCCTTTACCAGCTCGAATGGCAGGGCTGGCACCGGGCCGGCGCGCTGACGCGCATCGATCTCGCTTTTTCGCGCGACCAGGCATCGAAGGTCTACGTCCAGGATCGTCTGCGCGAGCGGGCCGACGAGCTGTTCGCATGGCTCGACGAGGGCGCGCACGTCTACGTCTGCGGCGATGCCGCGCAGATGGCGCGCGACGTGCACACGGCACTGAAGTCGGTGGTGGCCGGCGGCCTGGGCTGCGACGACGAGGCCGCCGAAGCCTGGCTGCGCGAGCGGCAGGCCGAGGGCCGTTACCAGCGCGACGTCTACTGAATCACGACTTCGACCGAAGCGTCCGGCGCCGGCCGATCGGCGCCGCCCGTACACACACCGACCGGGGCGCGCGACGTCCCAGAAGCGTCATGCACACAGAAGTTCCCGCGGCGAGCACTCTCGACGTCGATCGCAGCAGCGACATTTCACAGCCGCTGGAGAAGCTGCACCCCGACGAGCGCCTGAAGGCGGCCAGCGACTATCTGCGCGGCACGATCATCGAGAGCCTGGTCGATCCGGTGACCGGTGCGGTCACCGAGACCGATACCAAGCTGATGAAGTTCCACGGCATCTACCAGCAGGACGACCGCGACCTGCGCGACGAACGACGCCGGCAGAAGCTGGAGCCGGCGTACCAGTTCATGATTCGCGTGCGCCTGGCCGGTGGCGTCTGCACGCCGGCGCAGTGGTCGAAGCTCGCCGAACTGGCGAACGCCTACGGCAACGGCACGCTGCGGCTGACGACGCGGCAGACCTTCCAGTTCCACGGCGTGCTGAAGGGCGGGCTGAAGCCGACGATCCAGGGACTCAACGACGTGCTGCTCGATACGATCGCCGCTTGCGGCGACGACGCGCGCGGCGTGATGTCGTCGGTGAACCCGCACCTGTCGGCGCTTCACCGCGAGGTCTACGAGCTCGCACGGCGCACGTCGGACCAGGTGATTCCGAGGCAGCGCGCGTATCACGAGATCTGGCTCGACGGCGAGAAGAAGGTGTCGTCCGAACCCGAAGAGCCGGTCTACGGGCCGACCTACCTGCCGCGCAAGTTCAAGTTCGGTTTCGCGATCCCGCCGCTCAACGACATCGACGTCTACACGCAGGACGCCGGCTTCATCGCGATCGCCGACGGCGAAGCGCTGGCCGGTTTCAACCTGACGGTCGGCGGCGGCATGGGGCGCACGGACCGCACGCCGCATACCTATCCGCGGCTCGGCGACGTCGTCGGCTATTTTCCGAAGGAGCGGCTGTCCGAGGTCGCACTGGCAATCATCGCGATCCAGCGCGACTACGGCAATCGCGTCGATCGCAGCCGCGCGCGCTTCAAGTACACGATCGACGACAAGGGCGTCGACTGGTTTCGCCGCGAGCTCGAAGCGCGGCTCGGCTTCGCGCTGGAGCCTGCGCGCGAATTCGTGTTCGAGACGAACGCCGACGACTACGGCTGGACGCAGGGCTCGGACGGCGCCTGGCACTACACGCTGTTCGTCGAGAACGGGCGCATCGACGATCGCGGCGCGCGGCGCCTGATGAGCGGGCTTCAGGCGCTGGCGAAAGTACACCAGGGCGAGTTTCGCGTCACGCCGAACCAGAACCTGGTCATCGCGCAGGTGCCCGAGCACGCGAAGGCGGCGATCGCCGATCTGCTCGAGCAGTACGGAATGCAGAACTCGAACCGCGCGAGTGCGCTGCGACTGAACTCGATGGCCTGCGTCGGCTTTCCCACCTGCGGGCTCGCGATGGCCGAGAGCGAGCGCTACCTGCCCGAGCTGGTCGGCAAGATCGAAGCGCTGGCGCAGCGGCACGGGCTCGCGGACCAGGCGATCGTCACGCGGATGACCGGCTGCCCGAACGGCTGCGCGAGACCCTACGTCGCGGAGCTCGGCTTCACTGGCCGCGCGCCCGGCAAGTACAACATGTACCTGGGCGGCGGTGCGCACGGACAGCGGATGAACCGGATGTTCCTGGAGAACGTCGGCGAGGAGCGAATCCTCGCCGAGCTCGACGCGATCTTCACGCGCTATGCGAGCGAGCGCAGCGAGGACGAGCGTTTCGGAGACTTCGTGATCCGCGCCGGGTACGTGCGCGAGGTCAGCAGCGGCCGGGACTTCAACGCCTGAGCGAGCGCTCCGCTGGGGGCACAGCCAGGCGTATCCTCGGCTCGAGCGCTGAGTCCACGCTCGCTTCCAGCCGACCCCCCTGTCCAGCGGGGAGCGGCAGGCGGGGGCTCGAAGACGGCGCCAACCGCGGCGGTCGGCTCTACGAGCCGACTTCCCTGCGCTGCTCGCCTTGGGCTGGCGCGGCGCAACTCGCTTCGCGCCGTTCCGGCGCTTCGCTCGAACAGGGCGCCGCGAGAATGAAGTGGGTCGCGCGCTGCGCGCGCTCCAGCCCAAGGCTGCGCTGCTCGACGCCGCAGACGGCGCCGTCTCCGAGCCCCCGCCTGCCGCTCCGGGCGGCGTAGGCGCGATTCGGGTGCAAGCCCCGGCACCGACGCTTCGCCGGTTTTCGCTCGTCGATGCGCCGCGGACCGTATGCTGCCCGCAGCCCCTCAGGCGAGCGCAGCTTGTCTCGCGGGCGTCTCGGGTGTCTCGTCGGTTCCGGGCCGCCCGTGCGGCGCGTCTTCGGTCGTGGGGACCTTCGGCTCGACTGAATTCGATTCGTCGACCCGGAACGCGCGCTTCGGGCGCAGCCGGACCTGCTGGCCCTTGTTCAACGACAGTGCGGCGAGCCGGTCATGGCTCAGTTCGACTTCGAAGAACTGCGGCTCGTCGACGGCGTCGACCAGCGACTGAAGTTCGACGCGGGCTACGGGGCCGCTGCGCAGGATTCGCAGGATCTCGGCGTCGATGGTCGTGTCTTCGGGCGCGTCTTTGGGCGCGAGGTCGGTCGTATCTTCGGTCGCGAGGTCGGTCGCGTGTTCGGTTGCGTCTTTGGTCGCGCTTTCGCAAATGGGCGCATGCTGGCGGGTCGCTGCAATCGCGACCGAGGCCGGCACGACGGGCAGGATCTCGGTCTCGTGCGGTCGAGACAGGATCTGCGGACCGTGTGCGCCGCCTCGACCGAAGCGGTTGGCCGATCCGAGGAAGCCGAAGACGAAGGGATTCGCGGGATGCTGGTAGACCTCGTCGGGTGTTCCGGTCTGCTCGACGCGGCCGTGGTTCATCAGCACGACGCGGTCGGCGACCTCCATCGCCTCTTCCTGGTCGTGCGTGACGAAGACGCTGGTCACGTGCAGCTCGTCGTGCAGGCGTCTCAGCCATCGGCGAAGCTCGCGACGCACCTTGGCGTCGAGCGCGCCGAAGGGTTCGTCGAGCAGCAGCACGCGCGGCTCGACGGCCAGCGCGCGCGCCAGTGCGATGCGTTGCCGCTGGCCCCCCGACAGTTGCGACGGGAAGCGCTCGGCCAGCCAGTCGAGCTGGACGAGCTCGAGCAGTTCGTGCACGCGCCGTGCGATCTCGCGTTCGGGCGGACGCTGCCGGCGCGGCTTGACCCGCAAGCCGAAAGCGACGTTCTCGAACACGCTCATGTGGCGGAACAGGGCATAGTGCTGGAAGACGAAGCCGACCTGGCGCTCGCGCACGTGCCGCCCGGACGCGTCCTCGCCGTCGAGCCAGACGCGGCCGGAGTCGGCCGTTTCGAGCCCCGCGACGATCCGCAGCAGCGTCGTCTTGCCGCAGCCCGACGGGCCCAGCAAAGCGACGAGCTCGCCACTTGCGAAATCGAGCGTGACATCGTCGACCGCGGCGAAGTTGCCGAAGCGTTTGTTCAGGTTCTCGACGCGGATGCTCATCGGGTGTCCTTCGTTTCGTTCGCGGTATGCGATGCCTTCCATTCGATCGCGGACTTCAGCGCGAGCGTGACCAGCGCCAGCAGCGCGAGCAGCGATGCGACGGCGAATGCCGCCTGGAACTGGTACTCGTTGTAGAGGATCTCCACATGCAGCGGCATCGTGTTGGTCAGCCCGCGGATGTGGCCGGAGACGACCGACACGGCGCCGAACTCGCCCATCGCACGGGCGTTGCACAGGATCACGCCGTAGAGCAGCCCCCATTTGATATTGGGCAGCGTGACCTTGCGGAACATCTGCCATCCCGAGGCACCGAGCACGATCGCGGCCTCTTCTTCGTCGCGGCCCTGGGCCTGCATCAGCGGAATCAGCTCGCGGGCGACGAAAGGAAAGGTCACGAAGATCGTCGCCAGCACGATGCCGGGCACCGCGAAGACGATCTTCAGGTCGTGCGCCTGCAGCCAGCCGCCGAACCAGCCCTGCGCACCGAAGACGAGCACGTAGATCAGCCCTGCGATCACCGGCGAGACCGAGAAGGGCAGGTCGATCAGGGTCACCAGGTACTTCTTGCCCCGGAACTCGAATCGCGCGATTGCCCAGGCCGCAGCCACGCCGAACACGAGGTTCAGGGGCACGGCGATCGCCGCGGCGATCAGCGTCAGCCATATCGATGCACGCGCGTCCGGTTCGGAGATCGCCGCCCAATACAGTTCGAAGCCCTTGTGCAGCGCCTCGTGGAATACCGTGGCCAGCGGCAGCAGCAGGAACAGCGCAAAGAAGCCGATCGCGATGCCGATCAACAGCCGGCGCACCCAGGCCGGCTCGTCGTCCGACCCGGCCATCCGTGCGTGGCGAGCCGATGACGCGGGCAACCGCGACGGCCCGACCGGCGCCGACGAAGCGGACACCGTGGCGGGAATCGCGCTCATGCCGGTCTCCCGGTGCGCCGCGCGGTCCACGCCTGCAGCGAGTTGATCGCCAGCAGGATCGCGAACGATGCCACCAGCATGACCAGCGCAATCGCCGTGGCGCCGGCGTAGTCGTACTGTTCGAGCTTAGTGATGATCATCAGCGGCGCGATCTCGGAGACCATCGGGACATTGCCGGCGATGAAGATCATCGAGCCGTACTCGCCGACCGCGCGTGCGAAGGCGAGCGCCACGCCGGTCAGCACGGCCGGTGCGAGCACCGGCCAGATCACGCGAACGAAGGTCTGCCGGCGCGAGGCGCCGAGGCTTGCCGCAGCTTCTTCGAGTTCGCGATCCAGGTCTTCGAGCACCGGTTGCACGGTGCGCACGACGAAAGGCAGGCCGATGAACACGGCCGCGACCAGCACGCCGAGCGGCGTGAACGCGACCTTGATCCCCAGCGGAGCGAGCAGGCTGCCGATCCAGCCGTTTTGGGCGTAGATCGCCGCGAGCGCGATGCCGGCCACCGCGGTCGGCAGCGCGAACGGCAGGTCGACCAGCGCATCGAGCAGGCGCTTGCCCGGGAAGTCGTAGCGCACGAGCACCCAGGCGAAGACGAGGCCGAACACCGCATTGATCGCGGCCGCGATCAATGCCACGCCGAAACTCAGCCGGTACGAAGCCAGTACGCGCGGCGACGTGACCGCGCTCCAGAACCCGGTCCAGCCGAGCTCGAGGGGCTCGAGCGCAACTGCCGACAGCGGGATCAGCACGACCAGAGCCAGCCAGAACAGCGTGAAGCCGAGCGAAAGCCTGAAGCCGGGCAGCACGCTGCGCCGGCGTGGCAGCGCGAACGGCGCGGAAGAAAGGCTGAGCGAGGACGACTGCGACATGGAGCGAAACGGAGATCGAGGTCGGATCTGGTCGGGCGTCGCTTCAGCGACGTGCCGCGAAGATCCGGTCGAACACGCCGCCGTCGGCGAAATGCGTCGACTGCGCCTTCTGCCAGCCGCCGAACACCTCGTCGATCGTGAACAGCTCGACCTTCGAGAACTGCGACTGGTACTTCGCCGCGACCTGCGGGTCGCGCGGCCGATAGAAGTGCTTGCCGGCGATGTCCTGGCCTTCGGGCGTATACAGGTATTCGAGGTAGGCGGTCGCTACCTCGCGCGTCTTGCGCTTGTCGACGACCTTGTCGACGACCGTGACCGGTGGCTCGGCCAGGATCGAGACCGAAGGCGTGACGATCTCGAACTTGTCGGGCCCGAGTTCGCGCGTGGCAAGGTAGGCTTCGTTCTCCCACGAGATCAGCACGTCGCCGATGCCGCGTTCGGTGAAGGTCGTCAGCGAGCCGCGCGCGCCGGAGTCGAGCACCTTGACGTTCTGGTACAGGCTGCCGACGAATTCCTCGGCAGCCTGCTCGCTGCCGCCGGGCTGGCGCAGCGCGTAGCCCCAGGCGGCCAGGTAGTTCCAGCGCGCACCGCCCGAGGTTTTCGGATTCGGCGTGATCACGTCGACGCCGGCACGCAGCAGGTCGTTCCAGTCGCGGATGTTCTTCGGATTTCCGTTGCGCACCAGGAAGACGATCGTCGACGTATACGGCGACGCGTTGTCGGGAAGGCGCTTCTGCCAGTCGGCCGGGATCAGCCTGCCGCGCTGGTTCAGCGCATCGACGTCGTAAGCCAGCGCCAGCGAGACGACGTCGGCCTCGAGCCCGTCGATCACCGATCGGGCCTGCTTGCCGGAGCCGCCGTGCGACTGGCGCACCGTGAGCCGGTCGCCGGTCTTCGCCTGCCAGTGCTTGGTGAAGGCCGCGTTGAAGTCCTGGTACAGCTCGCGCGTCGGATCGTACGAAACGTTGAGCAAGGTGATGTCGGCGGCCTGCGCCGGGGCGAGCGGGCCGAGCAGCAGCCCGAACAGCGGCGCGGCGAGCAGGCGTGCAAGAGCGGGAGAGGGGCGGGTCATCGGTCTGTTTTTCCCTGGATCGTGTCGATGGACGACGAATGTCGGCAGACACGATGATGAATTCGCCGGTGCCGCGAGCGGAACGAAGATGATCTGCTTTCGATATTCGGAATCGCGCCGAAAGTGCGCCGGCGGGCGTGTCCGCGTCCCTCTTAGAATGTCGCGACCGTGGACATGCCTCCGAACGCATCGACCTCCTCGCCGCATCCATCGACGGCCGCGCCCGCTCGCGAAGACGGCCTGCCGCAGCCGGCTCGCACGCGTGCGATGTTGTCGATCGTGCTGGGCCTGACGGCTTCGGTGCTGCAGGCGAGCATCGTCAACCTCGCACTGCCCGACATCGGCCGCCAGCTCGACGCGAGTGCGGCCCAGTCGATCTGGGTCGTCAACGCATTCCAGATCGCGACGCTGGTCATGCTGCTTCCGCTCGC
>JAAZBL010000370.1 GCA_012513825.1 Limnobacter sp. | reverse complement strand
GAGGCCAGCACGACGAGGTCGAAGACCTCGCCGCCCTGCACCCGCCTGGCCGCGTCGACGCCGCCGACCGATTCGATCGCGACGGCCATGCCCGAGCGCTGCTCCCAGGCGGCGGCCAGCTCCGCCAACACCTGGCGGGTGGCCATCGACGAGATGCCGGTGATCGTGACGCTGCTCATGTCCAGTTCGCCGATCTTGCGCTTGTCCATGCCGGGATTGTCGCGGCGGCGCCACCCGGCGACCAGCCCCTCGGCGCACTATCAGCTAGAACGATCCGCTATATCATCGGTCGATTCATACCGAAAAGCCGAAAAGGCAGTGATCGCGTGGACCTGAAGCAGATCGAATATTTCGTTCGCGTCGCCGAACTCGGCAGCTTCACCCGCGCGTCGATCGCGCTGGACGTGGCGCAGCCGGCGCTCAGCCGGCAGGTCCGCCAGCTCGAGGTCGAGCTGCGCCAGCCGCTGCTGGTGCGCAACGGCCGCGGCGCCGTGCCGACCGAAGCGGGCCGGGTGCTGCTGGCGCACGGGCGCGGCATCCTGCACCAGGTCGAGCGGGCGCGCGAGGAACTCGGGCGACTGCGCGGTTCGCTGGCCGGGCGCGTGGCCGTCGGCCTGCCGCCGAGCGTCGCGCGCGTGCTCGCGGTGCCGCTGATGCGCGCATTCCGGCGGCGCCTGCCCGACGCGCGGCTATCGATCAGCGAAGGCCTGAGCGCCGCGATGCAGGACCGCCTCGCGGACGGCGGGCTCGATATCGCCGTGCTCTACGACGCCCGCCCGGTCGCGGACCTCGATCTGCAGCCGCTTCTCGACGAAGCGCTGTACCTGGTCGGCCGGCGCCCGCGGGGACTGGCCGAGGATCCGCCGCCGGGGCCGATCGCGCTCGACGAAGTCGCGCGGCTGCCGCTGGTCATCCCGAGCCGGCCCAATGCGATCCGGATGCGCGTCGAATCGGAAATGGCGGCGGTCGGCTGCCGTCCGGTCGTCGGGCTGGAAGTCGACGGCGTTCCCGCGATCCTCGACCTCGTGGCCGACGGCGCCGGCCACGCGATCCTGCCGCTGAACGCGGTCGCGCGCTCGATCAATCCGTCGGCGTTCGTGACGCGTCCGGTCGGCCCGCCCCCGCTGCGCATCTCGCTGTCCACCGCGGCGAGCGCGCTGCGCCCGGCGACGCTGACGCAGCAGGCGGCGCGCGAACTGATCCGCGAAACGCTCGACGCGCTGCGGCCGGGCTGAACGCCGGCTTCAGGTTTTCGCGCGCGCGGCCAGCAGGCGGTCCGCGTAGTCCTGCCAGCGGGCGTCCTCGTCGAGGCCGTCGAACGCGCCGGCCGCCGCCTGGTCCGCCACCCACTGCTGCTTCGCCGCGATCGCGGCGGCCATCACCGGCTCGAAGCCGGCCTCGCGCACCGTGTTCGCCGACTCGCGCATCTCCTCGGCGCGGCGCTGGCCGTGCCGGACCACGCGGCTGAAGAAGTAGGCGCCCTGCCGGTTCCAGTCGATGCTCGGGAAGGTCTCCTGGAGCGTCGGCAACACGTGGTCCTCGACGCCGTAGGCACGCGCGGTCGCGTAGCTCTCGATCACCAGCGCCTCGAGGCCCTTGATCATCACGCTGCGGCTCATCTTGATCGCGCTCGCCACGCCGAGCCGATCGCTGACCGTCTTCGCGTCCATGCCCCAGCCGCGCAGCGCCTGCTCGAGCTTCGACGCCTTGCGACCGCCGAGCAACATCGGC
The DNA here is from genome assembly GCA_012513825.1 of Limnobacter sp. Lineage (GTDB taxonomy): Bacteria > Pseudomonadota > Gammaproteobacteria > Burkholderiales > Burkholderiaceae_E > Zeimonas. Next base: position 17,154 of record JAAZBL010000370.1, on the reverse strand, counting down.
ACGCGGATCCCGTAGGGCGGCACCGAGGTCATCACGCCGGCTTCGACGTAGTGCGCGCCGGCCGAGTCGACGAGCGCCGCGCACTTCTGCTTGACCGACGGCGAGGCCGAGTTGAGGTCGAGGAACATCGCGCCCGGGCGCAGCCAGGGCGCCGCCTCGCGCGCGACCGCCAGCGTGTTCGAGGCCGTGACCGCGGAGATCACCAGGTCGCTGGACTCGCAAAGCGAGCGCATCGACTCGTGCGGCTGCAGTCCGGCCTGCACCGCGTGCTCGCGCTCGGCCGCCTGGAGTTCCGGATTCGCGAATTTCAGGTCCCAGGCGCCGACGGCCGACACGCCCTGCCGGTCGTGCAGGCCGGCGCCGAAGATCTTGCCCACCTCGCCGTAGCCGACGATGCCGATCCGATGGAGTTGCATGACTTGTAGTTTTCGGAGGAGTGACAGCCTCCAGCTTACTGGAGCGGGATCCCTGCGCGCGCGATCACGTCCTGCCAGCGCCTGATCTCGCTGTCGAGCAGCCGGGCCAGTTCTTCGGGGCTGCTGGCCATCGCCTGCACGTTCAGGCGCGCGAGGCCGTCCCTGACGGCGCTCGATTCGAGCACCTGGCGCAACTCGCGGTTCAGCCGCTCGACGATCGCCGGTGGCGTGCCGGCGGGGGCCGCCAGCGCGTTCCACGAGCTGACGTCGAAACCGGCGAGTTCCGAGCCCGCGGCCGATCCGTTCGCATGCGCCGACTCGGCGACCGTGGGAACGTCCTTGAGCGCCTGCGACCGGGCGGCGCCCATCACTGCCAGCGCCTTCAGCACGCCGGCCTCGATCTGCGGCAGCATCGGCGCGAGGATCTCGACCGCAACATCGACATGGCCGCCGCGCAGCGCGCCCAGCACCGCGGGCGTGCCGGTGAACGGCACGACCTGGAACTCGACGCCGGCCGTCATCCGCAGCAGCTCGGCGGCCAGGTGCTGCGTGCTGCCGACGCTCACGGTGGCCACGTTCAGTCTGCCCGGCCGGCGCCGGGCGAACTCGAGCAGCTCCGACAGGCTCGCGAACGGCGATGTCGCCGGCACGATCACGGCCAGGTCGAAGCGTCCGAGCGTCGACACCGGCACGAAATCCCTGCGTGCGTCGTACGGCAGCCGCGCGAACAGCCCTTCGCTGACCGCCGTGCCGTTGCTCAGCAGCAGCAAGGTGCTGCCGTCGGGCGCCGCGTTCGCGACGATCCGGCCGGCGACGATTCCGCCCGCACCCGGGCGGTTGTCGACGACGACCGGCTGGCCGAGCCGCTCGGCCAGCGCCTTGCCGACCGTGCGCGCGACGAGGTCGGCGACGCCGCCGGCGCCGAACGGCACGACGATGCGAATCGGCCGGTCGGGCCAGCCGCCGCCGGACGGCGCTGTCGACTGCGCGGCCGGCGCTTCCGCAGCGCCCGCCGAGCGCGGCGATGCGGCCGCCGAAGCCGTCGGCGCGCCCGCGAACCCCGGCAACAGCGCTGCGCAGACGCCGAGGAAAGCGCGCCGTTGCATGCGGTCAGGGTCCTAGTACGGCAGCCCGACGTAGTTCTCGGCCAGCGAGCCGAGCGCCCTCTGCGACGAGAACAGATAGGCGAGATCGGTCTGCTGCAGACGCCGGTCGTAGGCGCTGCTGTCGGGAAAGATGTGCAGCAGCATCGTCATCCACCACGAGAAGCGCTGGCCCTTCCAGACCCGGGCCAGCGCCTTCTCCGAGTAGCGGTCCAGGCCGCTGTCGTCGCCCTTCTCGTAGTGATCGAGCAGCGCGTGGTACAGATAGTAGATGTCGGACGCAGCGCTGTTGAGCCCGCGTGCGCCGGTCGGCGGCACGATGTGCGCGGCGTCGCCGGCCAGGAACAGGCGCCCGTATCGCATCGGCTCGACGACGTAGGAGCGAAGAGGCGCGATGCTCTTCTCGATCGACGGGCCCGTGATCAGCACGTCGGCCACCTCGTCCGGCAGCCGGCGCTTCAGTTCCTCCCAGAACTGCTCGTCGGACCAGTCCTCGACCGAATCGGTCAGCGGAACCTGGATGTAATAGCGGCTCAGCGTCTGCGAGCGCAGCGAACACAGCGCGAAGCCGCGCTCGTGCCGGGCGTAGATCAGCTCCGGCGATACCGGTTTCGTGCGCGACAGCACGCCCAGCCAGCCGAACGGGTAGACGCGCTCGTACTCGCGGATCCGGTCCTTCGGGATCGACCGGCGGCTGACGCCGTGATAGCCGTCGCAACCGATCACGTAATCGCAGTCGACGCGGAAGCGCTCGTCGCCGACCCGCCAGGTCAGGTACGGATTCGCGCTCTCCAGGTCGTGCGGACGGACGTCTTCGGCGTTGTGGACGACCTTGCCGCCCAGCCGGTCGCGCGCCTCGTACAGGTCGCGCGTCAGCTCGGTCTGGCCGTAGACGATGACCGAACTGCCGGTCAGTCCCTTCAGGTCGACGCGCTCCTTGAGCCCGTCGTGCGCGATGAAGATGCCGTCGTGGATCTCGCCCTCGCGATCCATGCGCTCGGCCACGCCGGCCTCGCGCATCAGCGCGGCGAAGCCGTGTTCGAGCACGCCGGCGCGGATGCGTCCGAGCACGTATTCGCGACTGTGCTTCTCGAGCACGATGTTGTCGATGCCCTTCCTGTGAAGGAGCTGCGACAGCAGCAACCCGGAGGGGCCGCCGCCGATGATGCCGACCTGAGTTTTCATGCCTGTCTCCTCGAAGCTCGTTGATCGAATGTAGTGCAAGCACCAGAGACTTATCACGTAACATTGCACGCCATGCCCGGCAGCACCCCGACCCTGGCGACGCGCCTGCGCCCCCGCCGGCGCCTGCACCGGCGGCCGTGCGCGGCGTGAAGCAGGAGGACAGCAGTTGAGCATCGACGTCGCCTATGCCGAGCTCGGCCTGCGGCCCGGAGCGAGCGAAGCCGAGGTGCGCGCCGCGTTCCGCCGCCTGGCTGCGCGCTGGCACCCCGACCGCAACCCGTCGCCCGAGGCCGTCGCCTGGATGCAGCGGATCAATCGCGCCTACGACGCGATCCGGGAGGCAGCGTTCAATGACGACTTCGCAGCAGCCGATGCGGACGCGGCCTCGGGAGCCGACGCCGCGTCGCCGGCGCGCACGCTGCGACGCAGGCTGCGGCTGTCGATCGAGGAAGCCGCGTTCGGATGCACGAAGACGCTGCGTGGCCGGCTGACCCGGTCCTGCGCGGCCTGCGGCGGCTACGGACGCGACCGGATCGACCCGCGCTGCGGCGATTGCGACGGCTCCGGCGTCATCGCCGGCACGGCCTGGTTCGGCTGGCTTTCGACGAAGTGGACCTGCCCTGCCTGCAAGGGCCACGGCACGGTGGCGCGGGCCTGCGCTGCCTGCGACGGCAGCGGCGAGACGGCCAGCGCCTGGCGACGGACGCTGCGGATTCCCGCCGGCGTCCGCCACGCCGACGTGCTGGTCGCCGCCGGCCCGCCCGATGCCGATGGCCGGGGCGAGCTCGAGCTCGAGGTCGAGATCGAAATCGCGCCGCATCGACTGTTCGAAGCCGGCGACGACGGCAGCCTGCGCTGCGAAATGCCGGTCGACGGCTTCGCATGGATCGCCAATGCCTGGATCGAGGTGCCGACGCTGGCCGGCCTGCAGCAGATGCGGCTGCAGCGCGGGCGCCGTGTCTACCGGCTGCGCGGACAGGGACTGCCGCTGCATCGCGGCGCCACGGCCCGAGGCGACTTCCTGGTCACCGTGATCCCGACCTTTCCCGACACGCTGAGCAAGCGCCAGCAATCGCTGCTCGAGCAACTGGCGAAATCCGCGAACGGCGCCGATGCGGACACGCCACCGTCGTTGCGGACCTGGCGCAAGGAAGTCGAGAGCTGGACCCGGAGCCGTGCAGCGCGCGCGCCGCACGGCTGAGAGGGATCAGCCCGAAGGCGTCGCCGGCAGCGCCCGCTTGTGCGCCGTTGCCCGGTACTGGCGCACGATCGTGTCGAAGGCCTGCGCGTCGATCGGCTTGCCTTCGAGGAAATCGTCGATCTGCTCGTAACTGACGCCGTACGAGTCCTCGTCGGGGCGCAGCGGTCGCAGATCCTCGAGGTCGGCCGTCGGCACCTTGTCGACCAGGGCGGCCGGCGCGCCGAGCGCACGCGCGATCTCACGCACCTGCCGCTTCGTCAGGCCGGTCAGCGGCGCCAGGTCGCAGGCGCCGTCGCCGAACTTCGTGAAGAAGCCCATCAGCGCCTCGGCGGCCTGGTCGGTCCCGACGACGAGCCCGCGCTCGGCGAACGCGATCGCGTACTGCGCGATCATCCGTTCGCGCGCCTTCACGTTGCCCAGGGCCTGGTCCTGCACCGTCGCGTCGGGGAACTCGAAGCCGGCAGCGAGCAGCGCCTGCAGCATGCCGTCGGCCGACGGCTTGATGTCGACGTCGAGCATCCGGTCCGGCGCGATGAAGTCGATCGCGGCGAGCGCGTCGGCCGCGTCGCGCTGCGCGCCGTAGGGCAGGCGCACGGCGATGAAGCGCGCGTCGTAGCCGTCGTTGCGCAGCCGTTCGACGGCGAGTTGGCACAGCCGTCCGGCGGTCGTCGAATCGATGCCGCCGCTGATGCCGAGCACCAGCGACCGGCCACCCGCGCGGCGCAGGTAGTCGGCGAGGAAACCCGTTCGCGATTCGATCTCGGCGCCGACGTCGATCCGGGGCTTGGCGCCGAGCGTATCGGCGATCTCCTGCTGGAGCTTGCGTCTGTCGTCCATGGCCGATCCTTCCACATCAGACCCGGCGGATCCGCGACAGGCGCGGGCGCCAGTAGCTTTCGAACACGCCGTCGAGACGCACGCGACCGCCGCTGGACGGCGCATGCACGAAGCGCCCGCTGCCGACGTAGATCCCCGCGTGCGAAAAACGGCGCGGCGCATCGAAGAACACCAGATCGCCGGTATGCAGCGCGTCGACGCGTACCGGACGACCGATCCGCGCGATTTCCTTCACGGTTCGCGGCAGTTGGTAGCCGGCAGACTCGCGAAACACGTAGACGATCAGTCCGCTGCAGTCGAAGCCGCTTTGCGGCGTATTGCCGCCCCAGCGATACGGCGTATCGACGAGACTCAGCGCGAGGAACGTCAATTCGCGTGCCTGGACTTCCGAGAGCCGCCCCTGCCGGTACGGTTCCGTGCGGCCGCTGCGGTCGCGCGACGGAAGGATCGAACAGCCGGACAGGGCCGCCGCGCCGAGCGCCGCCAGCAGGTGACGGCGTTCGAAACCGGGACGGCGCTCGTGCTCGAGTCGCGCGCTCACGTCGCGGCCGGCACCAGCCGGTGCCGCTGCGTGTAGGCCAGGCCCACGACCGCGAGCCCGATCGCATCGGCCAGCAGGTCGCCCCACTCGGCGGTGCGCCACCCGGAAAGTCCCTGCAGCACTTCGATGCCGGCGCCGAACGCAAGCAGCGCGATCAGCACCACGCCGGCGCGGCGCGGCCAGGCCGCCAGTCCGAGCAGGCCGAGCACCACGTAAGCCGATGCATGCTGTGCCTTGTCCCAGCCGCTCCCCATCGGCGGCAGGCTGCTCGGCGGCAGCAGCGAAACGACCAGCACCGCGATGACCGCCGCGAAGAACGCGAGTCGCCAGGCGGTGGAGCCGGGGGCGAGAATAAGCTTCATGAACGTAAACGACGCGCGAGCGATTCCGACGCAGGGGATTCTCGCATCAGCGTCGATCAGAATGCGATCGATGCGCCGACCGACACCACTCCGTAGCGGCGATCCGATCGCTTCGCCGTCACCGCGTTGTAGAGAAACGGTACTTCGCCCATCAACTGGTGCTGCCACGCCGTGCCGCGCACGAAGCCGGTGATCGCCGGCGTGAAGCGGTAGCCGAGCTCCAGCACCGCGCTCAGGTTCCCCGATTCGTAGACGCCCGACAGGCGTCGCGCCGCCGCTTCGAGCGAATCGTCGCGTTCGAAGTATTCGTAGCCCAGGCCGCCGCGAAGGTGCCAGTCGCCCCAGCGCTTGTGGCCGTTGACCCCGGCGCGCAGCACGGTCGCCGTGTATGCGAGCGCATCGCGTGGATCCAGCCCCAGCTCGGTATTGGCAACGCCGAATCGCGTGCCTGCCGCGATCGTGCCGAGGCCGCTGCGGCAGGCCGCCGTCTGGGTCAGCGTCGTGCTGCTGTCGCCGAAGCTCAGGTCGAACGGACAGTCGCCGGCCGTGGCCGTGCCGCTCAGCGACGAGTAGTCGACCTTCGAGCGCTGCACGCCGACATACCAGCTGATCGAGGCTTCGGGTCCGCCGCGCGTGCCGATCAGGTCGAGCTGCCATTGGCGGTCGCGCGGGCTGTCGATCCGCACGCTGTCCAGCGTATAGCCGCTGAGCGTGGTCGGCGATCCCTTCTGCAGTTCGCTGGCGCGGTTGCCCCAGGCACTGGCGCGCAGCGCCCACGCGGTTCCCGTCGGGCCGCCATCGTGGAAACGGTACTGCGCTGCGAGCTGCCAGCTGTTCAGGCTGCCGGTCTCGTTGCGATATTCGATCTCGCGGCGCCAGAGCGCGGCGTCGACCCACCAGCGTTCGGAAAGCTGCCAGCCGACGCGCAGATGCGCGCCCTCGTAGTCGCCGACGTTCGTGCCACCGTAGATCGGGTCGTCGCCGCGGATGTCCAACACGTCGAGCGTGTCGTTCATCGCGTCGACCGCCACTTCGAGCTGGCGGGCTCCGGCGTGTTCGGGGCGTGCGCTCAGGGTCTGGTCGAACGGCGCGGCGGCCAGCGGCGCGGCGAGCGTCGCCGAGATCGCCAGCGCCGCGGCCGCCCCAGCGTTCCATGCGCAAGCGCGCACGCCGGACGCTACGGCGGTGCGCGCAGCGTGCGCGGCCCGGGCGCGCCCCGTTCCGGAGCGCCCCGCCTTCATCGTGTTGCCGGGATTCAATCGAATCTCAATCGCCGACCACCACGGTGCCCTTGACGCCGTAGCCCGAGATCGACTGCTCCCCGGCGCCCAGCGTGACCGTATACGGCGTGGCGAGCGTCGGGCGAGAATCCGTCGGCGAGACCGAGCGCGCGACGCGCAGCTCGCCGATCACCGCGGTGACGCTGAAGCTGCCGCCGCTGAGGCCGTCCAGCGACAGGTCCGCCAGGGCGCTGCCCGGCACGACGTTGCCCGGATCGACCGACAGGATGCGCTCGACGTTCACGCTCACGTTGCCCTCGTCGTCGGTCGACACGACGTCGAGGCCGGCGCCGTCGAGCGCGATCTCGATCGGCGTCTCGGTCTGCTTGCTGGCGCTCTTCGCGTAGACGAAGAGCTTCGTTCCGGGCGGGACGCTGGCGACGTAGCCGCCGCCGGCATTCGGCGCGATCTCGACCGTGTCGACGATGGCCTGCAGCACGCGCGTGGCGTCGCTCACCTCGATCGCCAGCGGCACTTCGCGCAGCTGCGTCAGCGCATCGCCGGCCTGCTCGAGCTTGAACGACACCCTGGCCAGGTTGCGCGACAGCGTGACGCCGGCACTGCTCTCGAACTGGTCGAGCGTGGCGATCGTCTGCGTGCTGTCCGAGTTCTCGAGCACGAGTCGATCGTCGGCCAGGCGCACGAAGTTGTTCGGACCCACGGGCACCGGCGCCGACGCCGTTTCGCCGCCGACGGTCACGGACACCGCGGGCTCCGCGGGTTCGGCAATCCCGCCGGCACCGGCCAGCGCGTCGAGCACGGCCTGCCGCTCGCCGTCGTCGGCGGCGGTCTGGCCCAGCAGGCCCGACAGATCGCCGACGATCGACGTGGTGCGATCCTGTTCGACGAGCGTGCCGCTGCCCGCGACGACCTCCTCGAAGCTTCCCGCCTGCCAGACCGCATTGGCGGCGCCGGCCGCCAGCGGAGCGGCGATCAGTGCGAGCGTCTGCGGCTGCACGCCGTCGAGCTTGCCGGCGATTTCCGCGTTGTCGTCTTCGCGAGCGGCGGCGGCGGCCTGTTCGATGACGGCCAGCAGCGGCGAATCCGGCGTCAGGCTTGCCGGCACGAGCTGCTCGGGCGAACCGATGCCCGGCAGCGCCGCGGCGAGCGCGGCGATCGCGTGCGAAGACAGCGCCTTCATGCCGTCGGCGCTTTCGATGCCGCCGGCAGCAGCCAGCGCGGCCGTGATCTGCGAGACGAGTTGCGCGACCGCGTTCGCGGCGCGGAACAGGGTCAGGTCGGTCGCCGGATCGGTGTCGAGCAGCGCGGCGCCCGAAGGCAGGCCGAGGCTGGCGGCCACCTGCGCGGCCGCGGCGTCACGCGTGGAGCCGTTGGCGACCAGCGCCTGCACCAGCGTCGACAGCGGCGAGACGACCATGTTCGCGACCGTGCTCTGGCCCGACGGCACCGGCGAGCGCATGACGCCGGCCGGACGCAGCACGTCGTCGCTCGGGTCGTCGGGCGTGAGACCCACGTCGACGCCGCCATGCGATTCGATCGTGTCGCAGCTCTGGCCGGCCGGCAGATCGAATGCGAAGTTCCCTTCGGCGTCGGAGACAGCCGAAGCGATCAGCGAGCCGCCATTCAGGCAGTCGACCACGGCGCCGCGGATGTAGCCATCGACGACCACGCCGGAAATCGACATCGGCGTGGCGGGCCCGGGCGTGCCGGGATCGCTGCCGCCGCCACCGCCGCCGCAGGCGGCCAGCACCAACGCGGCTGCAGCCAGCGCCAGCGGACGCAGGATCGGACGGAACTCGGTGTTGGGGCTGCTCATGCGGTAAATCCTCTCGTTCGATGGTTCTGTTCGTGATTCGGGTGATGCTTCGGGTCGCCGGCGATGGTAGTGGCAAGCAAGTGCGAAAATTCGCGCGATCGGGCTGCTTTGCCCCGCTTCCGACACACGAGGGGAACGACCGGCCGATCGGGCCGACGAACGGCTGCCGATCGATGCCCGAAAATCCCCGTTCGCCGACTTTCCGGAGACACGAGAATGACTACGCCGCATCCCCCGACGAACCGATCCCAGGCGCTCCGTGCCGCGACGCTGGTCACCGGCGGCAGCCGCGGCATCGGCCGCGCGATCGTCGAGCGCCTGCTGGCCGACGGACACCAGGTCATCAACCTCGACCGCGATCCGCCGTCGGCACCGGCCGGCAACGAGGTCTTCGAACAGGTCGACCTGGCCGACGAGGCGCGCTCGCGCGCGGTGCTGTCGGCGCTTGCCGAGCGCTGGTCGATCACCCGGCTCGTCAACAACGCCGGCGTCGTGCGTCCGGGCCCGATCGAGGAAGCCAGCACCGAGGACCTGCAGGCCGTCGTCGCCGTCAACGTCGCGTCATCGATCCGCTGCGTCCAGGCCGTGCTGCCGGCGATGAAGGCCGCCCGCTACGGGCGCATCGTCAACATCAGCAGCCGTGCCGCGCTGGGCAAGCCGCTGCGCACCGTCTATTCGGTGACCAAGGCCGGCCTGCACGGACTCACGCGCACGCTGGCGCTCGAACTGGGCGCGCACGGCATCACGGTGAACGCGGTCGGGCCCGGCCCGATCGCGACCGAATTGTTCGACCAGGCGAATCCTCCCGATGCGCCGGCCACGAAGCGGATCATCGAGTCGATCCCGGTGCGGCGGATGGGCACGCCCGACGACGTCGCTCACGCGGTCGCGATGCTGCTCGACGATCGATCGGGATTCATCACCGGGCAGGTGCTATACGTGTGCGGCGGCATGACCGTGGGGCTCGGCCACGACGCCTGAGCGCCTCGGGCCTCGCGGCCCGGCGAGGCCCGAGAGGACCTAGGCCGTCACTCGTCGGCGGTGAAGCCGGTGGCCTTCACGACCGGCCCCCAGCGCTCGATATCGGCAGCGATCATCTGCCGGAACTCGTCCGACGACATGGTCAGGGGCTTGAAACAGAATTTCGCCAGTCGTTCGGTCAGCACGTCGCCCGAGGTCGCGCGATTCAGTGCCGATTCCATCCTGGCGATCGCCTGGGGCGAAGTCGCGGCCGGCGCCAGCGCGCCGACCCAGGCGTAGGCGATGACGTCGTCGAAGCCCGATTCGACCATCGTCGGTGCCTCGGGGGCGAACTCGTCGCGCTCGGTGCCGAAAGTGCCGATCGCGCGCAGCTTCCCGGACTGGAGGTAGGGGAAAGCTTCGCCGACCGCGCAGATGTTCGAGGCGATCTGGCCGCCCATGACGTCCTGCAGTGCGGGCGCGCCGCCCTTGTATCCGATGTGCGTGAGTTCGACGTTCTTCGCGCGCCCGAGCATGATCCCGGCGAAGTGGAACGACGATCCGCTCGCCGGCGAACCGAAGAACGCCAGCTTCGGGTTCTGCTGGCACCAGTCGAGGAAATCGGCCGGGTTCTTCACCGTCTCGGGGACCATGGGTCCGACGCACAAGGCCAGCCCGCCGATGCAGATCGGAGCCACGGGCGCGAGATCTTTCAAAGGCTCGTAGCCGGGCTCGCGAAAACTGTGCGGATAGACGGTCAGCGCGAAATCCGGCGTGACGAGCATCGTCTGGCCGTCGGGTTCGGCGTCCTTCACGGTGCGCACGGCGAGCCGGCTCGAGGCACCCGGCTTGTTCTCGATCAGCAGGCCGGCCGGATAGGCATCGCGGATCGTGTCTGCCGTCATGCGGGCGATCGTGTCGGTGCCGCCGCCCGGGGCGAAGCCGACGACCCAGCGAACAGGCCGCGTCGGGGCGGTATCGGCGGCCGTGGCGAAGGCCCTCGAAGGCAGCGCCGCGGCCGGAAGCAGCGTGGCCGCCGCCGAAGCGGCCAGGAAGTGACGCCTGCTGGTCATGTCGTTTCTCCTCGTTTCCTTCAGAACGTCGGACAATAGTCAGTTTATTGTCAGTCATCAACCCGCGACGCAATCGCTGACGAAGCGCTTCCTTAGCTCATAGAATCGCGGACACCATCGACTCCGGACCGACGCCGTGGACGCTGCAACGCCCAGAACCGAAATCCCCGCCAGCACGGTGCCCGCACGAGGCCCGGCAAATGCGATCAACACTTCCGACCGGATCGCCGGCGCGATCGGCATCGGCATCCTTAAACGGCGCTACCGGATCGGCCAACGCCTGGTCGAGGCGGACCTGATGCACGAGTTCGGCGTCGGCCGCAGCACGGTGCGCGAGGCGCTGAAGACGCTCGCGGGCACCGGCGTCGTCGAGTTGATCCCGCACCGCGGCGCGGTGATCCGGGCGCTGAATCGCAGCGACGCCGAAGACCTGTTGCAAGTGCTCGAAGTGCTGTGCGGGCTCGCTGCGAGGCTCGCGGCGATGCGGATCGGCGTGGGCGACAATCGCCGACTGTTCGAGGACGCCAGCGCCGCGCTGCTCTCGGCGGCCGAATCCGAAGGGCCGAGGCGCATGCTCGATCTGCGCGCGCGCTTCTATCAGACGATGTTCGACATCGCAGACAACGTCGAACTGAAACGTGCGATGCCGTCGACCCGCGCCCACCTTTTTCGCTCGCAGATGTACGAGGGCTCGACGCTGTCCGACCTCGAAGCGATGGCGGCCGAGTACCGGGGAATCACCGAGGCCATTCTCGCCGGCGATGCGAAGAAGGCCGAGCTGCGCGCGCGTCAGCACATCGAGAACACAGCGGCTCGGTCGCTGCCCCGGATCCCCGCCGGGTAAGACGAGACTTTCGCGCCATCCGTCCGTCGGGACAGTCGTTGCGCGCATAATTGTCCGACAATTTTGCTATCATTGACGGACGATCATCCGACGAGGAGCTCCAATGGCCTTCGAAATGTCGCCCAAGGCACAGCAGATCCGCGAACAGTTGCTCGACTTCATGGACGAGCACATCTATCCGAACGAGGAGCGCTACTGGAAGGAGGCCGAGGAGAAGGGCCCCTGGAACGTGCTGCCGGTCGTGGAGGAGCTGAAGCCGAAGGCGAAGGCCGCCGGTCTGTGGAACCTGTTCATGCCGGGCACCGAGCACGGGGGCGCCGGGCTGAGCAACCTCGACTACGCGCCGCTGTGCGAAATCATGGGACGCACGCACCTGGCCCCGGAAGTCTTCAACTGCTCGGCCCCCGACACCGGCAACATGGAGGTGATCGCGCGCTACGGAACCGACGAACACCGGGAAAAGTGGCTCGCCCCGTTGCTGCGCGGCGAGATCCGCTCGTGCTTCGCGATGACCGAACCGGCCGTCGCCTCGAGCGATGCGACGAACATCGAGTCGTCGATCGTGCGCGACGGCGACGACTATGTGATCAACGGCCACAAGTGGTACACGACCGGCGCGACCGACCCGCGCTGCAAGATCGCGATCTTCATGGGCAAGACCGATCCGCAGAACCCTAACCGGCATCTGCAGCAGTCGATGATCCTCGTGCCGATGGACGCCCCCGGCGTCAAGGTGATCCGGCCCCTGCCCGTGTTCGGCTTCTATGGCGTGCCGGACCGGGCCTCGGAGGTCGTGTTCGAGAACGTCCGGGTGCCGGCGTCGAACCTGCTGCTCGGCGAAGGCCGCGGCTTCGAAATCGCCCAGGGGCGCCTCGGGCCCGGGCGCATCCACCATTGCATGCGCCTGATCGGACTGGCCGAACGCGCACTCGAGCGGATGTGCCGTCGGGCGAAGGCGCGCGTCGCGTTCGGAAAGCCGGTCGCCGAACAGGGGGTGACGCTCGAACGTATCGCACAGTCGCGTATCCTGATCGACCAGGCGCGGCTGCTGACGCTGAACGCCGCGCACCTGATGGACACGGTCGGGAACAAGGCTGCGAAAACCGAGATCGCGATGATCAAGGTCGCGGCGCCGAACATGGCCTGCCAGGTCATCGACTGGGCGATCCAGGTCCATGGCGGCGGCGGCACCAGCAACGACTTCGGGCTGGCCTCCGCCTACGCGACGGCGCGCCTGCTGCGGCTGGCCGACGGCCCGGACGAAGTTCACCGCAACCAGCTGGCCAGGCTCGAGCTTCGCAAATACGATTGACTGAGGGTTTCCGACTAAATTTGTCGTGAATTCCCCTAAAAGTGGGGAGGCGCGCAACGTTTGGCGCGAATTAATTCACACGAATGTAATTTGGGCGGGTTATGCTCGCAAATATGGCAACGGTGTGGCATCCGGAACGGAGACAGTCGGCCGCCGAACCCCCTCGGGGTGCGGCGGCTTTCTGATTCGACGCCCCCTTGTCTCCACCCCGTCTGTCCGCTTCGCTCGCTGAATGGCCGTTTCCCGAAAACCTCGTCGCCCCGCGCTGATTGAAGCGGAGCGACGCCGCCGCGCAAGGCGGGTTTCGGCAGAGCAAGTGGAAGGCCTGGCCGCGCCGGCCCAGGTCGCCGCACACCGCACGCCTCCACCGCGCGCCGACGATCCGTTCAGGCAGGACGAGCTGCTGCGGACCCCGATGCTGCTCGAACACGGGCCCTGGGCGCTCCTGATCGGCGGCGCCCTGCTTTCGGCCGCCTTCTTCCTGGCCGGCCAGTGGCGTGTCGACGCTGGCCGCCAGGGCGTCTACGAAGCCGCGTTCCATTTCTCGCGCACGACCGCTGCTGCGGTCGGCGAGAACGTTTCCCAGGTGCTGGGCCGCCTGCGGCAGGCGACTCATCATCTGGAATCGCTGGGCCAGGACGTCGACGACGAAGCCGCACGGCACAACCTGAGCACCGCTTTCGCGACCGGCATCGGCCTGCGCGGCGAGGGAATCGAGGCAATCGCGGTCACGCAGGACGGCGACGTCGTCGCGGCGACCGTCCCGCTGCCGCTGGCCACGAAGCTGGCCCGACAGCTCGGCGCGCTCGCGCACATCGGCCCGCGCAGCACTCAATTGATGCTGCCCAGCATCCCGGGCGCAATCGCCGGTCGTGCGATCGTCCCGGTCGTCCACCTGCTCGAGCAGTTCGCCGACGCGGCCTTCGTCGTCTACCTGGTCGATGCCGAGCTGTTCACCTCGGTCGCGAAGAAATCCTTCGGCGAACGGCTGGGCTGGCTGCGGGTGGAAGACGAGTTCGGCCGCTCCCTGTTCGAAACCGAGCACGCACACCCGATCACCGGCGACCTGATCGACACGCGCCGGCTCGCGCGTGTGGGAACCGTGGCCGAGGCCGCGAGAACCCCGATGCGCTTCGATTCGCAGCGGCTGCTGGTCGCTACCGCACAGACGAGCCGCGACGGACTGTCGGTGGCGGCGGGCATACGCGAGCAGGACGCGCTCAGCGAGTTCAAGACCCGCGTCGACGCCACCTGGCTGATCGCCTGGTTCGCCTCGGCGATCCTGATGGGACTGGTCGGGCTCACCGCGCTGGCATTGCGGCGCTTCCGTGCGAAGGAAGAATACCTGCGCCGACTGGCTACCGTCGACATCCTGTCCGGACAGCCGAACCGGCGCAGCTTCAATCACTTGCTGGCGCGCGAAGTCAACAAGTCGACCCAGGAAGGCAAGCCGCTGGCGCTGTTCTTCGTCGACCTCGACAACTTCAAGTACGTCAACGACTCGCTCGGCCACGAGGCCGGCGACAGCCTGCTGCGCTACGCCGCTGCCGTGCTCACACGCACGGTCGGCCGGCAGGGCCGCGTCTGCCGGCTCGGCGGCGACGAGTTCACGATCCTGATCCCGGGGCTGGGCACCACGAAGGAGGCCCAGCGCTTCGGCGATCGCATCGTCGAAGCGCTGCACGAGCCGTTCGAGCTCGACGGCGTGGAGATCCAGCCGCGCGCCTCCGTCGGCGCGTCGCTGTTGCCGCTGCAGGCCTCGACCGCGTCCGACCTGATGCGTTTCGCCGATACGGCGATGTACCGGGCGAAGGAAGACGGCAAGAGCTGCTGCGTGATCTACGGCGAGCGGATGGCGGCCCAGGAACTTGCCAAGGTCCGTGCAGTGCGCGAGCTCGAACGCGGGCTGGCGCGCGAGGAGTTCTTCCTCGTCTACCAGCCCAAGTACAGCCTGTCGACCGGCGAGCTGAGCGGCTTCGAAGCGCTCGTGCGCTGGAACCATCCGCAACGCGGCACCGTGCTGCCCGCCGAGTTCATCGGCCTGGCCGAGGAGTCGGGCCTGATCGCGGAACTGGGCGACTGGGTGCTCGAGAACGCCGTCTATCAGGTGCTGCGCTGGCACCGCGAGGGCTTCGGCTGGCACCAGATCGCCGTCAACATTTCACCGCTGCAATTGCGCAGTCGCGACATCGTCGCGCGCGTCGGCGACCTGCTGAACTCGTACGAGGTTCCGGGCCGCTGCCTGCAGCTCGAGCTGACCGAGAGCTCGCTTGCGGCCGATACGAGCAAGGCGCAGTCGCTGCTTCGTGCGCTGCGCCAGTTCGGCGTCGTGATAGCCGTCGACGATTTCGGGACCGGCTACTCGTCGATGGGTGCGCTGCAACGGTTCGAGCTCGACTTCCTGAAGGTCGACCGCAGCTTCGTCCGGGCGCTCGACACTCGACACGGCCAGGAAATCTGCCGTGCCGTCGTCAGCCTGGGCCACGCCCTGAAGATGCGGGTCATCGCAGAAGGCGTCGAGACCCCCGAACAGAACCAGATCCTCGCGGTTCTCGGCTGCGACGAGGTACAGGGCTACCTGTACTCGCCGCCGGTCGGGCCCGAAGAGGCGTCGGTGCTGGCTCGCCGCGGTTTCGCAACCTTCTCCCAGTCGGAGAGCGCTCCGATCGCGCTGCCGGACTCGGCACTTCCGCTCGACTGACTCACCGTCGAACCGGCGGCCGAGCGACGGAATCGGCCGCCCGGCAATGCCATTCCCGCAACAAACGGGCGAACGCCGCACGTAGTCCGGAAAAAAACGAAACAACGGACCGCCGGTCGGTTCGACGGGACGACGAGTGGGGCGCTGTGTTAGTTACAGTCGTAACCAACCAGGCACCCCGACATCATGACTCCCATCGAACTTCTGCCCTTCATCGTCCGCCCGGCCAACTCGGACGAGGACTTCGCTGCGCTGTGCGACCTGCGTGCCGCCGCCTATGCGCGGCACGACTACCTGCCGGGCGTCGCCGACCGACTGCTCGAAATCGACGAGACCGACCTGCGTTCGACTCTGCTTGTTGCCGAGAGCAAGGCCGACGGCGCGATCGTCGGCACGATCCGCGTCAACTCGAGCCTGCGCGGCACGACGCCGATTCCACCGCAGATGCCGAACGTCGAGTTCGAGGGCGACAGCTTCACCTACGTCGATCGCTTCGCCGCGCAACAGGGGCCGCTGGCCGACATCGTCGCGCTCGCGCTGATCAAGGCGCAATGGTTCTGCGCCTACCACGAGGGCGTCGACTGGATTCTCGCCGCAGCACTGCCGGCGCTTGCGCGCCGCTACCGGATGGTCGGCCTGCGCACGCTCGCCGGCGCAGAGCGCGGCCGCTTCCATATTCCGCATCTGCACAGCAAGGCCTACGAGGCCGTCGGCGAGCGACTGGCGGGGATGCCCGGCAACCTGCGCCGGGCTGCGCCCTTCCTCGTGCCGTTCTTCCTGGACAAGGATCACCCGGACATCCTGATCGACAAGCCGGCGCTGCTGAGCGAGCATATTGCCGCCAGCGCATTGCAGCCTGCTACGCAGCGGGATTCGGTCGCCGCCTGACCCGAAGCGCCCGATCAGCCGCAAGCCAGCATGGGCCTCGTTTCGCTCATCGGTCCGCGGGGCTTCCCGCCCGCGACCGCCTTGCTGCGGCTCGTTCGCGTGTCGCTGTCCAGGAGGCTGTCGGACTAGCCGTCGAGCTCGCTTTCGTCACCGAAGACGGTCAGCGCTTCGGTGGCGTCGAGCACCGGCCAGAGCTGCTCGCCGAGGCGGTCAGACTTGGCCAGCGTCAGGTGAGTACAGCCGCAGGGCATCGAATGCAGCGTCAGCTCGCCTCGCGCCTCGACGAAGTTCGCATCGAAGCGGCGCACGTGGACCGCATAGACCTTCGCTTCGAAGCCGTCGACCCGCTTGCGCAGCACGCACGAATCGTGCGTGGCATCTTCGACCGTCCAGCCCGCCCGCAACAGGTCCGCGCGCACGGCGTGGGGCAACAGGCGCTCGATCGGTGATCGCTCGCGCCGTCCACCCGGCAAGCGCTGGTTGAACGGAATGGGATAGAGCGTAATTGGGGTGACCTGATGCCTCATGGTATTCAGGCGCAATCCGGGTCAAGACCGAGGGGGAGATCGTAGAGAGACGCAAGATAACACCCTCGCACCGCTTTCCGAAGGAAAAATTTACATTCGGGCAAAGGTGTCTGATAGTCCTCCCTTTGGAGGGCATCGGGGACCTGT
>JAAZBL010000369.1 GCA_012513825.1 Limnobacter sp. | reverse complement strand
GCTACCTGCCGCTGACGATCGCCGCCTACGAGCTGACGAAGAAGTCCGGCTTCTACGACAAGAATCCGGGCACCGATATCGCCGTCGAGCAGATGATCGTCAAGACCACCGACAAGTCGCGCGGCGTGCGCCTGGGCAATTTCCTGCAGATCCGTGACGTGATCCATGAGGAGATGGAAACGCTGTTCGCAGGCAACCAGACTGCCGAGCAGGCACTCGACCGGATGACGACGCGAGGCAACGATCTGCTGGCCCGCTTCGAACGCACCGCACGGGACTGATCCTGGAAAAGAAGGTCACCTTCGGCGGCTGGGGTCTCCCGGCCGCATTGCTGGCGCCGCAGATCGCGATCGTCCTGGTGTTCTTCTACTGGCCGGCGGTCGAGACGCTGGTTCAGTCGGTGTTCATCCAGGATGCGTTCGGCGGCAGCCTGCAGTTCGTCGGCCTCGAGAACTTCGAGATGCTGTTCGCCGACGAGCTGTACCTGAACTCGTTCAGGGTGACCGCGATCTTCTCGGTGGCGGTGACCGTGATCGGGCTCGTCACGAGCCTTGCGCTCGCGTACTTCGCCGACCGTGCGATCCGCGGGGCGATGGCGTTCCGCACGATGCTGATCGTGCCGTACGCGGTGGCGCCGGCGATCGTCGGCGTGCTGTGGGTGTTCCTGTTCAGCCCGTCGCTGGGAATCGTCGCGCACTGGCTCCGGAACGTAGGCGTGCAGTGGAACCACCTGCTCGACGGCAGCCACGCGATGATCCTGGTCATCATCGCCGCGGTCTGGAAGCAGATCAGCTACAACTTCATCTTCTTCCTCGCCGGCCTCCAGTCGATCCCGAAGTCGCTGATCGAAGCCGCCGCGCTCGACGGCGCCGGCGCCTGGCGCACGTTCCGCTCGGTGATCTTTCCGTTGCTGTCGCCGACCACGTTCTTCCTGCTCGTCATCAACGTCGTCTATGCGTTCTTCGACACGTTCGCGATCATCGACACGGCGACCGGCGGGGGGCCGGCCAAGGCTACCGAAATCCTCGTCTACAAGGTCTTCTACGACGGCTTCAAGGCGCTCGACCTCGGCAGCTCGGCCGCGCAGTCGGTGATCCTGATGTCGATCGTGATCGTGCTGACCGTCGTGCAGTTTCGCTACATCGAGCGACGCGTCAACTACTGAACGGCTTCGACATGCGCGACCGACTGTGGATGCAGGTGCTGACCTACCTGGTGCTGCTGGCCGGCATCGCGGTCATTGCACTGCCGGTCTGGGTCGCGTTCGTCGCGTCCACGCAGACGCTCGACCAGGTGATGGCCGCGCCGATGTCGCTGCTGCCCGGGGACCGGCTGATCGAGAACTACGCCGAAGTGCTGCGCGCCGGCGCCGGCAACTCGAGCGCGCCGGTCGCCAGGATGCTGGGCAACAGCTTGTTCATGGCGATGACGATCGCGCTGGGCAAGATCGCGATCTCGCTGATTGCCGCGTTCGCGTTGATCTATTTCCGATTTCCGATGAAGACGCTGGCATTCTGGTTGATCTTCGTCACTCTGATGCTTCCGGTCGAGGTACGCATCCTGCCGACCTACGAGGTGATGGCCCGACTCGGGTTGATCGATACCTACACGGGGCTGACGCTGCCGCTGATCGCGTCGGCGACCGCCACCTTCCTGTTCCGGCAGTTCTTCATGACGGTTCCCGACGAACTGGCCGAGGCGGCGAAGATCGACGGTGCCGGTCCGCTGCACTTCTTCTGGCACATTCTGTTTCCGCTCTCGCGCACGAACATCGCCGCGCTGTTCGTGATCCTGTTCGTCTACGGCTGGAACCAGTACCTGTGGCCGCTGCTGGTCACGACCCAGGAGTCGATGTATCCGGTCGTCATCGGCATCAAGCGGATGATTGCCGGCGGCGACGCAGCCACCGAGTGGCACCTGGTCATGGCCACGGCGATGCTCGCGATGCTGCCGCCGCTGGCCGTGGTCGTCGCGATGCAGCACTGGTTCGTCAAGGGGCTCGTCGATGCAGACAAGTGAGGGGCGGGCGCTGGAAGCGGAGCCCCCGCCAGGCGAACACCCGGGACAGCCGACTGGCTTGCACCGCGGCTCGAACGGCTCCAGGCAGCGACCGGTCGAGCCGCTCGCGTGCCGGCTCCGGTCGATCGGTTTCGACGACTGGCCGTATCCGGCATTCGTCGCGCACCGCGGCGCCGGGCTGCTGGCGCCGGAAAACACGCTGGCAGCGATGCGTCTCGGTTACGACTGCGGCTACCGGATGTTCGAGTTCGACGTCAAGCTGAGCTGCGACGGTGTGCTCGTGCTGATGCACGACGACCTCGTCGATCGCACGACCAACGGGAGCGGGTTCGTGGCCGATGCGAGCTGGGCGGAACTGGCGAAGCTCGACGCCGGCGCCTGGCACTCGCCGCGCTTCGCCGGCGAACCGGTGCCGACGCTGGCCCGTGTCGCGGCCTGGTTGCGGGCGAACGGCTGCCTCGCCAACATCGAGATCAAGCCCTCCCCGGGCCGCGAAGCCGAGACCGGTGCGGCGATCGCGATCGAAGCATTGGCGCTCTGGCACGACGCCGATGTGCCGCCGCTGCTGTCCTCGTTTTCGGAGGCGGCGCTCGAAGCCGCGCAGCGCGTCGCGCCGGGGCTGCCACGCGCGCTGTTGCTCAGCCGCCTGCCCGACGACTGGCTTCAGCGCTGTCGCGCTCTCGGTTGCGTGGCGCTCGATGCGAACTACCGCGCGCTCGATGCCGAGACGATCGAGCGGGCCCACCGCGAGGGCCTTCGGGTGCTGGCCTATACGATCAACGAGCCGGCGTGCGCCGCACTGCTGCGCAAGCAGGGGCTCGATGGCGTGATCACCGACGCCGTAGGCAGCCTCGGACCGACGGACTGAATCGAAGACGGGCCGGTGTACCACCGTAGCGGACCGAACCTGGAAAGCCGGTTCCGGATCCTGGCTTGCGACACGGATCCGGACCTCCGCTCGCTGCGGATGCCCCCAACGCCTTGACTGGCATCAACTTCGTCTGGAGCGGGGCGGCCGAGAATCGATCGAACGTTTCAGGAGCAATCCAGATGGCCTTGTCAGAACAACAGATCGCCGAACTGCTCGAGGGCATGCGCAGGCGTCTGGGCTTGCTCGAAGAGGAGATCTCGCGAAAGCTCGGAGACAGCGCCGAGGAGCTTGCGACCTTCGATCGCGTCGGCGATGCCGGCGACCTGGCACAGGCGGTGGCCAGCAGCGAGATCGATCTTTCGGAGGCGAGCCGGGACATCGAGGAGTGGCGCAATCTGCGCGCCGCGATCCGCCGCGTCGACGAAGGAAACTACGGGATCTGCGTCGATTGCGGGGTCGAGATCCCCTTCCAGCGCCTGAAAGTCCAGCCGGTGGCCCTGCGCTGCATCGATTGCCAGGAGCGCACCGAGCGCGCCGCAGAGGCGCTGCGCGGTTGAGCCGACAGCCTCCTAAAGCCCCTTGCCGGTTCGCACGAGCCCGACGCCGATACCTTCGATGGCCAGTTCCTCGCTCTTCGCGTCGACCAGGATCGGTTCGAAGTCGGGGTTTTCGGGCAGCAGTTCGACGACCGATCCGCGGCGCTGCCACCGCTTGACGGTGACCTCGTCGCCGACGCGCGCAACGACGATCTGGCCGTTGCGCGCTTCGGTCGCGCGCCGCACTGCGAGCAGGTCGCCGTCGAGGATCCCGGCATCGCGCATGCTCATTCCCCGAACCTTCAGCAGGTAGTCGGGTCGTTCGTCGAACAGGGCCGGGTCGAGCGCATAACTGGCCTCGATGTGTTCCTGCGCGAGTATCGGACTGCCGGCCGCGACACGGCCGACCAGCGGCAGGCTGAACGCGATGCTGACGGCCTGCGGCGATTCGTTCGAAACATCGGGCATCAGCAGCAGCTTGATACCGCGAGAAGCGCCCGAGGTCAGTTCGATCACGCCCTTGCGCGCCAGCGCCTTCAGGTGTTCCTCGGCCGCATTGGCCGAGCGGAAGCCGAGGCGGGCAGCGATCTCGGCCCGCGTGGGCGGGAAACCGGTCTCGGCAATGTGCTCGCGAATCAGGCCGAGGATCTGCTGCTGGCGGGGAGTGAGTTCGCGCATTCGGGTCGGCGGCTGTCGAATCAGGGATCGAGCTGTATTTTCATACAGTCCACGGGGTTTTTCAAGGGGCGGCGCGTTTTCTGACCGAACCTCAAATTTCTGTCCAGCGCAAGGCATTCTGTGGCACAGTCATCGAGAGCCGTGTCTGCACTTCGGCTCTGGAGTTGCATTCCCCGGTGGTTTTGCACCGCTGCCTCGCGATGCAACGTTCGAAACGGTACTAGGAATCTCACTCTCAATGGGTACCAAGATCTACGTGGGCAATCTGCCCTGGCGCGCTACCGACGCGCAATTGTCGGAACTGTTCGGCAGCCACGGCGAGGTCACTGATGCACGGATCGTCACCGATCGCGAGACCGGGCGATCGCGCGGCTTCGGTTTCGTCACGATGTCTTCCGACGACGCGGCGCAGGCGGCCATTCGCGCTCTGAACGGGCATTCGCTCGAAGGTCGCAGCCTGGTCGTCAACGAGGCCCGCGAGCAGGGTGGCGGTGGCGGCTACGGTGGCGGCCGGCGTTCCGGCGGTGGTGGTTACGGCGGCGGCGGCTACGGAGGCGGCGGTGGCGGTGGCTATCGCGGCGGTGGCGGTGGCGGTGGCTACGGCGGAGGCGGCGGTTACGGCGACCGGGGCGGCGGTGGCGGCTACGGTGGAGACCGCGGCGGTGGCTACGGCGGTGGCGGCAGCGATCGCGGCGGTCCGCGCCGGGCACGGCAGTTCGGCCACTAATCAACGATCCGCGTCCGACCGCCCGTGCGGGCGGTCGGACCCGCGACGAGATTTTTCAGGCCCCGGACGCCCGAAGCGTCCGATGGGGATCCTTTTGCCGGAGGCCGTTACGACCCCGAGCGTGGTCTACATGCCCGAATAGTTCGGCCCGCCGCCGCCCTCGGGCACGACCCAGACGATGTTCTGGCGTGGATCCTTGATGTCGCAGGTCTTGCAGTGAACGCAGTTCTGCGCGTTGATCTGCAGGCGGTCGCTGCCGTCGTCGTTCTTCACGAACTCGTATACCCCGGCCGGACAGTAGCGCTGCTCGGGGCCGGCGTAGGTCGCCAGGTTGACCTCGACCGGGATCCGGTCGTCCTTGAGCGTGAGGTGAATCGGCTGGTTTTCCTCGTGGTTGGTGTTCGAGACGAACACCGACGAAAGCTTGTCGAAAGTCAGCTTGCCGTCGGGCTTCGGATACTGGATCGGCTGGCATTCGGCCGCCGGCTTCAAGTATTCGTGATCGGGCTTGCGGCTGTGCATCGTCCACGGCGCCTTGCCCTTGAACACGACCTGATCGATGCCGACCAGCAAGGTGCCCAGCCACAGCCCCTTGCCCATCGCCGGCTTGAAGTTGCGTGCGCGATGTAGTTCGTCGTACAGCCAGGAGGCGCGGAACGCTTCCGGATAGGCGGTCAGGCGATCGCCGCTGCGCCCGGCGGCCACCGCGTCGAAGGCTGCCTCGGCGGCCAGCATCCCGGTCTTGATCGCCGCATGGCTGCCCTTGATGCGCGAGGCGTTCAGGAAACCGGCATCGCAGCCGATCAGGCAGCCGCCCGGGAAGACGAAATCCGGCAGCGAGTTGATCCCGCCGGCCGTGATCGCCCGGGCGCCGTAGGCCAGGCGCTTGCCCCCTTCGAGGAACTGGCGGATGGCCGGGTGGGTCTTGAAGCGCTGGAACTCTTCGAACGGCGACAGCCACGGATTCGAGTAGTTCAGGCCGACGACGTAACCGATCGAGACCTTGTTGTCTTCGAAGTGATAGAGGAAGGCGCCGCCGTAGGTCTTGCTGTCGAGCGGCCAGCCCGCCGTGTGAACGACCAGCCCGGACTTGAACTTCGACGGATCGATTTCCCAGAGTTCCTTCACGCCGATCCCGTAGGACTGCGGATCGCGGCCGGCATCGAGCGCGAACTTCGAGATCAGCTGCTTGCCAAGATGGCCGCGCGAGCCTTCGGCGAAGAACGTGTACTTGGCGTGCAGCTCCATGCCGGGCTGGAATGAATCGGTCGGCTCGCCGTCGCGGCCCACGCCCATGTTGCCGGTCGCGACGCCCTTGACCGAGCCGTCTTCGTTGTACAGGATTTCAGCCGCCGCGAAGCCCGGGTAGACGTCGACGCCCAGCGCCTCGGCCTGCTCGCCCAGCCAGCGCACGACGTTGCCGAGCGCGACCACGTAGTTGCCATGGTTCTGGAAACAGGCCGGCAGCATCCAGTTCGGAACCTGCCGCGCACCGGTTTCCGACAGGAACAGGAAGCGATCCTCGGTGACCGCCGTGTTCAGCGGCGCGCCCTTCGATTGCCAGTCCGGGAACAGCTCGTTGAGCGCCTTCGGATCCATCACGGCGCCCGACAGGATGTGCGCACCGACCTCGGAGCCTTTCTCCAGTACGCAGACGCTGATCTCGCTTCCCTTCTCGGCGGCCAGCTGCTTGAGCCGGATCGCCGCAGCGAGGCCCGCCGGGCCGCCGCCGACGACGACCACGTCGAATTCCATCGAATCGCGCTGGATTTCTTCCATTCTTGAACTCCGGGCTGGATGCCTTTGCAGGCTTGGGGTCGATTGTCCCGAATGCGGCGTCCGGGCGCAAACCGGATCTGCACCGATCGTCTGCGTCCGCGCAAGAATCGCCCCGGTCGCCGCGATACGGTGCGGCGCCCGCGAGCGCTCTTCGCCGGGTCGATTCGCACTATGCGCCAAGTCGATTCGGATACCATCGAGATGAACCACGGCGGGCGTGGTCGCGCCCACCGCGCGGCCGGAAGCCGGCCCGATCCCCGACAAGGAGAACTCGCTTGGCAACCTCGTTCGATCTACACGGCAAGACCGCGCTGGTCACCGGCGCCTCGAGCGGCCTGGGTGCCCGTTTTGCACGGCTGCTCGCCGAGAACGGCGCGCAGGTCGTGCTCGCGTCGCGTCGCATCGAGCGGCTCAAGGAACTGCGCGCCGAGATCGAGGCGAACGGCGGCGGCGCGCACGTGGTCCCGCTCGACGTGACCGACAACAGCGTGATCGAGGCAGCGGTCGCGCAGGCCGAAACCGAGGCCGGCCCGATCGACATCCTGATCAACAACTCTGGCGTCAGCACCACTCAGCGCCTGGTCGACGTCACGCCGCAGGACTACGACTTCGTCTTCGACACGAACACGCGCGGCGCTTTCTTCGTGGCCCAGGCCGTCGCCCGCCGAATGATCTCGCGCGCCAAGGAAGAGCCGCAGCGCCGCGCGCGGATCGTCAACATCGCGTCGATGGCCGGGCTGCGCGTGCTGGCGCAGATCGGCGTCTATTGCATGAGCAAGGCCGCGGTGATCCAGATGACGAAGGCCATGGCGCTCGAGTGGGGCCGCTTCAACATCAACGTCAACGCGGTCTGCCCCGGCTACATCGAGACCGAGCTCAACGCGCACCACTGGCAGACCGAAGCCGGCCAGAAGCTGGTCAGCATGCTGCCGCGGCGCCGGCTCGGAAAGCCCGAGGATCTCGACGGCGCCGTGCTGCTGCTCGCGTCGGACCAGTCCGATTTCATCAACGGCGCGATCATCGCGGCCGACGACGGGTTCGCGCTCTGAGCGAGGGCTGCGCTCCCGGCACGACCGGTTCCGAGGCCCGGGTGGCACGCTTCGACACTCCTGACGAGGCTGCGGCATTCGCCGCTAGCTTCGAGCTGCATTCGCCGCCCGGCGATTTCGTCGACGATCCGTATCCGTACTATCGCGCGCTGCGCGAACACGCACCGGTGCGTACGCTGGCCGGCGGCAGCCTGTTCCTGACGGCCTACGAAGACGTCGCGAGCCTCTACCGCAGCAGCGCGGCCAGCTCCGACAAGAAGCGCGAGTTCATGCCGAAGTTCGGCCGCTCGCCGCTCTACGAGCACCATACGACGAGCCTCGTCTTCAACGATCCGCCGCTGCACACGCGCGTGCGCCGGCTGATCACGGGGGCGCTCACCCAGCGTGCCGTCGCACGGATGGAAGCCGGCGTCGTCGCGCTCGTCGACCGCCTGCTCGATTCGATCGAGCAGCGCGGCCGCTTCGACCTGATCGAGGATTTCGCGGCCGCCATTCCGGTCGAGGTGATCGGCAACCTGCTGGCCGTGCCGCGCAGCGAGCGCGGGCCCTTGCGCGGCTGGTCGCTGGCCATCCTCGGCGCGCTCGAACCGGTGCCGACGCCGACGATGCTCGAGGCCGGCAATGCGGCCGTGCGCGAGTTCTCGAACTGGCTCGACGAACTGATCGCCGAGCGGCGCAGCCATCCGCTCGACCCCGACGAAGACGTGCTGACGCGGCTGATCCGCGGCGAGGGGGGCGGCGAGCGGCTCGCGCAGGCGGAGCTCGTGCACAACTGCATCTTCCTCCTGAACGCCGGCCACGAGACGACGTCGAACCTGATCGGCAACGGCATGGACGCGCTGCTGCGCCATCCCGACCAGCTTCGGCGGCTGCAGCGCGAGCCCGGGCTGATCAACACGGCCGTCGAGGAGATGCTGCGCTTCGAGAGCCCGCTGCAGTTCAACAACCGTTGCCTGACGGCCGATACGCCGATCGGAAAGCAGGTGGCACCGGGAGGAACGCTGGTCACGATGTGCATCGGCGCAGCCAATCGCGACCCTGCGCAGTTCGCCGATCCCGACAGCTTCGACATCGGACGCAAGCCGAACCGGCATCTGGCCTTCGGTCACGGCGACCATGCCTGCGTCGGGATGAGCGTCGCGCGGATGGAAGGGCGAATCGCGATCGGCAGGCTGGTTGCCCGCTTCCCCGGACTGCGACGCGACGGCGAACCCGAACGCGACCGGCGGCTGCGCTTCCGGGGGTTCAGGCGGCT
>JAAZBL010000368.1 GCA_012513825.1 Limnobacter sp. | reverse complement strand
GCAGGTGATGCTGGGCTACCACGGCCGTCCCGCCGACGACCCGGAGACCTTCGTCGAGATCGACGGCAAGCGCTTCCTGCGCACCGGCGACCTGGCCAGCGTCGACGAAGACGGGTATTTCTTCATGCGCGACCGCCTCAAGCGGATGATCAACGCGTCGGGCTACAAGGTCTGGCCGGCCGAAGTCGAAAGCGCGCTCTACGAGCACCCGGCCGTGCACGAGGTCTGCGTCGTCGGCGTCGCCGACGCCAGGCGCGGCGAGTCGGTCAAGGCGCTCGTCGTGCTGAAGCCCGGGTATCGCGGCAGCACCAGCGAGCAGGACATCATCGACTGGAGCCGCGAGCGGATGGCCGTCTACAAGGCCCCGCGCTTCGTGACTTTTCTCGAAGAACTGCCGAAGTCGACGACAGGAAAGATTCTCTGGCGGCAACTGCAGGAGGCCGAGCGCTCCGGCTGCTGAGCCGTCCGGCGAAAATCCGGACTTGCTTGCGCCGATTTTTCCGTCGGCATTTTCTGACCTCGATCACTCGTGCTTCGAAAAAAACCCGTATGCTCGCTCCCGATGTGCTGGCGAACTGCGCGGAGCACGAGCGCCCGATTTTGCTGCGCGTCGGTTCCGTGTACACTGCTGGCCCGATGACAGTACGACGCAGACGTACACGCGATTGAGGGGATCGAATGATCATCGGAATCTCGACGCTGCAGATCATGAAAGTGCGCGTGCCCGCTGGCGTCGCCGCACTGCCGATGTCGGCCGCCCACCGCGAACTGCATCGCACCAGCACCGGCATTGCGCGCGCAGCCGGCAGTCGGCAGACCCCGAAGCGCGCATTCGGCCGGGCTTCCACTTCTCCTCATTGATCAGTGATCTCCATTTGCTGATCCCGGTGGCATCGCTGCAACGCGAAAGCCGCCGGATGGCCTGACGCGCCCGACTCTTGTCCTGATTCGTCCGAACCGCTGCAGTGGCGTCGCCGCTGCATGCATGCCGCCCGGGCGCGGCAAGGCCCCGATTTCGTTCGCCCGGCATGGCACCGGATCACGGAGCGCTTAGACAAGCGCCGAGACGGACCACGCCCAGCGAGAGAAGCAGCATCCGAAACCAGCGAGGAGACGCCTATGCAGGAATTTTCCTGACGCAATCCCACCCACGAACAGCTATCAACCCTTCCGCCCAAGACTGGAGAGGCAGGAAAAAAAGGAGACGACGTGGCTAAGCAGTTGACGGAAAGAGATCACGCATATTGGCGTGCAAACGTGAAACTGATCACCTTTTGTCTGGTGGTATGGGCGCTGGTGTCCTATGGCTTCGGCATCTTGCTGCGCCCGCTGCTGCATGGCATTCCGATCGGCGGCACGGATCTGGGTTTCTGGTTCGCGCAGCAAGGCTCGATTCTCACCTTTCTGGCTCTGGTGTTCTTCTACTCGTGGAGAATGAACCGGCTGGATCGAGAATTCGGTATGGAGGAGTGACATGAGCCAGTTCTGGATCAACTTCACTTTTGTCATCGGCACCTTCCTCGTCTACTCCTGGATCGCGGTCTGGGCGCGGGCCCGGACCACGCGCGAGTTCTATATCGCGGGTGGCGAGGTCAACCCGGTCGTCAACGGCATGGCAACGGCGGCCGACTGGTTGTCGGCGGCGTCCTTCATCTCGGTTGCGGGCCTGATCTCGGTCGGCTACGTGAACTCGGCCTTCATCATGGGCTGGACCGGCGGCTACGTGCTGCTGGCCACGCTGCTGGCGCCGTACCTGCGGCGTTTCGGTGCCTACACGGTGCCCGACTTCGTCGGCAAGCGATATGCGAGCAAGAGCGCGCGCGTGGTTGCGGTGCTCTGCCTGGTCGTCATCTCGCTGACCTACGTGATCGGCCAGATGACCGGCGCCGGCGTGGCCTTCGCGCGCTTTCTCGAAGTGGAAGCCGATACCGGCCTGATCATCTCCGCGTTGGTCGTGTTCCTCTACGCGGTGCTGGGCGGCATGAAGGGCGTGACCTACACGCAGGTCGCACAGTACATCGTGCTGATCCTGGCGTTCACGATCCCGGCGGCCTATCTGTCGATCATGATGACCGGGCACATGCTGCCGCAGACCGGCCTGTTCGGCACGCACACGGGTTCCGGGCTGACCCTGTTGCAGAAGCTGAACGAGGTCGTGCGCGACCTGGGCTTCCAGGACTACACCGCCGACGTGAGCAACAAGTGGAACATGTTCCTCTTCACGCTCACGCTGATGGTCGGTACCGCCGGTCTGCCGCACGTGATCATCCGCTTCTTTACCGTTCCGAACATCCGCGACGCGCGCTGGTCCGCCTCCTGGGCCCTGGTGTTCATCGCGCTGTTCTACACGACGGTGCCTGCGCTGGCGGCCATGTCGCGCCTGAACCTGATCGAGACCTTCTATCCGAACGGCACACGATCGGCGCCGCTGGTGTACGACGAGCGTCCGGAATGGGTCAGGAACTGGGAACAGACAGGCCTTCTGAAGTTCGAGGACAAGAACAACGACGGCCTCGTCCAGTTCTACAACGGTGCCAACACCGAGCTGCCGAAGACGGCCGAATGGGCGAAGACCTGGAACGGGAACGAGTTGACGGTCAACAACGACATTCTCGTGCTGGCGCTGCCGGAGGTGGCCAACATGCCCGCATGGCTGATCGGCTTGATGGCGGCCGGCGGGATCGCGGCGGCGTTGTCGACGGCTTCGGGCCTGTTGATGGCGATTTCCTCGGCAGTCAGCCATGACTTGCTGAAGAACACGCTGATGCCGCATCTGCCAGAGAAAAGGGAACTGCTCTACGCGCGGTTCGCAATGGTCGGCGCGATCCTGATCGCGGCATGGCTGGGCCTGAATCCGCCGGGTTTTGCCGCGCAGACCGTTGCACTGGCCTTCGGCATGGCGGCGGCAACGATATTCCCGGCCCTGGTACTGGGAATCTTCGCGGCCCGGATCAACTCCAAGGGTGCGGTGGCAGGAATGCTGGCAGGCGGCCTGTCGACCGTCGTCTACATTTTCCTGTATCTCGGCTGGTTCTTCATTCCGGGAACCAACACCTTCCCGAACACACCGGAACACTGGATCCTGGGAATTTCCCCGCTGTCCGTGGGCGTCATCGGCGCTGCGATAAATATCGTCACCTCCGTCGTCGTCTCGACGGCCACGGAGATCCCGACCGAGGAGCTGCAACTGATGGTCCGTCGGGTACGCTACCCGTGACGAAGGCATCGGCTTGATACGCCGATCTCGAAGTGGGCTTTCCCCTGGGAGAGCCCACTATCCTTTTCGGCTGCGAGCCTGAAGGCGATCCGACGACGGCCTCAGGGGGCGAAATTCGCGCCCGGCTCATCGGTCGCCGCGCGGCAAACCCGGGTTTTCATCGCGAGTTCGTGAAAGCGTGATCTGGCACCTCCTTGCAGTATTGATCATGGCCGTCTGCATGGGCGGACTGGCATTCGGCCTCGTCAAGCTGTCGCGAAACCGCTTGCCCAGATGGCTGATCCCCGCCTTTGCCGCTGCCGGCATGCTGGGTTACCTGGCCTATTACGACTACACGTGGTACGGGTTCAAGCGCAACCAGTTGCCGGATGGCGCAGCGATCGTCGCCGAGCACCGGGAGGCTTCCTTTTTCAGGCCCTGGAGCTATGTTTTCCCGTCGGTCAATTCGTTCACCGTGCTCGACGGCAAGTTTTCGGAGAAGGCACAGGATGGAAGGCGTCTTGTCGAGTACTTCGAATACACGTTCCGCAAGGATCCGATCGAAGGCCTGGATACTCAGGCCTTCGTCCTGAACTGCGAATCGCTCGAACGTGTGCCCTTCGATCATCTGGAGGGCCGGATTTCCGGCGCGGTGCAGAAGATGGCCGAGCACGACCTCATCGTCCGTCGGGCTTGCGACTGAAGCGGCCGCAGGCTGCTCCGGAAGCTGCCGCGACATCGGTCGAGAGAAGCTGCTCGAGCTGATCGGGGCAGCGACTTGAGAGATCGCCGTTTGCTGCTGCCGCCGCTGGCGCTGGTCGCGTCGGCGCTGGGCTTGTTTCTGGTGCTCGCGCTCGGCCTGGTGTACGCGTCGCTCGACGAAGCAGGTCGTGCGCAGTTCGCCGGCTTGCTGCTGCCACGCGCTGCATTGCTGGTACTCGCCTGGATGCTCGCCGTCCTGGTCGCGACGGCGGCATTGATCAGATGGTGGGTGCCGTGCATGGCCGCCTTGCCCGAACTGGCGGAGCAGACACGAGCGCTGGCCAATGCCGACGAGCCGCTGCGGCTGAGGCCGCATCCGGACGCCCGCCGACGCGAGCTGATCGAGGCCATCAACGGCCTCGCCGCGCAGCGCGATGGCTTGCGCGAAGACATCGCCGCACAGGTGGCCCACGCCAGTGCCAACGTCAGGCAGGAGCGCAATCGACTCGCAACGCTGATGGCCGAGCTGCACCAGAGCGTGGTCGTGTGCAACCGCGACGGCCGGATCCTGCTCTACAACAATCGCGCGCGAATGCAGTTCCGCGCGTTGTCGCACACGCCTCAACTGGCGGGCGGCGCGGAGCTGGTCGGCATCGGCCGCTCGATCTACGCGGTGTTCGACAGGAAGCTGGTGGAGCACGCATTGGAGACCGTCCAGCAGCGGCTGGCGCGCGGTGCGCAGCACCCGGCGGCCCAGTTCGTCGTCAGCACGCGCCGCGGCCAGTTGTTGCGGGTACAGATGGCTGCTGTCACCGACACGGCGCAAGACGCCGGGGGATCGCCCGGACTGAGCGGCTTCCTGCTGATGCTGGACAACATCACGCGCAGCTTCGACGAACAGACGGCACGCGACCGCCTGCTCTACGGACTGATCGAGAAGAGCCGGGCATCGCTCGCCAGCACCCAGGCGGCGGTCGAAATGCTCGGCTACGAGGACCTCGAGCCGGCGATGCACGAGCGCTTCCTGGCCGTTCTGCGCGACGAGGCGGCGACGATGAAGCGCCACATCGACGAGGTGGCAGCCAGGTCGGCGCGCAACCTCCACACGCGCTGGCCGCTGGACGACATTCGCGGCGTCGAGTTCGTCGATGCCGCGGCCAAGCGCCTGCAGGCACACTGCCGGCGGCCGGTCAGCGTCGATTGCCCGGACCCGGCGCTCTGGCTACGACTGGACAGCTTCTCGATGCTGCAGGCGCTGACCAGCCTCGGGGAGCGCCTGGTCAGCGAGTTCCCTTTGCGCGGCCTGCAGCTTCGGCTCGCGCCCCGTCGCTCGCGTGCGCAGCTCGACCTGGTGTGGACCGGCCATCCGATGAGCAACGAAACCGTGACGAGCTGGGAGCTCGAGCCGATACGCATCGGCGGCGAAGCGTCGCCGATTTCGGTCCGGGACGTCCTGGATCGTCACGACGCCGAGATGTGGTTCGAGCGCGACCGGGTCCGTCACCAGGGGTTCTTCCGTTTCCTGTTGCCCCGGGCCGCTGCGCGAGACGAACTCGCGACCGACATCGCGTCGGCGGCGGAGAGCCGACCCGATTTCTTCGACTTCGACCTGTTCCGCGTCACCCCCGACGACGGCGCTCTCGACGAGCGGCCGCTGAGCGAACTGGCCTTCACCGTCTTCGACGTCGAGACCACCGGTCTCGACGCCGAAGGTGGCGACCAGATCATCCAGATCGGCGCCGCCCGCATCGTCAATTGCCGGCTGCTGCGCTACGAGTGTTTCGAGCAGCTCGTCGATCCGGGGCGCGGCATTCCGGAGGCCGGCATCTCGATCCACGGCATCACGCCGGAGATGGTCGCCGGCAAGCCGCGAATCGAAGAGGTGCTGCCGGCCTTTCACCAGTATGCGCAGGACACCGTGCTCGTCGGGCACAACGTCGCCTTCGACATGAAGTTCCTGCAGGCGCTGGAGCGGCGCACCCGACTGGCCTTTCTTCAGCCGGTGCTGGACACCATGCTGCTGTCGGCCGTCGTGCATCCCAATCAGCAATCGCATCGGCTCGAGGCGATCGCCGAACGCTTCGGCATCGCCGTGCTCGGACGGCATACGGCGCTGGGCGACGCGCTGGTCACGGCCGAAATCCTGATCAGGCTGATCCCCCTGCTCAGGGACATGGGGATCGAGACGCTGCGCCAGGCACGCGCCGCGGCGAAGAAGACCTACTACGCAAGGCTCGAGTACTGACGGCGCCCGGCGGCTTTCAGAAGCCTCCCTGGTAGCGCTGCGCCAGCACCGTCTGCAGTTCCTGGACCACCCCGAAGGCGTCCCGCAGCGTGCTGCGCTCGAAGCCGGAAAGCTCGTCGAGCTTCAGGTAGTTGTCGGGCCGCTGGCCTGCACTGCTCTGGCGTGCCTGGTGCGCATTGCGCAGGCTGGCGATGAACTCGAGCGTGTCGATCAGGTCGCGTGCGGCTTGCGCACTGACCTCGCCGCTCCGGGCCGCGACCTCGAGCCGCTCCTGCGTGTTCACCGGGGACAGTCCACCGGCCAGCGCGTAGATGCGGGCCAGATCGACGATCGGCACGATGCCGCCGTGCTTGAGGTCGACCGTGTACGGACGCTCGCCTCGGCGGCTGAATGAAATTTGCCCGAACAGGCCCAACGGCGGGCGCTGCTTGAGCGCATTGCCGACCATGTGAGCCAGGAACAGCCGCTGGCCGCGCGTGCGTTTCAGCACCTCCTGCCGCAGCTCGTCGAGCAGCCCGGTGTCGCCATGCACGGCGCGCTGGTCGAAGAACACCGAAATCAGCATCAAGGCCATCGGTTCGGGCCGGTTGATCCAGCGGCTGAAGTACTCGCGCCACTGCGCCAACGGCT
>JAAZBL010000367.1 GCA_012513825.1 Limnobacter sp. | reverse complement strand
TCGAGAATCGGGAAATAGCGGTCGACGACCTCGTCCATCAACGCGTACAGGACGAAACCCGCGCCGTCGCGCAGCAGGTGCGGCTCGCCTTCGGCGCGCTCGCGGACCTGCGCGAAGCCCTGCCGGCTGTGATGGCGGATCGACAGCACGAAGTTGGGCGCCGCGAACACGTCGACTTCGCCGACGACCAGCCTGTCGGCGGGGTCGAGCTCGATCGTGTGCATCACGCAGAAGACGGTGTCGCCGTATTCCTCGATCTTCGGGCGCTCGTGCCCGACCTGCGCGTCTTCGACGGCGAGCTCGTGCAGGCCGAACTCCCGCTGCAAGGTCGCGAGTTCCTCGTCGCTCGGCTCGCCGAGTGCGACCCAGACAAAGCAGCCGGGCTGCGCCAGATAGTCGCTGATCGATTCGAGGTCGATCTGCGCGAGCTTGCTGCCCTTGCGATAGACCGAGCAGTTGATCAGCATTTCGGGGGCCGCGTTGCCGAGGTTCGCGTCGTGCGCCCGAGGAACGGGCGCTCGTCGCGGGATCGGCGATGCGTCGCCGCGGTCAGCTGCGCGCTGCCACGATCGTTCCGCTGCATTCGCCGAAACCGATGCGCCGGGCGCCGTCGCGTTCGCACCAGGCGCGCAGGCTCAGCGTGTCGCCGTCGGCGAAGAAGCTGCGCGTTTCGCCGTTGGGCAGCGTGATCGGGTTCTTGCCGCCGACCGTGAGCTCGAGCATCGAGCCGGCCTGGTCGGGATTCGGCCCCGACAGCGTGCCGGAACCGAGCAGGTCGCCGGGCCGCAGGTTGCAGCCGTTGACCGTGTGATGCGCGACGAGCTGCGCGGCAGTCCAGTAGGCCGCTTCGCTCGCGTTGCCGAGGGTCAGTCGCGTCGGCGGCTGTCCGGCCTTGCGCATCGCTCCGGTCTGCAGCCAGGTCTCGAGCTTGATGTCGAGGCCGCCCTGCTCGCGGTTCGCCGGCGAGTCGAGGTAGGGCAGCGGCTGGGGGTCGCCTTCCGGATGCGCGAAGGGCACGCGGAACGGAGCCAGCGCTTCCATCGTGACGACCCACGGTGCGATCGTGCTGCCGAAGTTCTTCGCCAGGAACGGGCCGAGCGGCTGGTATTCCCAGGGCTGGATATCGCGCGCCGACCAGTCGTTGAACAGCGCGACGCCGAAGATGTGCGCCTCGGCCTGCGCGATCGGGATCGGCTCGCCGAGCTCGTTGCCGGGACCGATCAGGAACCCGAGCTCGAGCTCGTGGTCGACGCGCTGGCTGGGGCCGAACTGCGGGGTGTCGCCGCTGCCCCTGGTCTGCCCCTGCGGGCGCCGGATCGGGTGGCCGCTGACGACGACCGACGAGGCTCGCCCGTGGTAGCCGATGGGGACCCACTTGTAGTTCGGCAGCAGCGGATTGTCGGGCCGGAACAGCTTGCCGACCGCAGTCGCGTGGTGGATGCCGACGTAGAAGTCGGTGTAGTCGCCGATGCGCGAAGGCAGCGTGTACTCGGCCTGCGACTGTTCGACGAGCAGCGGCTCGAGCTTGCTGCGCTCGGCAGCGCCTTCGCGCAGTGCGCGCGACAGCGCCAGGCGCAATGCCGACCAGGCCCGGTGGCCGAGCGCCATCAGCGGATTGAGGCAGTCGCCGCTGGCCGCCTGCGCGGCAGTCGCGGCTTCGCCGGAAAACACGCCGGCCCCGCCGGCCGCGGCGAGGTCCACGATCCGGTCGCCGATCGCGACGCCGCCGCGAAACGCTTCGTCGCTGCCGCGCCGGCGAAAGACCGCGAACGGCAGGTTCTGGATCGGGAAATCGGTGTCCGCCGCGTTGGCGGGCTCGACCCAGCTCCGCAGCGCGGGATCGTGCGTTTCGTTGATGGCGTACATGTCGGTTCCTCGGTGCTCAGCGCTTGTCCGGATTGAAGTGTTTCTGCAGGCCTTGCCAGCAGCGGTAATACTCGTGCTGCAACTGCGCGGTCTCGAGCGCGAAACGCGTCGGGTGAATGACCGCCGGCGTCTCGAACATGAAGGCCATCGTGTTCGCGATGTAGTCGGGCTTCGACGTGTCGGCCGCGCTCGCCTTCGCGAAGGTCTCGGCATCCGGTCCATGGCCCGTCATGCAGTTGTGCAGGCTTGCTCCGCCTGGCGAGAAGCCTTCGGCCTTTGCGTCGTAGGCGCCGTGGATCAGCCCCATGAACTCGCTGGCGAAGTTCCGATGGAACCAGGGCGGGCGGAACGTATCCTGCATCGCCAGCACGCGCGGCGGGAAGATCACGAAGTCGATCGTGTCGACGCCCGGGGTGTCGCTCGGCGACTGCAGCACCAGGAAGATCGACGGGTCCGGGTGGTCGTAGCTGATCGAGCCGATCGTGTTGAAGCGGCGCAGGTCGTACTTGTACGGTGCGTAGTTGCCGTGCCAGGCCACCACGTCGAGCGGCGAATGGCCGATCCGGGCCCGCCAGAACCGGCCCTGGAACTTGCTCAGCAGTTCGAAGCTGCCTTCGCGGTCCTCCCAGGCGGCCACCGGAGTCCGGAAGTCGCGCGGATTGGCCAGCCCGTTGGAGCCGATCACGCCGAGATCGGGCAGCTTGAACAGCGCGCCGTAGTTCTCGCAGACGTAGCCGCGCGCGCCCCCGTCGGGCAACTCGACGCGAAAGCGCACACCGCGCGGGATGACCGCGATCTCCTGCGGCTCGACTTCGATGCGGCCCATTTCGGTGATCAGCATCAGGCGGCCCTGCTGCGGCACGATCAGCAGCTCGCCGTCGGCGTCGTAGAAAAAGCGATCGACCATCGAACGATTGGCCGCATACAGATGGATGCCGCAACCGCGTCCGGCATTCGGCGCGCCGTTGCCCGCCATCGTGATCATCCCGTCGACGAAGTCGGTCGGCGCATCGGGCATCGGCAGCGGATCCCAGCGCAACTGGTTCGGCGGCGTCGGCAGTTCGTCGAAGCGGCTCAGCCAGCGGGCGCCGGCGGCGCTGGGTTCGAAGGGCAGGTGCACGGCCGCGGGCCGGATCCGGTACAGCCAGCTGCGCCGGTTCGCGTGGCGCGGCGCGGTGAAGGCCGTGCCCGACATCTGCTCGACGTACAGGCCGTAGGGCGCACGCTGCGGCGAGTTGCGGCCCTCGGGCAGCGCGCCGGGCAGCGCCTCGGTCGCGAACTCGTTGGCGAAGCCGCTCTGGTAGAGAAATTCCGTGGTCGACATGTCGTGTCTCTCGCTAGCACTTGTCGGTCGGTGGGGAGGCTACCGGGCGGGGCGCGACGCCGGCCCGGGCCGGTACGGGTCGAATATGACGCCGGACGACCAGCGACGCCACTGCCCAAGCGTCAGGGGGCCTTCGGAGCGCCGGGGCCGCTGTCGCGGGCGGCCGCGAGGGCCTGGCGCAGGACCTCGGTTTCGCCGATGTGGTTGGCCAGCAGCAGCACGAGCCGTGCGTTCAGTGCGTGGCTGGCCTCGACGTCGAGGTCTCGGTGCGTCTCGATCAGCGCTTCGTAGAATTCGTCGGCCGAGACGAAATTGGGGGTCGTGATCAGGTCCATGTCGTGCTCCTCGGGATTCGATCGCGCGGGCCGGTCCGGTCGGCTCAGGCGGCGCACAGCGCAGTGCGCAGCGCTACGCGAACCGGCTCGATGCCGGCACGCCGCCAGCGCGCGCAGACGTGCTGGTCCGGGCGCAGGAGCACCACGTTGCCGGGTTTCAGGTCGTAGCGCTGCGCAATCAGGCCGTCCTTGTCGACGATCGCGCCGCTGCAGGGGCGCGTACCCTGGGCAACGATCCGGAGGACCTCGAGCGGCGCCAGGCCTTCGGCGGCCCGGCTCAACTGCTCTGCGGCGGCGAGCAGCTCGGCCTCGTGATTGCCGTCGCCGTAGACCATCGCAGCGAATCGGCCGGTCGCGAACTGGCGAAGCAGCCAGCCGTCGCTGCCGTCGGGCAGGCGCACCGGGGCGTCGGCCGCCGGGGCGCCCGGCACCATCCGGCCTTCGAAGGGGTCCGAGTCGGGCGTGTTCAGCGGGGAATCGCGCAGCGTGGCAGGCACCGACAGGCGCCCGCTGTTCACGATGCTGCGCGCGAACGGATGCTTGCGTGCCAGGCACAGCGCCGCATCGCGAAACAGCCGGCTGATCTCGCTCTTCGGCGTGATGAAGTCGGTGGCGCGCGTCGAGTTCAGGATGTTCTCGTCGGCCGCGTATTCGCGCTCGGCCCCGTAGCTGTCGAGCAGTGCGTCGCCGGCCTGGCCGTGGATGACCATCGCCAGTTTCCAGGCCAGGTTTTCGGCGTCCTGGATGCCCGAGTTCGCGCCGCGGGCTCCGAAGGGCGACACGCCGTGCGCCGAGTCGCCGGCGAAGAACACACGCCCGTGGCGGAACTTGTCCATGCGCAGACAGGCGAAGGTGTAGACGCTCGCCCATTCGAGCTCGTACCTGGCGTCGCGTCCGAGCAGCGCGTCGATGCGCGGCTTGATGTTCTCGGGGCGCTTCTCGACCTCGGGGTCGGCGTCCCAGCCGAGCTGGAAATCGACGCGCCAGACGCCGTCGGGCTGCATGTGCAGCAGCACGCTCTGGTTTCGGTGGAACGGCGGATCGAACCAGAACCAGCGCTCGGCCGGCCGGTCCATTTCCATCTTGATGTCGGCGATCAGGAAGCGGTCGCGGAAGACGCGGCCCTTGCTTTCCTGACCGATGAGCTGGCGTACGGTCGACTTCGAACCGTCGCAGCCGACCAGGTAGTCGGCTTCGAGCCGGTATTCGCCTTCGGGCGTTTCGATGTCGACGACGACATGGTCGTCGTGCCGTTCGACACCGACCACCCTGTTTTTCCATCGCAGGTCGATCAGCGGAAGCTGCGCGATCCGTTCGGCCAGGTAGCCTTCGCAGTAGTACTGCTGCAGGTTGATGAAGGCCGGTCGTTCGTGCCCGGTTTCCGGAAGCAGGTCGAAGCTGTACAGCAGCTCGTCGTCGAAGAACACCTTGCCGATGTTCCACGACACGCCCTTGTCCATCATCCGCTGGCCGACGCCGAGCCGGTCGAAGATTTCGAGCGTGCGCTTCGCGAAGCAGATCGCGCGCGAGCCGACCGACAGCGTGTCGTCGTTGTCGAGCAGGACCACCGGAACGTTCTGCTGCGCCAGGTCGATCGCCAGGCACATCCCGACCGGGCCGGCGCCCGCGACGACGACCGGGTGGCGGACCGGACGCGGCGCGTCCTGGTCGGGGCTGCGTTCGTAATCGAACCGAACCTTCTGGTAGTCGACGGGAGTGTCGGTGCGACCGAGTTCGCTCAGTTTCATTTGTCTCCTCCGTGCCCGCGGGCACGCGCGGGCAGGCGCTGGCTCCCGAAAAAGATCGCCCGGGGCCGCGCAGCTTGCTGCCTCTATCTTGTGCCGGCCGCTGCGGAAGACGAAGCGGCCGGCCGAACCGGAACGTGCGTCAGCCTTCGAGCGCTTCCCACATCTGGCGATCGCGCTCGGCCGTCCAGATCCGCGGATCCGGATACTTCGTGGCTTCGTCGTAGGCGCGGGTCACGTCGAAGGGCATGCAGTGGTCGAAGATGACCCAGTTGCCGTACTTCGGCTGCAACGCGTCGTAGGTCGCGCGATAGACGGTCCTCAGGTCCTTGCCGGCTTCGGCGCCGGCCTTCACCTGGGCATAGAGGTCGCTGATGAAGTTGCGCGTGAGCTCCAGCCCCTTGGCGACCTGGTCTTCGCCGATCAGCGCGGGGCCTCGGCCGGGCACCAGTGCGCGCGGCTTCAGTTCGGCGATCCGGTCGAGCGTCTTCGGCCAGTCCTCGAAGTAGGCGTCGCCGGCATACGGCGTGGCGTCGAACTCGACGAGATCGCCGGACAGCAGCACGCGGTCTTCGGGCAGCCAGACGACCGTGTCGCCCTTCGTGTGGCCGCGGCCGAGCTGCAGCAGCTGGACCTCGAGCTTGCCCATCCACAGCGTCATCTTGCCGGTGAAGGTCATCGTCGGCCAGGTCAGGCCCTCGGGCACCGTCTCGACGTCGCGGAACAGGCGCGGGAAGCGGCCGATCTCGCTGGCCTTGTCCGCCTCGCCGCGTTCGACGATCAGGTCGTAGGTGTCCTGGCTGGCCAGGATCTGCTGCGGCTGGTAGGCGCTGGCGCCGAGGACGCGGACCGCGTGATAGTGCGTGAGCACCACGTACTCGATCGGCTTGTCGGTGACTTCGCGGATCCGGCGGATGACGTCGGCGGCCATCGCCGGCGTGGCCTGCGTGTCGGCGACCAGCACCGAATCGTCGCCGACGATGATGCCGGTGTTCGGGTCCCCTTCGGCCGTGTAGGCGTAGGCGTGCTCGGACAGCTTGGTGAAGGTGACCTTCTTCTCTTCGAGGTCGGCTTGCGAGGCGAACGTCTTTTCGGTGCTCATGGCTTCTCGGTTGGACTCGGGCTGCGAGGCGGCGGTGACCCGGGCGGCTGTGACCCGGATTCTTCGCCGCAGGAATTTGTCTGTCGCGAACGAGTTCGCATGTTAACCTCGCATTTTCGAGTCTGCAAACGCATTTGCATCTAGCAAATCGTGGATCGACGAGCATCGAACGAACCGGAGCAGCGGATGCGCGATACGTCCCCACCGAGAGAAGACGTCGAGGAAAGGGAGCAGAGGTCGGTACAGTCGATCGAGGTCGGCGGCCGCCTGCTGCTGGCCCTGGCCGCGAACAGCAAGCCGATGACGTTGAAGGACCTGTCGGCAGCGGCCGGACTGACGCCTTCGCGCGCGCATCCGTACCTGGTCAGCTTCGGCCGACTGCGGCTGATCGAGCAGGAGCCCGACAGCGGGCGCTACGCGCTGGGCCCGGCCGCGCTGCAGCTCGGCCTGACCTGCCTGCACCAGCTCGATCCGGTGCGCGCGGCGCTGCCGATCGCCGAATCGCTGGCGTCGTCGACCGGCCATGCGGTTGCGCTGGCGATCTGGGGAAACTTCGGACCGACCGTGATCCGGATGATCGACGCGCGCCGGCCGCTGCACGTGACGATGCGCGCCGGCACGGTGATGTCGCTGCTCGGCACCTCGACCGGGCGCGCGTTCGCCGCGGTCATGCGCGCGGATCGCCTCGACAGGGCGACGGGTTCGGCGCTCGGCGATCCGCACGGTCGCGAACTGGCGCTGGTCGGCGACGATGCCGAAGTCTTGCGCGACATCGTCGCCGAGTTTCGCGAACACGGATTGACGCGCGCGGTCGGGCGTCCGATCCCGAGCGTCAATGCCTTCAGCGGCGTCGCCTTCGATCATGAGGGCGAGCCGGCCATCGTGATCACGGCGCTCGGTCACGAGGACAGCTTTCCGTCCGACTGGAACGCCGAGGTCGCCGACGCCGTGCGTGCGGCGGCCGCCGAGATCTCGCACCGGCTCGGCTGGCGAGGCAGGCCCCGGCTGCCGGACGCGGCAGGCGAACCGGACCCGGCCGAGGGGAAGGGCACCGAGGCGAAGGGCGCCGACGCGGGGGCGACCCGCCGGCGGCGCGATCGGCTCGTGCCGGCCTGAGCCGCCCTGGCTTGTGCAGAGGCGATGTCCCGCCCGCTCGAAGACTACGGACTGATCGGCAACATGATCTCGGCCGCGCTCGTCGGCCGCGACGGTTCGATCGACTGGTTGTGCCTGCCGCGCTTCGATTCACCCGCGTGCTTCGCGGCGCTTCTGGGCAGCCCGGACAACGGGCGCTGGCGGATCGCGCCCGAGGAGCCGGATTTCCGCTCGAGCCGGCGCTACCTTCCTGACACGGCCGTGCTCGAGACCCGCTTCGAGACCGCCGGCGGCATCGCGACGCTGACCGATTTCATGCCGTTGACCGAAGACGAGGAGAAGGTCGACGTCGTGCGGATCGTGCGCGGCGTTCGTGGCGAAGTGCCGATGGCGATGGAACTGAGCCTGCGCTTCGGCTACGGACAGGCGGTGCCCTGGGTCCGGCACCGCGACTACGGGCTCAGCGCGGTGTCCGGGCCCGATGCGGTCGAACTGCACACGACGCTGCCGCTGCAGGGCAAGGCCATGAGGACGCACGCGGCCTTCGTCGTTCGCGAAGGCGAGCAGGTGCCGTTGACGCTGTCGTACCACCGCTCGCACCGGGCCCCGCATTTCGTGCCCGATCGCGCCGAAAGCCTGAGCCGTACCGTGTCGTGGTGGCGCGAATGGTCGAAGCACTGCAGCTTCGAAAGCGAACGCGACGACTGGTGCGAGGCGGTGCTGCGCTCGCTGATCACGCTGAAGCTGCTCACCTTCAGCCCCACCGGCGGCATCATCGCGGCGCCGACGACCTCGCTGCCCGAGGCGATCGGCGGCCGGCGAAACTGGGACTACCGATTCTGCTGGATCCGCGATTCGTCGCTGACGCTGTACGCGCTGCTGAACGCCGGCTACCGCGAGGAAGCCGACCAGTGGCGGCAATGGCTGCTGCGCGCCGCGGCCGGGCATCCCGCGCAACTGCAGATCATGTACGGCGTCGCCGGCGAGCGCTGGTTGCCCGAGAACGAGGTGAGCTGGCTGCCCGGTTACGCGCAGAGCGCGCCGGTGCGGGTCGGCAATGCCGCGGCCGGCCAGCGCCAGCTCGACGTCTACGGCGAACTGATGGACACGCTGAGCGCGGCGCGAGAAGCCGAGCTCAGTCCGCTCGACGAGGCCTGGCGACTGCAGCGTGCGCTGCTCGTCGCCCTCGAGCAGACCTGGCGCGAACCCGACCACGGCATCTGGGAGGTTCGCGGGCCGGCGCGCGCGTTCACGCACTCGCGGCTGATGTGCTGGGTGGCCTTCGACCGGGGCATCCGGGCCTGCGAGCATTTCGGGCACGAGGGGCCTGTCGAGCGCTGGCGTTCGCTGCGCGACGAGGTCCACGCCGACATCTGCGCGAACGGTTTCGATCGCAGTCGCAATACCTTCGTCCAGTACTACGGCGGCCGCCCGCTCGATGCGGCGTTGCTGCAGATCCCGCAGGTCGGTTTCCTGCCGTGCGATGACCCGCGCGTGGTCGGGACCGTCGACGCGATCGAGCGCGAGCTGATGCGCGACGGCCTGGTGCGCCGCTACTCCACCGACGAAGTCGACGACGGCGTCGGGGGGCACGAGGGGGCCTTCCTCGCCTGTTCGTTCTGGCTCGCCGACGCCTGGGTCATGCTCGGGCGGATCGACGATGCGCGCGCACTGTTCGATCGGCTGCTGGCGCTGCGCAACGATCTCGGACTGCTGGCCGAGGAATACGAGCCGGCGGCGAACGGGTCCGGTCGCCTGCTCGGCAACTTCCCGCAGGCCTTTTCGCAGGTCGGTCTCGTCAACACCGCCTGCAACCTGGTCCAGTCGCACGGACCGGCGCAACAACGCGCGGATCGGGTGGCGCCGATCGCGCCGAGCCAGCGTGCCGAGCGCCGCCCGGTCGCACTCAGGCCGGGCGGGGCCTGACCTTCGAAGCCGCCAGCCGCGCCCGTTCGCGCGCCGTCGCGATGTCGTCGGCGCGGGCCAGCGCGACACCCATCCGGCGCTTGGCGAACGACTCGGGCTTGCCGAACAGGCGCAGGTCGGCGCCCGGCACCGCGAGCGCCTCGGCGACGCCTTCGAATGCGAGTGCGCCGCCGTCGAGGCCACCGTAGACGACCGCGCTGGCTGCCGGCGTGCGCAGGGAAACGTCGACCGGCAGCCCGAGGATCGCGCGCGCGTGCAGTTCGAACTCCGACTGGTGCTGGCTGGCCATCGTGACGAGGCCGGTATCGTGCGGCCGCGGGCTGACCTCGGAGAACCAGACCTGGTCGCCGCGCACGAACAGCTCGACGCCGAAGACGCCGGTGCCGCCGAGATCGTCGGTGACCCGTTTCGCGATCTCGCGCGAGCGGGCCAGCGCCGCGGCGCTCATCGACTGCGGCTGCCAGCTCTCGATGTAGTCGCCGTCCTTCTGCAGATGGCCGATCGGTTCGCAGAAGTGCGTCCCGACCGTGCCGTCGGCGGCGCGCGCACGAACCGTCAACAAAGTGATCTCGTAGTCGAAGTCGATGAAGCCCTCGACGATGACGCGGCCGCTGTCGACCCGTCCGCCGCGGGCCGCAGCGGCCCAGGCCGCGTCGATCTGCGTCGGCTCGTCGATCTTCGACTGGCCCTTGCCCGACGAGGACATCACCGGCTTGACGAAGCACGGGTAGCCGATCCCGGGTTGGCCGGCTTCGCCGGCGATCGCCGAGCGCAGTTCGTCGAGGCTGCCGGCGAAGCGATAGTCCGAGCACGGCAGCCCCAGCGTTTCGGCCGCGAGCCTGCGGATGCCTTCGCGATTCATCGTCAGCCAGGCGGCGCGGGCGGTCGGGATCACGCGCACGACGCCCTCGCGTTCGAGCTCGACCAGCGCCGGGGTCGCGATGGCCTCGATTTCGGGCACGACCAGCGCCGGGCGTTCGCGCAGGATCAGTTCGGACAGCGCGCGGGCGTCGGTCATGTCGATGACGTGTGCGTGGTGCGCGACCTGTTGCGCCGGTGCGTTCGCGTAGCGATCGACTGCGATGACCTCGACGCCCAGGCGCTGCAGTGCG
Source organism: Limnobacter sp. (assembly GCA_012513825.1). Taxonomy (GTDB): domain Bacteria; phylum Pseudomonadota; class Gammaproteobacteria; order Burkholderiales; family Burkholderiaceae_E; genus Zeimonas. The sequence goes on along the minus strand of JAAZBL010000367.1, from coordinate 1,052 downwards.
ATCGTCACTTCCTTGCCGAGCTCGCCGGCGCCGAGCAGCATGACCCGGACGGCGGCGGGAGACAGCGGCGTGCCCAGCACGGGCGAATCGAATTGGCTCATGGTTTCCTTCATGCCGACGGAATGAAGTCCGGATCGTCCTGGTGACGGCGCTCGAAACGGATGAATTCGTAGTAGCCGCACTTCGCTCCGTTCGGATACTGTCGACAGACGGCGGGCCGCGCCACGTAGACGGTGCAGCGCCGCGCTTCGGTGTCGAAGAAGCGGCAGATCGACCCGTAGATGTGGTCCTTGCGGTGGCGCAGGATGCGTTCGTCGTTGTCTTCGTCGCGATAGCGGCGCGTGAACCTGCGCTCGGCGACTTCGACGTCGAGTCCAAAGTGCCTGGCAAGGCGCAGCAAATCGGCGTCCTTGACCTCGATCCGTGGATAGCTGCAGCAGTAGCCGGGACACTTCAGGCAGTCGTAGCGGATTCGGACAGCGGGTATCGACATCGTGGGTCCAGGACTCATTCACTGCGGCGCGGCGCCCGCAGTGTATCGCGCCGGCACCGTCAGCCCGGCGCGGTTCGCCCGCGTCGCCGCAACTGCCGACGCAGGAAGCGGGCCGGCGCGATCGCGTCGGCGAGGTCGCGTTCGATCGGCGACGGTTCGCCGCAGACGAGGGCCGGCAGCAGCTCGGCGGCCAGCGCGGCCCACAGCAGCCCGCGCGTTCCGAAGCCGAAGGCGCCGTACAGGCCGGGCACCATCGGGATCGGCAGGCGGTCGTTGGCCGCCAGTGCAGCGGCGATCGGCGCCGTTGCCGCCTCGTCGGGCAGCGGGCCGATCGCCGGCAGATGATCGGGAAGCACGTAACGGAACCCGACCGCGGCCGGGTTCGCATCTGCCGCCATCGGCTCGTGCGGCAGGCCGAGCATGCGGCCCAGACGCTGCAGGTTGCCGGCGTCGTCGTCCGGATCGGGCAGCGGCGAAGCGCCGTTGCCGAAGCTCGCGCCGACCAGCAGCCGCCCGTCGCCGGTCCCCGACGGACTCGCGTAGGCCGCGCCGCCCAGGA
>JAAZBL010000046.1 GCA_012513825.1 Limnobacter sp. | reverse complement strand
TTTTTTTTGGCTGCACCGCCATGCGGATGCACGGGGCGCGCGCAGATCGGAAGGTCGCCGTATCCTGTCGAGGCCGTCGTCGACAGAACGTGTGAACGCATCGCCGATGTTCGACTTCCGCGTCATGGCGCCCGCTCGTCATCGCGAACGCTCGCAGTCGCGATGTCGACCGACATGCCTGCCCGTACCAACGCGCGCGTCGGATACCGGCCCGACAAGGGCGGACGGCTGCGGCCCGTCCGGTCGATGCGCCGTCCGGCTCGGCTGGGCGCTGCTGGCCGCCGGCATCGCGGTCGCGTTGCCGGTCCGCGACGCCGGCGCGCAGCAAAGCCCGTCGCAGCGACCTCGTATCGGCCTCGCCCTATCGGGCGGAGGGGCGCGCGGCGCTGCCCATATCGGGGTGCTGAAGGTCCTGGAATCGATGCGCGTGCCGGTCGATTGCGTCGCCGGCACCAGCATGGGCGCCGTCGTCGGAGGGGCCTACGCGGCCGGAACCTCGGCCGAAGAGATGGAGCAGGTCGTCGCGAACACCGATTGGGTCGACGTCTTCACCGATCAGCCCCCGCGCGGCGAGATTTCAATCCGTCGCAAGGAGGACGACTACAAAGGCCTGTTCGCTCCGGAATTCGGCATCCGCGATGGCGCGATCCTGCTACCGAAGGGGGTCGTGGCCGGCGTCACGATCGAAGGCTTCCTGCGCCGCTTGTCGGCCCCCGCCGCCAGCGTGAGCGAGTTCGACAGGCTGCCGATCCCTTATCGCGCAGTGGCGACGGACATCGCGACCGGAGAGGAGGTCGTGCTTGCGAGGGGAAGCCTCGTGCGCGCCATGCGCGCCAGCATGGCGATCCCGGGAGCACTCGCGCCGGTCGAGATCGACGATCGCCTGCTCGTCGACGGAGGCATTTCGAACAACCTGCCGATCGACGTGGTGCGCAACCTCTGCAATGCGGAAGTCGTCATCGCCGTCAATATCGGAACGCCGGCTTTGACGCGCGAACAGCTCGGCTCGTCGCTGGCGATCGTCGGGCAGCTGACGAGCTTCCTCGGCAAGGCGACCGTCGACAGGCAACTCGCGGGCCTGACGGCGCGCGACGTCCTGATCGCACCCGACCTGGGCGACATATCGGCTGCGAGCTTCGACCGCCAGAAGGAAGCGATCGCAATCGGCGAAGTCGCCGCGCGGCGCCAGGCGGGCGCGCTCGCCGGCTACGCCGTTTCGCCGGCGCAGTACGCTGCGCTTCGCGAGCGACGGCAGCATGCGGGCACGGTGCTCGGCCCTGTCGACGAGATCCGCTTCGAGGGCATCGAGCGCACGAACGCCGAAGTGCTGAGCACGCTGATGGCGTCGAAACCGGGCAGGCCGCTCACGGAGCCGCAGCTCGACGCCGACCTGCGGCGGATCTACGGCCGGGGCGACTTCGAATCGGTGGATTACCGGATCGAGCGGGGTCCGGGGCGGAGCGCCCTGGTCGTGCAGGTCAGGGAGAAGTCGATCGGTCCCGATTATCTGCGCTTCGGCCTGGCGCTGGCATCGGACTTCCACGGCCAGGCCCATTTCAATGCGCTGGCGAGTTACCGGCGCACCTGGCTCAACCGCGCCGGTGGCGAGTGGCTGTCCGAGGCGCAAGTCGGCAAGGATAATTACCTGTTCAGCGAGTTCTACCAGCCCTTCGAACGCCGCGGGCGCTACTTCGTCGCGCCGTACGCGCGAATCAGCCGTTCCACCGAGGACATCTTCGTCGGCGACGATCGAGTCGCCAGGTACGAAGTGACCGAAACGCGCCTCGGTGTCGACCTCGGTACCACGCTCGGGACCTGGGGCGAGGTTCGCATCGGCCCGATCTTCCGCGATCTCGATG